>JBKDQQ010000178.1:0-74866 GCA_046341775.1 Planctomycetia bacterium
CGACAGGTAGCTGATCTTCGTGGTCATGCGGAACTGCTCCTGCGTGGCGGCCGCCTCCATGGCGTTGACCATCTCGCCGAAGCCGGCGTGGCGCATGCGCAGCGCGGCGCCGACGAGGTTCGAGAGGTAGCCCTTCTCCTCTTCGCACATCTCGAGGGCCGTGTCGTAGTTGCCTTCGGCGATGAGCGCCTCGAGGTCGTTGGCGAGGGCCGAGGGCGCCATCTTCTCCTTGCGCACGTTGACGAAGTGCTCGATGAGGAGCGCCGTGCCCGTCATCGAGGTGATGACCATCATGTAGCCGACGGGGCCGGTCGTCTGGAACAGCTCGAGCCACGTCTTCTTCGGGGCGCCGCCGTCGGAGGCCAGCGCGACGCCGGACACGAGCAGCACGGCGACGAAGGCCGTGGCGAGGTACTTCTTCAGGGTCTGGTTCATCGGGGAATCTTCTCGTTGTCTGGGGGGGGGGGGCCGGCTGGATCCCGGCCGGTTCTGCCTTTGCTCAGTCGTTCCCGCGCGGAGTCCGCTCCGCGCGGGCGATCAGTCGTCGCTCCTTCGCGCCCGGCCCGTCACAGGCCTTGCAGGAAGGAGGAGTTCGGGTAGCGGCTGCGCAGCATGGCGGCGTGCTGGTCGGCGCGTTCCTTGTTGTAGCGCTTGCCCTCGGCCTTGCTGTCGATCTGCGACAGGAAGCGGAAGCACTGCGAAGCGCCGGCGATGGCGCGCTCGTGTTCGAGGGTCGAGTCGCCCGGCAGCGGGGGATACTGCACCACGCCGCGCAGGTAGCAATACAGCGCGTCGGTGATCTTCTCCGCGTCGCCCTTGCCCTTCTTGCCTTCCTCGAGCATCAGCTCGCCGAGGCCGTTCCAGGCGCCGGCGAGGATCGCGTTGGCCGCGTCCTCGCGCGCCAGGGCGCGGAAGATGCCTTCGGCCTTGACCTTGTCGCCCGTGGCGGCGGTGCAGCGGGCCTCGCCGAGCTTGCCGAGCTGCACGATGCGCGCATCGAGCCCGGTGGCGGAGGCGGCGACCCCGTAGGCGGCGCGCGCCTTGGAGTAGTCCTTCTGCTCCTCGAACACCCGGCCCTTCAGGACCTGCACGGCCTTGTCGAAGCTGGCGTCGACTCCGGCGGCGGAAGCGTCGCTGCCGAGCTTGTCGAGGGCCTTGCTCGCGTTGGCGAGGTCCTTCTTGGCGGCGTGGATGGCGACGATGCCTTCGCCGACGTCCATCAGCCAGCGCGACTTGCCGAACTCCTTCGTGAGCGACTCGAGCGTGGCGAGCGCCTCGTCGTTCTTGCCGAGCATCATCTGCGCGCGCGCCGTGTAGTACATGGCGTTCTGGCGCAGCACGGGCTTCTTGGCGTCCTTGGCGAGGGGCGCGAAGGAGGAGATCGCCTCGTCGAAGCGGCCGCCGTCGAAGGCCTCCTTGGCCGCCACGTACTCCTCGGCGCCGTCGTAGGTGACCCCGTTGGCGGCGATGTCGCTCCAAGGGATCAACTTGTCGTCGCCCTTCGAGGGGTCGAAGAGCACCCCGGCGAAGTCCTCGGACTTCACCTTGCCGGACTCGGTCTTGCCGTCCTTCAGGGTGATGGTGTCGGCGCGCGCGCCGGAGAGGAGCGCGACGCACAGGAAGGCGGTCGTCGAAAGCGTCAGCTTGAGCTGCATGGGAGTGGTGGGGGAGTGTCGGTGTGCGGGGGCGGGGCTGGTCGGGAGTGCGCGCACGCGATGGCGCGCGCGGGCTACTTCGATTCGAGCTCCCGCTTGAGGGCGAGGAAGCGGTCCTTCAATCCGTGCTGTTCGCCGTAGCCGGTGGTCGTGCGTTCGAGGTCGTTCAACTGCACCTTGGCGTTCGTGTAGTCGCCCGAGGCCGCGAGGTTCTTGATCTGGTAGTACTTCGTGTACCACCAGTCGCGCGACGTGGCCGTCAGCTCGCGCGCCATGACCGCGAAGATGGTCGAGGCGCGGCGGAAGCCGTCCATGTCGTTGGCGGCGATGGCCGCCTCGTGCTCGGCCAGGCCCAGTTCGAGGTAGGCGAAGAACAGCTCCTGCTTCTGGCGGATGACCGCGCGCTTGAGCTGCTTCTTCTCGGCGTCGTAGGCCTGCTCGGTCTCGAACAGGTTGCCGAGGATGCCGGCCGCCTTGGCGTACTCGCCCAGGTAGCCGTAGCAGCGACCGAGCTGCACCTGCATCTGGTAGCCGGGCACGAGGCGCAAGGTGGCCTCGTAGAGCTCCGCAGCGAGCGCCCACTGCTGGGTCTCGACGTTCTTCTTCGGATCCCAGCCGACGAACGAGAGCTGGTCCTCGGGCACGGAGTTCGAATCGAGGCCGAGCGCGAACAAGCGCTTGGCGATCGGCTCGATCTCGCCCACCTTGGGGTTGTCGGACTTGAGGAAGCCGCGGCCGGCGACGGCGTAGTAGCGCGCCGCCTTCTTCTGCATCTCGTCGGCGTCGCGCGGCTTCTTCTCCTTCTCGCGGAGTTCCGCGGCGCGCGCGTCGAGCGCGCTCGCCACGATGGCGGCGGCGGGGGCGATGGCCTTCGACTCGGGGTTGGTCTTGACCAGCGCCTCGAGCTGCAGCACGGCGTCGTCGAGCTTGCCTTGCGCGCGCAACGCCTCGATGCGGAAGCGCCAGAAGTTGTTGATCGCCTCGCCGTTCGAGGCGTAGGCCTCGTCCGCGCCCTGCAGGAGCGGCAGCACCTCGGCCGCGCGCGCCATCTCGGGCGTCAAGTAGAGCTGCGCCAACCCGATCATGGCGCGCAGCGCCAGCGAATCGAAGCGCGCCTTGTCGTCGAGGTTCAGCGTCTTGCCGCGCTGCAGCTCGGCTTCGGCGCGCGCCTTCTTGAAGAGGTCCTCGGACGTGCCGTAGGCGAGCTTGGCCTCGGCGGGCTTGCCCGCCTTGGCGAGGTCGCGGCCGCGCAGCAAATGGCATTGCCCTCCCGCGACGGTGGCGTCGAGGTAGACCTGCGACGTCGGCGGGATCTTGGCGTATTCGGCGGCGGCTTCGGCGTACTGGCCGTCGTCCTGCATGCCTTGCGCTTCGGCCAGTTGCGCGCTGGCGGCGCGCGGGTGCGTGGCGTACTTGCTCGCCAAGGTCGAGCGGCGTTGTTCGAGGCGGTCGGTGTAGAACTTGCGCTTGCTCGACTTGTTCAGCAGGCGATAGCAATCCATCGCCTGGAACACGGCCTCGGCGCACTTGGGATCGGCGGCGTAGCGGTCCGCCGCCGCGTCGAAGGCGATCGAGGCCTCCTGCAGCGCGCCGTTCTTCTTGTGGATGGCGCCGATGAAGAGCCACGCGTCGACGCCGAGCTGCGCCTCCTTCGGGTGGCCCCGCAAGGCCGCCACGGCTTGCGCCGCGATCTCGAGCGCGCGCGCGTCGTCGCCGCGGTCCAGGTAGGTGCGCGCGATCGACAGGACCTTCTCGGCGTCCATCGAGGCGCCGCCGCCGCCGAGCATCTTGCCTTGCAGCTCGCGGCCCTTGGCGCCCCATTGGCCCTTCGGATCGAGCTCGACGAGCTTGTCCGCCGCGTCGCCGGCGGACTTGACGTCGCCCGCGGCGACATGCGCTTCGGCCAGCGCCGCCAGCGCCGCCAATCCCGAGCGCGTCTCGTACGCGCCGGGGATCGTGTCGACGAAGTCCTTCATGGTCGCCGCCGCGCCGGCGTAGTCCTTGAAGTCGCGCTGGGCGATGATCTTCTGCAGCACCGCGGCGGCGACGAGGTCGCCTTCCGATTGGCCGACCTGGAAGTAGCCCTTCGCGTCCTGCACGAACTGCTCGCGCATCCGGATCGCGTCGTCGAACGCGCCGAGAGCCTCCTGCTGGTTGCCCTTGTCCTTCTCGCACAAGCCGAGGAAGATCAGGCCTTCGTAGGCCCACAAGAGGTCCGAATAGTCGAGGCCGAAGGCGTTGAAGCCTTCGATCGCCTTGTCGATCAGCTCCGTCTTCTTGAAGTCGTCCTTCGGGAAGATCTGCGAGTGGTAGTAGAACGTGCGCGGCAGGTTGTAGAGCGTGCGGATCTTCTGCTGCTCGAGCGCCGGATCGATCTTGGCGTCTTCCTCGCCGGCGGCGTCGCCGAGCGCGAGCCAAGCGTCGTTGATCTGCTGCTCGATCGCGGAGAGCCGCTCTTGCAGCTTCTCCTCGGCCTTGGTGAAGATCTCGTGGCCTTCCTTGCGGTACTGCTCGATCTTCTGGGGATCGGTCTCCTTCTGCAGCAACGAGGTGATCGCCTCGCCGAGCTTCTGGTACACGTCCGGCAGCGTCTGGATCGTGTCGTCGGCGGCGGTCTTGCCCTCGTAGTTGCGGGCGAAGTCCTCCTTCTCGGCGAGGACCGCGGCGAGCGCCGTCTTGCGCTTCTCCGCGTCCGTTTCGCGCAGCGCCAGATCGGTGCGGATGTCGAGCGCCAGCGCCTTGACGCCGATCTGCTCGTTGGGCTCGACCGCGCCCGAGGTCTCGATCGTCTTCAGCAGGCGCTCGGCCAGCTCGGGGTAGCCGGCGCGGTACAGCTGCGTGGCGTAGGCGGCGTCGTTCTTGCCGAGCACCGCGGCGGACTGGGCTTGCGTCGTGGCGGTGAGGCCGGCGGCGCTCGCGACGAGCATGGCCGCGATGCCACGGAGGAGATGGAAGCGTCGCACGAGTTGCGGTAGGGGGCTGGGGGCTCTAGGTCGGCGCCGGCGGGCGAGGAGGCTCGTCGGCGCGCGTGGGGGGACGCGAGCCGCGCGACGCCGGATCACCGGCGTCGCGCGCGCATGTCGGTCAGTTGCGCTTGGCTCCGCCGAACGCGTTGTCGTAGCGGTAGTACACCTCGAGGGTCAGCACGTTGACCGCCGTCTGGTAGATCGGGCCGCCGTAATGGCTGCCCCAGCGGTCCGGCACGATCCAACCACCGGTCTGGCACGAACGCTTGTTGGGGTCCGTTTCCGTCTTGCGGTCGTCGGTGGCGTCCTGCAGGGCGATCACCGCGTCGACCATCTTCTTGTTCCACGGACCCCAGTACTTGCCCGTCTTCTTGGGCGCGTCGGGGCCGTCGAACTGGTTGAGCGCGATCGAGGCGTAGTACCAGTAGTAGTAGTCGACCGACAGGCGGTCGCCCGTCTTCGAGTCCGGCTTGCCGGCGTCCGGCAGGTCCTTGATGATCTGGGCGGCGGCCAGCGGCAGGAACGCGTCGTTCGGGTCGTGCTCGACGAAGATGCGCACGCACATGCCGAGGGCCGACATGACCGCCGGGTGGTAGGTGAAGTGGTCGCCGCCGCCGGTCACGGCCTGGCCGGCCTGCTTGGGATCGAGGTAGCCGACCATGCCGTTGTCGGCGGTCACGTACTTGGCGAAGGCCATGCCGCCGGCCATCGACTCGTCGGACACGTTGAGGCCCGAGAGCTTGGCCGACTTGAGCGCCATCACGCACCAGCCCGTCACCGAGATGTCCGAGTCGAAGAGGATGGCCTTGTTCTCGGCTGCGGCGGTGCCCATGCCGATCTCGCGCTCGACGCGCTGCATCGAGTCGTAGCGCCAGCCCCACTTGCCCTGGCCGCTGGGGTTCGGGCGCTGGGCGGCCACCACGAAGTTGATCGCCTTCTGGGCGGGCTCCTTGTAGTAGCGGTTTTGCGACAGGCCGTAGGCTTCGGTCAGGGCCATGGCCGCCAGCGACTCGTTGTACATGAACGGCTTGTCGCCGCTGGAGAACGAGCCGTCGGGGTTCTGCTTCTTGAGCAGGTAGTTGAGGCCCTTCTTGACCGAGTCGCCGACGACATGGCGCTTGGCGCGCGTCGTGTCGACGATCGTCTGCTTCGCATCGTGGCCGTAGCCTGCGCCGAGGAAGGCGAGCAACGCCAAGGCCGTCAGGCCGTCGTTGTAGTTGTCGGTGATGTGCGCCTTGGAATCGAAGCAGGGCTTGTCCGCCGTGCAGATCGACTTCATGCGGCCGTAGGACCACGAGCCGTCGTCCGACTGGTGGCGCAGCAGCCACTTCAGGCCTTCCAGCACGGCCTTTTCGGTGCCTTCCGTCGGGCCGCCCGCGCGACCCTTCTTGGCGCCGGGGCCGAGGCGGCGTCCGCCGAAGGCCGAGGGACGCAGGCCGGCGTGGCCGACCGTGCCGACGCCGATGGCCGTGCCGCCCGTCGAGCCACCCGACAGGTTCTCGACCGAGTCGGGATCGCCGCGGTCCAGCGACAGGTCCTCGGGCACCGACTCGTTGGTCGGGATGTAGACGTCCTCCTCGAAGGAGACGATTTCGCGCTCTTCGTTCTTGGGGATCGCCTTGCGGTCGAGCTGCTCCGGCGGGATCGGCAGCTCTTCCTCCGCCTCCACCTTGCGGGTGACGGCGACGGTGGTGGGCTCTTCTTCCTTCTTTTGCTCGTGGTTGGCGGTGTAGAAGACCGCCGCGGCCGCGATGACGATCAGGTGCAGGGCCACCGCCATGAAGATCCACGGCGAGTTGCGCGCGAAGTTGCGCAACGCACTCACCGGGTTGAAGCCTGCCGATTCCGACATGTGTTGTGCTCCGCCTTGGTTCCGTTGGGGGTGGGGCGTGGGGGCCTGATGCGCCGCTTGGGGCTCTCTGGAAGCGAGGTCCTTGCCGGCAGGGCCTGCAGGCGGCCGGGGGATCGTGTGCGGGACGCGCCCGACACGACACCTTCTCAGCCACGCCTTCGCCGACCCTACCTCGGGGGGGGAAGGATGTTACCCAATTCCTAACCTAGGACAACGGTCAAGCAACGCAGCGCTCGCGGCGGTTGTCCGGCCATGCTCCGCCGGAGCTCTACGGTTGCAACGCGAATTCGATGGCGACCTCGTCTCCGCGTCCGCGCGGCACCGCCAACGCGGGTCGCCAAGGCCAGCCCGCGTCCCCCAACGCGCCCACGGCCCACAACGAACGGGCCCGCGAGTCCTCTTGCAACACGATCTCCACGACGCCTTGGAATTGGCCCGCGATCCGCAGCTCGCGCGCCGCGCCCCGCCAAACCCGCCCGTCGGCGCGCACCTCGATGGTGCCCGCCTCCTCCAAGTCCAGGCACCACATCACGGCGTGCTCGGGGGGCTGGAGGCTCCAGCCATGCGCACCATTGGATGCGGGGGGCCGCAATTGGGCCGCGGCGGCTGTCGCCCAAGCCGATTCTTCGGTTGAGATAGGTTGCACCGGCGGTGGAGCCCAGCCCGGAGGTGGGGGCCCACCCACATTCCAGTTTCCTACCCCGTCCACGGAAAGCGGACGCCAGTAGCGGGCATTTCCGGCCCGGGGCGTGTGCGCGTCGCGTGTGGGGACGAAAGCCGCCACCCACAAGCCCACCAGTCCCAAGCCCAAGCAGACGAGCCGCGGCGCCAACTCGAAGCGTGGGGCCGCCAACGCGCCGAGGAGCGCCCAAGGCACGGCCAAGGCGGCGGGAAGGCCTTGGCCGAAGGCCTCCGCGACGCCGAGCAGCAGAGGTGACACGAGCACCAACCCGACACATGGGAGGATCAGGGCGGCAAGGCGACCTGGTAGGAGCAAGAGCACCAAGATCCCCGCCACGGCGGGCCCGAGGAACGGCGCGGCCGCGCCGGGGGTCGCGCTGGCCAGGGCGACGGCGCATGCCGCCCAAATGCCGACCACTCCAGCCAGTTGCTCGTGCTTGCCGGTTCCGCCACGCAAGCCACCCGCGCCGCGCGAGGAGGCCCACCCTCCGGCGCGGCGCGCGAGCAGTGCTCCGGTCGCGTACGCGACGGCCCCGAGTCCCATCGTCCACGCCCACGGGCGCGCCAACCATGGCGCGCCATCTTCGTGCCCTGCGGCGAGCACGGCGACGAGCGCCGTGCAGACGAGCGCCGCCGCCACCGCGCCCGCCAAGGCGCCCGCCGCGCTGGCGAGCGCCACGCCCGCCGCCCGCCGGGCGAGGAAGGCGCACGCGACGAGCGCGCCGAGAGCCAAAGGCAGCACGCTCCATGCGGGGACGCGCACGATGTGGATCCCCAGCACGTCGCTCCACGCCATGGCGTGCGATTCGTCGGCCTCCCGCGTGGAGCGAACGGCGCCTTCCCCGCGCCAACCGGCTGCGAGCGCCAGCGCCGTCTCGCCATGGTGCTGCAAGGAGCGCGCGTCGCGGTGATCGGCGTCGTCGAGCGGCGTGTGGTATCGAGCCAGGCCGCCGATCACCGCGGCATCGAGCGCCGACCAGCCCAGCTCCGCGTACACGCTGACGTCCGTGTCGTTGGGAAGGCGGCGGAAGACCTCCACGGCGAAGGAGGTGGTGCTGGGGCGCGGCGCGCAACGCGCGAGCAGCTCCACGAGTTCGTCCTGCGGGCCGGTGGTGCGGAAGACGCGCGCGAGTCCGTTCGTGCCGCGCGCCTCGAGGTTGTGGATCAGGCCGACGCGCGCGGCCAGCGGATCGTGCGCGGCGAAGCGCGCCGCGCCCACGAGGTCGAGCTCTTCGGCATCGCTGAAGAGGAAGGCCACGTCGTGCGGCAGCCGCTCGCCCTGCTTCGCCCGCTCGACCAGCGCGCGCGCGCACTCGAAGAGCGCCGCGCAGCCCATGCCCGCGTCGCTGGCGCCCGGACCGGCGACGACCGAATCGTAGTGCGTCGACAGCACGAAGAGCGGCGCGTCGGCCGGGCCGGTGCCGCGCAGCAGCGCGACGATGTTCGCCACGGGAGCGACGATGCGCAGGCCGTCGGCGCGTTCGCGCGCGTGCAGCGCCTCGTCGCGGCGCACTTCGCGACCCAGCTCGCCGAGGCGCGCCGCGAGCGCCGCGCCCAGCGCCGCGTGCGCCGGACTGCCGATCGGGTGCGGACTCGTCGCGCCCGGCAGCGAGTCCCATGCGGCGGCCGCGCGCGTCGCGCTGAACTCGCCGGCCGGAGCGTCCTCGCCGCGCGGCGCAGGTGGCGCCTCGCGCCACGCGACGAGCAGCAGCGTGGCGACCAAGGCCGCGGCGAGCGTCCAGCCTGCGCGCTTCGCCCGTCCGCCTCCAGCCGCCCTGCCCGCCATGGGCTGCAGCCTAGCCTGCGGCGAGCTAGGATCCCCGCCCCATGCTCGACCGTTTCAAGAAGCTCTTCGCCTCCGCGCCTCCGCCCGCGTTCCCCGACCTCGCCGCCCTGCAACTGGCGACCTTGGACAGCGGACTGCAACTCGCCGTGCTCGAACCCGGCGCGGGCAGGAAGCCGACCAGCGCCTCGCGCGTGCGGGTGCACTACGCGGGCTGGACCAGCCAGGGCCAGTACTTCGACGGCACCCTCGGCACCTCGGGCCCGGCCGAGTTCGCGTTGTTCAACGTGATCAAGGGTTGGACCGAGGGACTCCAGCACCTCGCCGAGGGCGGGAAGGCGGTGCTCGTCATCCCGCCGCAACTCGCCTACGGCGCGCGTGGCGCGCCGCCGCGCATCGGCGCCAACGCCACGCTGGTCTTCCGCGTGGAGCTGGAAAAAGTGCTCTCGAACCCCGCCTGAGCCCGGAGCGCGCCGCTGCGGTTGCCGCCCGCGCGCTCCGCGGGTAACCTCTTCTCCCTCATTCGCGGACGCCTCCCGCATCCGCGGAGCACACCAAGCGCCGCTCGAGCCACGCTCGCCGAAGCCACGGAAGGAATCACGATGTCCCAACTGACCGCGATGGAACTGCGCAAGGGGATGCTGGTGGACAACGCCAACCGCGTTTGCACCGTCATCTACTGGAACCTGTGGAAGAGCGACCGCCGCAGCCGCGTGCAGATGAAGGTCAAGGACCTGCTCTCCGGCCGCATCACCGAGATCACGGCGCAGGGCGACGACAAGTACAACGTGCTCGAGTCGGAGGTGATCCAGCTCACGCACAGCTACACCGACGGCACGGAGGAGGTGTTCTACACGCTCGACGGCAACGAGGAGTGGCGCTGCCCCTCGGTCGGCCTCGAGGACGTGCTGCGTTGGAACGCCGAGAGCTACACCGGTCGCATCGTCGACGGCAAGCTGCTGACCGTCGACGCCCCCGCTAGCGTGGTCGCCGTGGTCAAGGAGACCACCCCGCCGATCAAGGGTGTGCTGAACGGCCTCAAGGACGCCGTGCTCGAGAACGGCATGACGGTCAAGGTCGGCATGGTCGTCAACATCGGCGACAAGGTGCGCGTCGACACGGAGACCCTGGAGTACAAGGAACGCGTCAACGACTGAGCGCCTCGGGCATCGACTGGGCGCCTCGAGCATCCGCGCTCCACGGGCCGTCCGGGCGCCTCGCGCGTCCGGGCGGCCCGTGGCCTTCCACGCGGCGGATTTCGCGGCTCTTCACGCGGCTTGCCGCGGGGCCGAGGAGGCACGCGCACCCGCCCGCGGCCCGGGCGGGTCTGTCAAATTTACTTCACAGAGGCGCGCGGCTCGCCGCGCCGGCCCCGGGCCCGTGCCGCCCTCCTCGCCGGCCTCCTCAAGCGCCGATCATCAACCTGCACGCCGGGCAGCGCACCGGTCCGGCGGCGTACTCGTGCAGGCAGGCGGGACAGGTGCGCCGGTCGGAATCGAGGTCGACCACGACCTCGGCGTGGCGGCGCGCCGAGGGATCGAGCTCGTCGAGGAACTCGTCCTCCATCGCGCGGCTGGCGGCCTTGGCGTCGGGGCCCGCGACCGCGAGCCACAGCTTGGTGCCTCAGGAGGAGCCGCAGCCGCCGCCCGCCGGCGCGACCAGCTCGCTCTCGATCCCGCGCGCGCGCAGGCGGCGTTGCAGCGACTTGAGCTGGTCCATGCCGCCTTGGGACACGACGACCATGCCCGCGGGCACGCCGCCCGCCGGGGTGGAGTTCGAATTGCAGGCCATGCCCGAAGTCTAGCGCGCCGCCGGCCTGCGGGCGGCGCGCAGCGCCGGCGTGGCGGCTGTTCCGCGCATCCCCCGCCGGCCCGATTTGCCCCGCCCGTGCCGGGGCACTAGTCTTCTCGACGCGCTTCGCGGCGCGGGCCGCCGCGGCCAGGCCACCACCACCATGTCCAGCACCAGCGACACCAGCGTCCGACCGGGCGGCTCCGACACCACCACCGAAGGCCTGCGCGTCGTGGCGGAGGCCCAGTGGCTCGAGTCCGAGTCGGATCCCGAACGCCGGCACTGGTTGTACGCGTACCGCATCGTGCTGGCCAACGAGGGCGACCAGCCCGCGCGGCTGCGCTCGCGGCACTGGATCATCCTCGACGCCGACAACCGCCGCGAGGAAGTGCGTGGTCCGGGCGTCGTGGGCAAGACGCCGCGCCTGATGCCCGGCGAGCGCTTCGAGTACACGAGCTCGTGTCCCTTGTCGACGCCCTGGGGCACGATGGAAGGCAGCTACACCTTCGAGCGCGACGATGGCTCCACCTTCGAGGCGCGCATCGGTCGCTTCTTCCTCGCGCCGCCCAAGTCCGCCGCCGCGCGGCGCTGAGCCTCAAGGGCGGCTCCACCACGGCGCGTCGCGGCGCGCCAGACGCTGCACGGCGGTCGCGAACAGCGCCAGCAGCGCCGCCGCGGCCGCGATGGCGAGCACATGCTCGAGGCGCGGCAGCAATCCCATGCCGACGATCATCGTCGTCGCCGCGGCGGGCGGATGGGGGATGTCGAAGCGCAGCAACGCGGCCACCGTCGCGCCCAGGGCCAACGCTCCCGCCGCCGCGTGGCGTGCATCCAGATCCGCCGCGAGGCCGCCGGGCGCGCCGTCCGCCACCCAGTGCACCGCCGCCCATCCGAGCAGCGCGCCCGCCAGATGGCCGAGCACGATGCTGCGCGGCTGGCTGCCGCGGGAGAGCGGCGCGAGGGCGACCACCGCCGCGCTGGCGCCGATGGCGGGGAACAACAGCGGCGCGCGCACGAGGATCGCCAGCACCCCGAGCAAGGCCATCGCCGCGCCCGCGAGCAGTCCCGCCGAAGCCCACCCGACCGCGCGCGGCGTCGCGCCGCTCAAGGCAGGAACGACTTGCGGTCGGCGAGCTTGCGCGGGAGATACTCCTCGATCACGAAGTTGAGTCCCCACTTGGCGAGGGCCTGCTGCTCGGCGCGCACGCCCATCGACAGCATGTGCTCGAGCGCCTTGACCCAGCCCTTGTGCGCCACGAAGAACGGATCGTTCTTCAAGGCGTCCTTGGCGCGCTTGATGTCGACCTCCTGCAAGGGGTGCGTCGCGTCCTGCAGCTTGAAGTCGATGATGTCCTGCGGCGTGACGCCGAGGTACTGCGCCTGCGGCACGCAGAAGAAGCGGTTGATGTGCGCGGCGTTGCCCGAACCGACCTTCAAGGTGCGGTAGATGTTGGCGATGCCGTAGGGGTCGCAATCGACGAAGGCGTAGACCGGCAGCTTCTTCTCGTCGGCGAGGCGCCGCACGAAGCGCCGCGTGGCGCGCGTGGGCACGCCGGCCGTCTCGACGAGGATGCACTTGGCGCTCTTCCAGAACTTGTGGTTGTTCAGGCGCTGGAACATGCCGCCCGTCTCGATCGCCAGCACGAAGGTCGCGTCGGTCTCGAACTTCAGGTGCTCGACCGAGTGCGGGATCGTGTACGAGCCCGAGCCGAAGGCCGTGCAGTCGATGCGGATCTCCTGGCCCGTCTCGGGATCGCGATCGACGACCACGAGGTTGCCGGCGATCGATCCGCCGTGCTCCTCGGGGAAGAAGCGCAGTTGCTCGCGCGACAAGCCCTCGAGCGAGGCGAGGGCCTCGATGTCGTCGAGCACCGTGTCGGACTCGGGCTGGTCGTTGAACTTGCACTCGCCCCAGTTCTTCGAGACGTAGTACGCCTCCCGCTTCGTGGCGAAGTCGTCGTTCTCGACCATCTCCTTGCTGATGGCCATCAGGCGCAAGGTCTGCGCGAAGCTCTTGACGGTGTTGACCGACAGGGCGCGCGCCTTGCGTCCGCGGCCGAGCTCGAAGTAGCCGACCGCCTTGTCGTACTTGACGTTCGACAACGCGCGCGTCGGGAAGCGCAACTCGGGCAGGCCCTTCGCGTCGATCTTGCCGCGCACGAAGCTCGCCGTGCCCTCGATCAGCTTGAGCGTCTTCTTGTCCAGCTCGTCGAGCTTGCGCGGGGCCTTCTTGATCTTCTCCGGCGCGGGATCGGGCTTCTTCTTCTTGTCTGCCATGGTGTTCGTTCGCGGGGCACAAGCTGCCACGCGCGCGCACCGCGCTCAACCCTCGAGCCCGGGCTGGACGCGCGCGCGGCGCCGCCATGAACGACGCCGGCCCCGGGTCGCACCCGGGGCCGGCGTCCGTTCCGTCGACCGGACCGCCCGCCAGGACGGCCCGGTCGCCGAGCGCATCAGGGCGCCCAGACCAGCTCGAGGCCGTTCGACAGGTTGAACGTGCTCGGCGTGCAGAACACGCCCGCGTTGCGGTACCACACCTGGTAGGTGCGGGTGGCGCCCGCGGCCGGGATCACGCCGCGCACCGACACGCGAATGTCGGTCGGGTTGGCGAAGCCGTACTGCGAACCACCGGCGCTGTTCACCTTCGTGCCGAGGCGGATGATCGTGCCGCCGGCGCAGCGCAAGCCGTCGCCGAAGACCGCGCCGAGGCCCGAGTTGAGGCGCGTCGTGCCCTGGAAGTACAAGCAGGTGCCCGTCGTGCTCATGCCCGAACCGCGCAGGGTGATCGTGTCGTTCGACACGCTCGCCGAGCCTTGGGCTTCGAGCTTGGCGCCGTTCGCGTTCAGCGAGTTCGCGCAGCCGTTGCCGGCCGCGCCGGCGTTGCCGCACGGGCAGGCCGTGCCGCTGCCGTCGCCGAAGCAGAACGCCGTGCCGACCGCGCCCGAGCAATCCGCGCGCACCTGCCACACGCCCGGGAAGCCGATGGCATCCAGGTCGGTCAGGGCCACGGGGTTGGCGGCGAGGTTCACGATGTCGGCCGCGCCAGCGGTGTTGCCGGCGACCCACGAGCGGCCGTTCGAGCCGGCCGGGCAACCCGACTGGTCGAGGGAGGCCGGGAACTCGCCCGCCGGGTGCTGGATGGCCATGCCGACGAAGTAGACGCCCGACACCGAGACCGGCGCGCCGAAGTTGTAGACCTCGTAGATGTCGGCCGACTGGTTGGCGACCGTGCCGGCGACTTGGGCCACGAGCACGCAGTCGCTCGGGTTGCCGTCGTCGTTCGGGTCGTCCCAGATGCAGGCCGTCACCGGCAGGCCGATCAAGCCGACGCCCGGGAAGAGCGGCGTGTCGTAGGTGGCCGAGACCGAGTTGATGGTCGCGGTCGCGCCAGCCGAGCCGAAGCGGTTCAGCCAGACGATGCCGCCACCGGCGCCGAGGCCGATGGAGTTGTCGGACACACCGTCGTCGTACTGGCAACCCGTCGGCGCCACGATCGAGCCGATCGACAGCGTGCCGGGACCGCCGCCGGAGCCCGGATAGGCGCCGATCTGCAGCGTGTAGGTGTTGCCGGCGACGGCCGGGAAGCACAGTTGCGACTGCAAGGCGCAGGCGTCGTCGTTGCAGGCGATGGCCGCCGTCGTCGGGCAACCGGCGCCGTCGTACACCGCGAGCTTGGTGTCGTTGCCCGAGCCGCACATGGAGATCTGGAAGTTGCCCGTCGACGGGGCGGTCCAGGTGTACCACAGGTCGTTGTCGATCACGGTCGAGCCGAAGAACAGGCAGGCGCCGTTGTCCTGGCCTTCGCAGCCCGTGGTGGCGAACGAAGTGTCGATGGCGAACGGACCCGCGCCCGTCAGCACGGTCGGCGTGGCGCACACGTCGTTGCCCGCGCCGCCGGTGGCCGCGCGGAACTCGAAGGTGCCCGTCGTCGGCTGCGCGCCGCCGAGGGGGTACAGGCCGATCTGCACGAGGTAGGTCTGGCCGGCCACCGCGTCGAAGCACAGCTCCGAGGTCAGGCCGCAGCGGTCGTCGTTGCAGGCGAGCGCGGGAGCCGTCGGGCAGGCGCCGCCGGCGTAGATGGCGATCTTCGAGTCGTTCGCCGCGCCGCTGCACAACGAGAAGATGGTCTTGCCCGTCGCCGGAGCGGTCCACGTGTACCACACGTCGCTGACCACCGCGGTCGAGCCGAAGAACAAGCACGCGGCTTCGTTCTGGCCGGCGGCGCTGGTCGTGGCCGTCGTGTTGTCGAAGGGGAACACGCCGTAGCCGGTGGTCGCGATGGCGCCGGCGCATTCGTCGTTCGGCGGCGTCACGATCTGGTTGATGGTGAAGGTGCCGATCGTGCCCGCGGCGTTGGGGTACATGCCCAACTGGATCGTGTAGGTCTGGCCCTGGGTGCAGGGGAAGTCCAACTGCGAGGTCAGGCCGCACGAGTCGTCGTTGCAGGCGATGGCCGCGGTCGTCGGGCAACCATTGCCGCCGTACACGGCGACCTTGGTGTCGCCCGTGGCTCCGCCGCACAGCGAGAGGCGCGCGCTGCCGGTGTAGCCCGCCGTCCAGGTGTACCAGACGTCGGTGGTGATGGCGGTCTGGCCGAAGAAGAGGCACAGCGCCTCGTTCTGGCCTTCGGTGCCCGTCGACGCGCCCAGCGTGGCGAAGTTGAACGGACCGCTGCCGTTGATGGCCGTCGGCGCGGTGCAGTTGTCGTTCGTGGCGGGGGCGCTGACGTTCACGGAGAACGAGCCGACCCAACCGGCGCCGCCGTTGTAGGAGCCGACCGAGATGAAGTAGCTCTGGCCGTTGGTGACCGGGAACGAGATGCGCGACTGGAGGCCGCAGTTGTCGTCGTTGCAGGCGAGTTGCGTCGTCGGGCAGCTGCCGGCGGGAACGCCCGCGGCGCTCCACGCGGCGAGCACGGTGTCGTTGGCGGACTGGCCGCAGGTCTCGACGACCGCCGTGCCGGTGGTGGTGGCGGTGTAGTAGAACCACACGTCCGTGCCCATCAAGCCGCAGCTGCCGACGGGCGCACCCGTGGTCGCGGCGGTCGTGTCGACGCTGAAGGTGCCCGAGCCCGAGATCGAGTTCTGGGCCTGGGCAGTGCTGCAGTCGTCGCTGCCGCCGACGAGGAAGGCGCCGAGCGGAAGCGGCGTCACCGAGGTCGTGGTTTGCGTCGTCTTCTGGACGACCATCTTCTGGCCCTTGGTCGACACGCCCTTGGTGGCGGAACCTTGGGCTTGGGAGTTGGCGTACTGGGCCTGCGCGGCGCCGGAGAAGGCGAGCGCGAGGCAGCCCACCGAGAGCAGTGAGAAGCGCATGGGAGAGGTCTCGTTCCTTGGGGGTGAGTTCCCCGTCCTCCACGAGTCCGGGGAATGCTGAGAGAGTCGCGACTCCGTTGTCGAGCCGCGGCTAGCCACACACGAAATTAACTAGGCGGCGAAAAAAGGGGGGCGGCTTCCGATTTTTTGGTCGCAGAAGTGCTGACAGGCCAAGGCCCCAGGCCTACCATGTTGGGCTTTTTCTTGCCCCTTTGAGCTTGCCTCGGCCAGCGGCGCGTGCCAAGCAGTCTCCCAACGCTGCGGGCGCGGGGAGCCTTGAAGGCCCTCCGCGCCCGTTTCGTGCGCCTGCGTCCGTGGGGCGCAGGCCGCCCTCGGTCACTGCCAGACGATCGAGTAGCCGTTCGTCAGGTTGAAGGTGGCCGTCGTGCAGAACGGCGCCGAGTTGCGGTACCACACCTGGTAGTACCGCGTCACACCGGGCGTCGTCACCGCCCCGCGCACCGACACCGCGAGGTCGGCGCCCACGGGGTATCGCGAGGCGCCGGCGACATTGACCTTGGTGCCGAGGCGGATGATCGTGCCGCCCGCGCAGCGCAGGCCGTCGCCGAAGGCCGGCGAGATCTGCGTCGTGCCTTGGAAGTACAGGCAGGTGCTGTTCGGCAGGCCCGAGCCTTGGAGCACGACGGTGTCGGCGCCGATCGTGGCGCTGCCGATGGCGGCGAGGTTGCCGCCGCTGGCGTTGATGGAACTGGCGCAGCCGTTGCCCGCGCCGCCGACGTTGCCGCAGGGGCACGTGCCACCCGAGCCGTCGCCGAAGCAGTATCCGGCACCGGGCGCGACCGGGCAGGACGAGGAGAGCGTGAAGGTGCCGGATCCGGGCACTTCACCCGGCCAGCTGCCGATCTGGATGAGGTAGGTCTGGCCGAGGACGGCGGCGAAGCTCGTCTCCGAAGGGCCGCCGGGGGCGCAGAAGTCGTCGTTGCAGGCGAGCGAACTTTGCGCCGCGGGGCAGCCGCCGGCCGGGTACACGGCGATCTTCGTGTCGTTGCCGCTCTGGTTGCAGAGGCTCAAGACCACCGTGCCGGTGCAGTTGCTGGTCCAGCTGTACCAAAGGTCGTAGGTGATCATCTCGTTGGCGCAGTTCGCCTCGGCCTGGCCCGCAAAGCCGGTCGTGGCGTTGTTCTGGTCCCAGGCGTGCGGACCATTGCCCGTCACCACCGTGGGCGCGGCGCAGTCGTCGGCGACGGCGGGCACGAACGGATCGATGGTGAATTGGCCCGGCGCGCCGGCTTGGCCGGGATAGCTGCCGAGTTGGAGCGTGTACGCCTGGCCCGCCGTGGCGAAGAACGGAGTCCGCGCCGCGCCGCCGACCGTGCCGCACATGTCGTCGTCGCAAGTCAGCGGTTCGGCCGCGGGGCAGCCCGCGCCCGCGTACACGGCCATCTTCAAGTCGTGCAAGCCGCCGACGCAGGTGTTCACCGAGAACCATCCCGTCGACGGGGCGGTCCACGTGTACCACGCGTCGTAGTCGACCACGGAGGTGTTGAAGATCAGGCAGCGCGCGTTGGCTTGGCCTTGCGCGCCGCGCGTGGCGTTGGTCGTGTCGTAGACGAACGGACCGGCGCCCGTGATCACCGTGGGCGTGGCGCAATCGTCGTTCGCCAGTTGCGGCGCGACGCTCAAGGAGATCGAGCCGGTGCCGCCGCCGGCGCCGGGATAGGTGCCCACCTGGATCAGGTAGTTCTGGCCCACCACGACGGGCGCGCCGACCGTGGTTTGGAAGCCGGGGCAGGCGTCGTCGTTGCAACCGATGGCGGGGCCGGTGGGGCAGCTCGCGCCGTTGTAGATGGCGATCTTCGTGTCGACCGCGGAGAAGCCGCAGGTCGTGATGTTGAGGATGCCGCTGGCGGTCGCCGTCCAGCTGAACCACACGTCCTGGTCGATCGTCGTGAAGCCGAAGAAGTTGCACAGCGCCTCGGCTTGGCCTTCCGCGCCCGTGGTGGCGATCGTGTTGTCGAACAGGAAGGTGCCGAGTCCGACGAGCACATCCGGCGTCGCGCAGTTGTCGCTGCCCCCGATCAGGGCCGAGCTGGAAGCCAGTTGGACGGCGCGCGGCGCGCTGGGCGGTTTGGGAGTGGAGTACTTCGTGCCGTTGCCGAGGTCCGCGAAGACCGGAGACGCCGTGGCGGCGAGGGCGAGGAGGGAGAGGTTCCAGGAGTTCTGCATGGTCAATCGGTCCATGGTTGTCACCCCGGCGAAGGGGCGCGTTGACTCGAAACGGCGTTGACGCCGCGGCGCTGCGGGTGCGCCTGTCCAAAGGATAGGTGAGGACGAAATGACCGGGTGGATTGTTCAGGAAAAGCAAAGCGTCGCGTCAGGGTCGCTTGGGAAGGTCCTTCCAGCGAGGCTCGCGCCGGAGCGCTTGGCGGGCCTCGGCGGTGCACGACTCGGCAGGACTTTCCCGGTGAACTCCACGCCTCGGCAGCCTCCCGCGAGCGGGGACTTGGCGCGATTCTCGAGGCACTCCTGCAATGGCGGACCCCGCCGCGCGTCGCCGCGAGACGGGGTCCGGTGCGGATCGCACGCCCTCCTGACCCGTGCCAGGGGGGGGGCGCGCGACGCGGTCAGGCGCTCATCAAGGCGCCCACGTGACCGAGTAGCCGTTCGTCAGGTTGAAGGTGCTCGGCGTGCAGAACGCGGCGGCGTTGCGGTACCACGCCTGGTAGCTGCGCACGGAACCGGCGAGCGTGACGTTGCCGCGCACCGACACGGACAGGTCGCCCGCGGCCGGATAGGTCGAGGTGCCACCGACGTTGAGCTTGGTGCCGAGGCGGATCACCGTGCCACCAGCGCAACGCAAGCCATCGCCGAAGCTGGCGGCGCTCTGCGTCGTGCCTTGGAAGTACAACGCGTTGCTGTTCGGCATGCCCGAGCCCGTCAGCGCGAGCGTGTCGCCCGCGATGCTGGCGTTGCCCGAACCGGTGAGGTTGGCGCCGAGCGGGTTGATCGAGCTGGCGCAGCCGTTGCCGGTGCCGCCCGCGTTGCCGCAGGGGCAGGCGACCGAGGCCGTGCCATCGCCGAAGCAATAGGCCGTGCCCGCCACGCAAGGCGTGCCCGCTTCGGTCACGGTGAAGGTGCCGGCGGTGATGGTGCCGATGCTCGTCGAGTAGTTGCCGAGGTGGATCATGTAGGTCTGGCCGCACACGGCGTTGAACACCGCGACGCTGGAGAGCGTCTGCGCGGCGCAGCCAGCCGTGCCGGCGTCGTCGTTGCAGACGAGGGGAGCGGCGGTCGGGCAGCCGGCGCCATCGAAGACCTGGATCTTGGTGTCGGTGGTGGTGCTGGTGAATTGACCGCAGTTGCTGACCGTCACTTGGCCGGTGGTGCTGGACGTCCACGCGTACCAGAGGTCCTTGGTGAAGGTCGTGTTCGGACCGCAACCCGCGGTGCCCTGGCCTTCCGTGCCGGTGGTCGCCCACGTGGTGTCGAAGGTGAAGGGGCCGGCGCCGCTGATCACGGTCGCGCTGGAGCAGTTGTCGTTCGCCGGCGGAGTGTTGTCGACGATCGAGAAGTTGCCCGTGCCGCCGCCGACGGTGTTCGTCGGATCCTGGCCGAGCTGGATGAGGTAGGTCGTGCCCGCCACCGCGGTGAAGCTCGCCACGGACTGGGCCGCCGTGCCGTAGTCGTCGTTGCAGGCGAGGGCCGAGCCGGCCGTCGGGCAACCACCCACGGGATACACCGCGACCTTGGTGTCGAGGGCGCCGCCGAGCGTGCTCACCGCGCGCTGGCCGGAGCTGGACGCGGTCCACGTGAACCAGATGTCGCGGCCGATGCCGGTCGTGGCACCGCACAGCGACTCCGACTGGCCTTCGGTGCCCGTGCTGGCGAGGGTCGTGTCGTACGGATGCGGACCGTTCCCGACCAGCGCCACGGGCGCGGAGCAGACGTCGTTCGTCGGCGGAGTCAGCACGTTGAGCGTGAAGGTGCCGGAGTACGTCACGCCTTCGGTGTAGGCTCCGACCTGCACGAAGTACGCCGTGCCGGCGGTCACCGACCAGTTGATGCGCGACTGCAATGCGCAGGCGTCGTCGTTGTAGGCGAGGTTCGTGCCGCTCGGGCAGGCGGTGCCGTTGTTGGCGAGCCAAGCCGCCACCTTGGTGTCCACCGTCACGCCGCCGCAGGTCTCGAGGCGCGCGTTGCCCGTCGCCGGAGCGACCCAGTAGAACCACACGTCGTTCTTGATCGTGCTGGGCGTCTGGGGTTGGGCGGGCGCGGCACCCGTCGTCGCGCCGACCGTGTTGACCGGGAAGGTGCCCGTGCCGACCAGCGTGTTGCTGGCGGCGGCGTTCGTGCAATCGTCGGAGCCACCGGCGGCCAGCGAGGAACTCGCGCCGTAATGTCCGGGCTGTTCGGAGCCCTTTTGAACTCCGGAGTCGGTGTCGAGCTTTTGTGCCTGGGCCAGGCCGCCGACCAGCGCGGCGGCGGCGAGGAGGGAGAATTGATGCTTCATGGGTGTGGGCAGAGGTCGCGGGCCGATTGGATTCCGGCGGCGATCGTGCTGGCCATGCCAGTCGGCGTCGCCGGAGGATGCAGGTGGGGTCGAGAAATGGTCCGTCTTCGCCGACGCGCGGCGGGAGCGTTGATCAATTCCCCCAATCCAAGCCTCTCCCAGAAGTTGCAGAGCCGCAAGGTGGCTGTAGTGGGGGGGCAGGCGCGCGAGGTGCGCAACGCGTCCGAAAGCGCAAGCCTGCAACCTCTTGCGACCGTCCTATTCAACGCCCGTCGACCCCCCACGGTCGGTTGACCAGCGGGGTCGGTCCACTCGCGGGGCCGATCGACCCACCAAGGCACGGCGCTCCAAGAATGCACGGCGGCCATAGAAGGCACAGCGGCCCTCCCTCGCCATGCGAAGGAGAGCCGCTGTTGTCTCTGGCTGGTGCGAGCACCGCCCGTCGAGCCGGCAACTGGCGTTGCCCGGTCGGCGGGTGGCCTCGATCTCCGTTCAGATCCGCTCCGCCGTGGCGGAGCCGTCGATCACGGAGCCCAGGTGACCGAGTAGCCGTTCGTCAGGTTGAACGTGCTCGGCGTGCAGAAGGCCGCGGCGTTGCGGTACCAGGCCTGGTAGTTGCGCACGCCCGGAGCGCTCACGTTGCCGCGCACCGACACCGACAGGTCGCCGGACACCGGGTAGCTCGAGGTGCCCGCCGTGTTCAGCTTGGTGCCGAGGCGGATGATCGTGCCGCCGGCGCAGCGCAGGCCGTCGCCGAACGTGGCGGCGATCTGCGTCGTGCCTTGGAAGTACAGCGCGTTGCTGTTCGGCATGCCCGAGCCCGTCAGCACCAGCGAGTCGGCGCTGATGCTGGCGTTGCCGGCGCCGTTGAGGTTGGCGCCGTTGGCGTTGATCGAGCTGGCGCAACCGTTGCCCGCGACCCCCGCGTTGCCGCAGGGGCAGGCCACGGCGGCCGTGCCGTCGCCGAAGCAGTACGCCGTGCCGGCCACGCAGGGGCCGCCGGACTCGGTGATCGTGAAGGTGCCGACGATGTTCGCGGCGGCGCCGTAGCAACCGATCTGGATCGTGTACGTGTTGCCGCACACCGCGGTGAAGCTCACTTCGCTCGAGAGGTTCTGCGTGGTGCAGGCCGCGTTGTCATCGTTGCAGACGACGGCGCCGGCCGTCGGGCAGCCGGAGCCGTCATAGACCGCGATCTTCGTGTCGGTCGTCGTCGAGGTGAACTGGGCGCAGTTGTTGATCGTGACCGTGCCGTTCGTGCTGGCGGTCCAGGTGAACCACAGGTCCTTGTTGATCGCCGTCTGGTTGAAGAACAGGCAGATGGCCTCGGTCTGGCCCTCGGTGCCCGTGCTCGCCAGCGTGGTGTTGTAGGCGTGCGGGCCGCTGCCCGTGATGGCGGTGGCCGCCGAGCAGTTGTCGTTCGCCGGCGGCGTGGCGACGCCGAGGCTGAAGGTGCCGGTGTAGGTCGAGCCTTCGGTGTAGTGGCCGAGCTGGAGGAAGTAGCCCGTGCCGCCCGTGACGGCGAAGGTGATCAGCGACTGCAAGCCGCAGGAGTCGTCGTTGTAGGCGAGGTTCGTGCCGCTCGGGCAGGCCGTGCCGTTGTTGGCGAGCCAAGCGGCGATCTTGGTGTCGGTGGTCGCGCCGCCGCAGGTCTGCAAGGTCGCGACGCCGCTCGAGGGGGCGACCCAGTAGAACCACACGTCGTTCTTGATCGTGCTGGGGGTCTGCGGCTGGGCCGGGGCGGCGCCGGTGGTGGCTCCGACGGTGCTGACCGGGAAGGTGCCCGTGCCCACGACCGTGTTCGAGGCCGCGGCGTTGCTGCAGTCGTCGCTGCCGCCGGCGGCCAGGAGGTAGCCGCCGGTGTGGCCCGGGGGCGCGTTCTTGGCGGGGTTGAAGACTTCGGCCTTCTGGGCGTAGGCGGACGCGCCGAGGGCGCAGGCGAGCGCGAGGGACAGGTGGCGGGACTTCATGTTCTTGTGCAAGGCGTGCTTGGTGTGACTGTGGGGGGAAGGTCGAGTCCGAGCATCAGGTCGGTGCAAGGCCAACCGGCCATCGGACGTGAAGGAACGAATAAAAGATCCCTTTGAAACTTGGAAGGCGCCAGCCCGAAACCGCGAAAAGCCCGACCCTCGCCCCGCTGGCCGGCCCGAAATCCCACGGCGCCAGCCCACCTCGGGGGGGGCGACCATCCCGGACGAGCCACCGCCGGCGGCAATCCGCAGGGATCGGCCGGGAGCACCGCAGGCTCCCCGGTCTGGCCCGGACCCCGTGCTCGCGGCCCCGCCGCGACTCGCGACGGGGGCGCGAGCCCCTTCGAGCGTCAGAACTTGCGGCTCTTCTGGAGCACGCCGTCGAGCGTGCGCACCGTGTCGTCGCGCTCGCTGTCCGACAGGTCGAGGATCTCCTGCAGGGCGATCCCGATGTGGGGGATGTAGGTCTCGATGTAGTTGCGCTTGTCGTATTCGGCGCGCAGGCGCTTGCCGCGCCTCACATAGGAGCCGAGGCGTCGACCGCACTCCTGCAGGCCGAGCTTGATCTCCTTCATGATCTCCTCGTAGGACGCGATGGCCTCCTTCGATTCGCTCGTGAAGGGCACCCACACCGAGGCGATGTGCACCATCACCGCCATCGGGCCGATGGGCAGCGCGCCCTTGGGTTGCTGGAGGCCGTAGCTCTTCCAGTTGGTCTGGATGACGGCCTTCGTCACCGCGCAGGCCGACTGCTGGTGCAGGAGCGGCACGCGATTGGCGAAGCGCAGCACGCGCACCGGTTCGTCGGCGGCGCCGACGAGGTCTTCCGTGGCGGCGCTGCTCTTCTCCTTCTTCACGATGCGGCCTTCGTCGGTGACGTCCAGTCCCACGCCTCCCGGCTTGCCGTAGGCGATGCCGACTTCGATGACGAAGGGGTTGCCGCGGTAGACGCTCGGCGCGCGCGAGTTGGCGTAGTAGAAGTCGGCTTCGATCTCCTTCTTCAACCCCGCCAGCACCAGGCCTTCGCCGATGGGCGAGATGCAGTTGGTGCTCGGCGCCATGATCTTCGCCTTCTGGATCGCCTCGTGCAGCGCGGCGGCTTCCTCGCGCGCGGCCTTGGTCGGCGACGACTTCTCCGACAGCTTCGCCGCCTTGCAGATCTCGACCGCCACCTTGGGACCGACGCGCGAGAAGTCCTCCTGCAGGAACCCCGCGAGCGTGCGCGCCTGCGTCTCCTTCATCATGCCGATCAGTCGACCGAGCTCGACGCCGTGCGGGTGCGGCTTGATCTCCTCGACCGCGGGCGGGAGCTCCTTCGTGCTGCGCTCGTACACCACGACGCCGCCTTGCGGATCGCGGTAGGTCAGCGTCACGTGCGGGTTGGCGATGGCCGTCTGCTTGACATACATGTCGACCGAGCGCAGGCCCTTCTGGTACTTGGCCTCCATCTCGATCTCGACGCGCGTGCCGTGGTCCTTGTCCCAATCCACGGTCTTCTGCTCGTGGATGTCGGGCTTGTTCTTGGTCGTGTCGATCGACAGCAGGAATTCGTGCGCCTTGGCGCGCTTGCCGGGCTTGCTGACGATCTTCATCGGCTTGCCCGTCGTGAGCATGCCGTACATGCCCGCGGCCGAGATGCCGATGCCTTGTTGGCCGCGCGACTGCGACAGCTTGTGGAACTTCGACCCGTAGAGGAGCTTGCCGAAGACCTTGCCGACCTGCTCGGGCAGGATGCCGGGGCCGTTGTCCTCGACCACCATGCGGTAGCGGTTCTCGGCCAGTTCGTGCAGCTCGACCAGCACGTCCGGCGGGATGCCCGCTTCCTCGCAGGCGTCGAGCGAGTTGTCGACCGCCTCCTTGACCGCCGTCAGCAGCGACTTGAGCGGCGAGTCGAAGCCCAAGAGGTGTCGGTTCTTGGTGAAGAACTCGGCCACCGAGATGTCGCGTTGGCGCGCGGCCATGTCCTCGGCCGTGGCGCCGCGCTTCTCGCCCTGCGTCGCGGCCTTGACCTGCGCCGTGGCTTTGACCTGCGCCGCGGCCTTGACCTGCGCCGCGCCGGCGTCCGACTCGGGCGCGGCGTCGCCGGCTCCGGTCGCCCCGTCCCGCGCCGCGGCCTTGCTTGCGCCCTTCTTCGTCTTGGCCTTGGTCTTGGCGTCGTCCTGGTCGAACATCGTCGCTTGCGTGCTCTCGGGCTGCATCGGGTGGGCGCCTCGCGCGCGGTGCAAGGCGTTCCTTGGTGTAGAGGCGGCGCAGGCGGCTTGCAAGCTCCGCGCGCCGCCACTTCGAGGGACGACGCGGGCCGCGCGGACCACTCGAGGTCCGCGCGGCCCGCGCACGAGGCCGTCAGGAACGCGTCGTCAACCGCGCGTCACGGCGCCCAGACGATTTCGAGGCCGTTGCCGAGGTTGAAGCCGCTGGGCGTGCAGAACGCCGCGGCGTTCCGGTACCACGCCTGGTAGGTGCGGGTGCCCGGCACGGTCACTTGGCCGCGCACCGTGATGCTCGGCTCGCCCGCCGCGGGGTACGCGCTCTGCCCGCCGACGGCGATCTTCGTGCCGAGGCGCAGGACGCTGCCGCCGGCGCAACGCAAGCCGTCGCCGAAGGCGGATCCCAACCCGCCGCCGAGCTGCGCCGTGCCTTGGAAGTACAACACCCCCGAGTTCGGCGTGCCGGTGGTCGACAACACGACGCTGTCCGCCGCCAAGCTGGCGACGCCCGTGGCGTCGGAGCGGGCACCGCTCGCCACCACCGAGTTGGCGCACCCGTGGCCCGCGGCACCGAGATTGCCGCAGGGGCAGGGCGCGCCGCTGCCGTCGCCGAAGCAGAACGCCGTCGCCACCACGCAGGGCTGGCCGTTCTCGGCGATCGTGAAGGTGCCGAGCACGGAGTTGGTCTCCAACGGGTACCGTCCGAGCTGGATCGTGTACTGCTGGCCGCAGACCGCGTTCCAGGTCACCGTCGACGGGAAGCCGGTCGCGCTGCAGCCGCCGTCGTCTTCGTTGCAGGCGATGGCCGGTCCGGTCGGGCAGCCCGCGCCGAGGTACACGGCGACCTTGGTGTCGTCGCTCGGGCTGCCGAGCAGTCCGCCGCAGGTCGTCAAGGTCGCCGGACCGGTGGCGCCGGCCGTCCAAGTGAACCACTGGTCGTTGCGGATCGCCGTCTGGTTGAAGAACAAGCAAGCCGCCTCGGCCTGCCCCTGCGTGCCGGTGAAGCACAAGGAGGTGTCGAAGGCGTGCGGACCGGGGCCCGCGATGGCGGTGGCGTTGGCGCACTCGTCGTTCGCCGGCGCCGGCGGCACCAATTCGACGACGAACGCGCTCGGGCCGCTGGCCGGCGCCGCGGGCCACAGGCCGATCTGGAAGGTGTAGCGTTGGCCGGCGATGGCGCTGAACATCGCGCGCGATTGCGTGTTGCAGTCGTCGTCGTTGCAGCTGATCGCCTGGCCCGTCGGGCAGCCTTGGCCCTGGTACACGGCGAACTTCGTGTCGTTGACGGAGAAGCCGCAGGAGCTGATGCGGTAGGTCGCCGTCGACGGCGCCGTCCACGAGTACCACAGGTCCTTGATGACGCCTGCGCCCGCGGGCTCGGCGCACAGCGCGTTGTTCTGGCCTTGCGCGCCCGTCGTGGCGGGCGCGGAGTCGTAGGGCACGAAGGCGAGTCCGCTGATGTTCTGCGAGTTGGCGCAGTTGTCGTTGGGCGGCGGGATGCGCGTGACGATGTTGAACAAGCCCGCTCCGGCCGTGGCGATCGGGATCGTGCCCGGGTACAGGCCCAGTTGCAGCATGTAGGTCTGCCCGGCCTGCACCGGCACGGTCAGCGTGGATTGGAAGCCCGCGCAGGCGTCGTCGTTGCAGGCGAGCGCGTTCGTCGTCGGGCAGCCGCCGCCCGCGTAGAACGCGAGCTTGGTGTCGATGCCCGTGTAGCCGCAGCTCGTGATGATCGCCGTGCCCGTGGTGGCCGCCGTCCAGCGGAACCACACGTCCTGGAGGATCGTCGTGCCCGCGCCCACGAGGTCGCACAGCGCCTGCGCCTGGCCTTCGGCGCCGGTGGTGGCGTTCGTGTTGTCGAAGGAGAAGGTGCCGTCGCCGGAGATGACGGTCGGCGTGGCGCAGTTGTCGGGGCCGATCTGCGGCACCGAAGTCGTGATCTGGAACACGCCCGCGCCCGGAGTCGCGGGCGGCTGGGTGCCCGGGTAGAGCCCGAGCTGGATCGAGTACACGTTGCCGGCGACCGCGTTGAAGGTCACGGTCGATTGGAAGCCCGCGCACGCGTCGTCGTTGCACGCCAAGGCGGCGGAGGTCGGGCAACCGGCGCCGTTGTAGACCGCGACCTTCGTGTCGATGGAGGTCAGCCCGCAGGTGTTGATGCGCGCGAGGCCGGTGGTCGTCGCCGTCCAAGCGAACCACACGTCGGAGACGATCGCGGTACCGCCGCCGACTTGGTTGCAGATCGACTGGTTCTGGCCTTGGGACCCCGTGGTGGCGGTCGTGTTGTCGAAGGCGTACGTGCCGTCGCCGACGATGGCGTCGGGCGTCGCGCAGTTGTCGCCGCCACCCACGAGTTGCCCCCCGAGGGCCACGGGCGCGACGGGCGCGCTGGTCGACGAGGCGGGGAAGCCGCGTCCGCGCGCCGATTCCTTGGCGGGGAAGGAACGGCCCTGCGCGGACAGCGCGGGCTGCAGGGCGAGGACGCAGGCGGTCAGCAGGATGGCTCGCAGCATGGCAGGACTCGGCGTGATCAAGGGAGGGGGCGGAAGCCTCGAGGTGGGAGGCTGGGCCTGGGAGCTATTCCGCCCTTGGGGCTCGCGCAGCTCCGATCTTGCACGGGAAGCGCGAATCTGGGCAGGGACTTTCCGAAGGTCTAGCCTCGCCCTGCAAAGACAGGGCCTGCGACTCGATAAAACTACCGCGGTCTCCGGCGCGGCGACGCCGAAGCGCCGTTTGGCGGTCGAAGTCGGGTCGGGCCTCGCGGCCCGCGACCTCGAGCCGTCCAGCGCCTCAGCCCGGTCCCGTGCCGGTCGCCAGGCACTCCCACGCCGCGCGCGCCAAGTGCGACAAGCCCCAGGCCGCGAGGACCACCTTGGGGGCGCTCGTCAGGCAACCAAGCGCCAAGTGGCGTTGCTGCAACGATCCGGCGCAGGCCGGACAGACTCGCGGAGGCGGCTGCGCGAGCCGCTCCTTGCAGTGCGGGCAACGCCTCGCCTTCAAGAGGCGCGGCATGCGCCCCCGCCCTCGCTCGACGCGCCGGTCGCCACGCGCGCCGGCCAGTAGCCGGGGCACATGCCGGCCTTGGTGGCCGCCGCGCGCCAACGCTCCAGCGCCAGATCGAGGCGTGGTTCGTCGTCGAAGCGGCACTCGAGCCGCAGGTAGCGCCGCAGCGCCTCGCGCGGCAGGTGCAGGCTCGTCGCGCCTTCCTCCACGTAGTCCTCGAGGCGCGCGAGCCCCGCGGCGCGCGCGCGCGCGAAGGCCGCCAGTTCCTCGTGCGTCAAGTCGACGCCGGGACGCACGATCCATGTCGCGAACGGGAAGGGGAGCTGCGTGGCGCGCGCCCAGGCCCCCGATGGATCGAAGTACTCGAGGTGCGGCTGCGAGAGGGAGCGCTTGAGCGCCGCGTCGCCGATCTCGAGCCACGCGTCGGCCTCCGCGCGCGAGGGATCGGCCCCGGCGGGCGTCTCGACGAAGCGCGGCGCCACGCGCGGTCGCTTGAACTCGTCGCCCAGCGCGCCCGAACACAAGGTCTGCACCAGCGCCGCCGCCGCGCGCGAAGCGGGATCGAGCGCGATGCTGGCGACTTCCTCCAAGGGCCGGCGCAGGAACACCCGCACCGAGGCGACTTCGCCATGGCCCGCGATGGCGTAGCCCGCGAGGTACGAGTAGCCCTGCTGGCGGAAGAGCTCGATCGAGCTGACCAGGGCCACGTCGAGCTCGCCGCCGCGCAGGCGCTCCACGAGGCGCGAAGGCACCTCGCGCTCGAAGCGCACCAAGGGTTCGCGCTCCAGGCCTTCCGTCAGGGGCCGCGCCACGAGGTAGGGCGGCGCGGCGACGCGCAAGGGGCGTTGGACGGGCTGGCGAGTGCTCATGGCGGCGCCACTCTAGCAGCCGCGGCGTCCCGCTCCAGCGCCCCGGCGCGCACGGGCGGTTGGCGCGCGCGCCCCGATCCGGCAAGCTTGGCGGGACGCATGCAACCCGCCGTGTTCAAGGTCGTCCCCCTCGAGGCCCACGCCTTGGTCGATTCGGGCGCGGGCGAGAAGCTCGAGCGCTACGGCGATCGCCTGCTGCGCCGGCCGGATCCGCAAGCGGTGTGGTCGCGCAGGCTCGACGAGCGCGAGTGGGCGCGCGCCGACCTCGTCTTCGTGCGCGAGAGCGATCGCGGCGGGCGCTGGGAGGGGCCCGGCGCGCGCGGTGGAGCGCCGGAGTGGACGATCCCCGTGCTCGGGGCCGTGGCGCGCATCCGCCCCACGCCCTTCAAGCACGTCGGGCTGTTCCCGGAGCAGGCGCCCAATTGGCGCCTCGTAGAGGAGCTGCGCGCGCGCTTCGAGGGCCGTCCGCGGCTCCTGAACCTCTTCGGCTACAGCGGGGTCGCCAGCGTGCTCGCCGCGCGCGCCGGCTACGAGGCGACGCACGTGGATGCGTCGCGGGCCGCCTTGGCGTGGACGCGCGAGAACCAGGCGTTGTCAGGTTTGCCTGACAACGCGCTGCGCGTCGTGCTGGAGGACGCGTTGCAGTTCGCTCGTCGCGAAGCGCGGCGCGGCGCCCGCTACGAAGTCGTCCTGCTCGATCCGCCGCACTACGGTCGCGGCCCCAAGGGCGAGGTGTGGCGCTTCGAGGAGCGCATCGCCGAGCTGGTGGAGGCCGTGCGCGTCCTGCTCGCCGAGCGTTCGCTGGTCGTGCTCTCGACCTACGCCATCGGGTGCTCGCCGCTCACCTTCCAGAACCTGCTCGCCGAACTCGGCCCGGGTCGGGTCGAGGCCGGCGAGCTGGCCCTGCTCGAGGAGGGTGGCGGTCGCCTGCTGCCGTGCGGCTTCTGCGCGCGCCACCTGCGCGGGCTCGAACCGTGAGCGCCCGCCCGCGCGCCGTCCTCGAGGTGCTGCACGAGGACAACCACGTGCTCGCCGTGCACAAGCCCGCCGGCACGCCCGTCGTGCCCGACGACAGCGGCGACGAGAGCCTCCTGGAGCGCGCCAAGGCGTGGATCGCCGAGCGCCACCACAAGCCCGGCGCCGTGTTCCTCGGCGTCGTCCATCGGCTCGACCGGCCCGTGTCCGGCATCGTGGCGTACGCCCGCACGAGCAAGGGCGCGTCGCGCATGTCCGAGTCCTTCCGCGCGCGCGCCGCGCGCAAGGTCTACCACGCCGTGGTCGAGGGCGAACATGCGCGCGAGGCGTTCGAGCTCGAGCAATGGCTGTGGAAGGACGAGGCGCGCAATGTCGTCCTCGTCGTGCCCGCCGGCCGTCCGGGCGCGCAGCAGGCGCGCACGCGCGTCGAGGTGCTGGCCGCGCGCGGCGGTCGCAGCCTCGTGCGCCTGGAACCCGTCACCGGACGCCCGCACCAGTTGCGCCTCGCCTGCGCTGCGCGCCTCGCGCCCATCCTCGGCGACCTCAAGTACGGCGCGCGCGCCGCGCTCGCGGAGGCGGACATCGCGCTGCATGCGAGCTTCCTGCACCTCCCGCACCCGACGCGGCCGGATCCGTTGGACCTCGCACGCTTGCCCGACCGCGCGCCCTTCTTGGACTTCGCCACCGAACTCGAACTCCAATCCCGCGCACGGCAGGGCTAGTCCCGCGGCCGGCACGCACTTGGTTTTCGCGGAACCCCGCGCGCCTCCGCCCGTCATATCCGATCCAACCACCATGCGAGGCTCGCAGGACGACCAATCGAACCACGCCGGCCTGGGCGCGGATCGTGCGCGGCTTCAGCTGTGGACTTGGGCCGCCCTGCTGGTGGTGGTGGCGGGAGCCCTTGCGTGGTCGATCATTCGCACCGGGCCGATCCTCTCGCCCCTCGACACCTCCAGGCCGGTGCGCGCCGCGCCCGTGCAGGGCGAGCGCAGGCAAGGCGAGCGCAGCCAGGACGAGCGCAGCCAGGACGAGCGCAGCCAGGACGAGCGCAGCCAGGACGAGCGCAGCCAGGACGAGCGCGGGGACGGGACGCCAGACCAAGTGGATCCACGCGATTCCGCGTCCACCCCGGCGCCGCCTGCTCCTCAACCGGGATTCGACCCCCACGCTCCCCAGCACCCCGCCTTCGACCAGGCCGAGTTCGAGCGCCAACTCCAGCAGTCGCGGCCCGCGCGCGATCCGCGCTGAGCTCGCGCGGCGCTCAACCCGCGAGCCAGGCCGCCTTGCTCCGCTCGAGGCGCGCGGTGCGCGCGGGCCACGGGATTTCGAGCGCGTCGAACTCCTCGCGGCGCACCGTGTTCTGGAAGGCCACTTCAGCGCCCAGGAACAACAGCATGTCGAGCCGCTGCACCAAGGACGTCAGCGCGGCGAGCTTCTGGTCCTTCGCGCCGCGCCAATCGTGGTGCTGCTGGCAATTCGCGATCACTTCCTCGGGCAGGCGCCAGTTGCGCGCCAATTGCGCGCCCGCCGCCTCGTGCTCCTCGCGGAACAAGCAACCGAGCAGCGCAGCCGAAGGCGCCATCGCCGGCTTGTGGCGCTCGAGCTCGCGACGCAGGGTCGCCACCAGCGCCACCTTGCCCACGTCGGCGAGCAGCACCGCCATGTGCACTTCCTCCACGGCGCGACCGACTTCCGCCGCGTAGAGCCGCGCCATGCGCGCCATGGCGGCCGATTGGCGCCAACTCTCCTTGGCGTGGCGCGACAACACCTCGTCCTCGGGCGCCGTCGCCTTGAGCGTCATCGACCACAGCAGCGTGCGCAAGTTGCGCGCGCCGAGGCGCACGACCGCGGCCGTGACCGTGCGTGCCGGTTCGGCCGCGCCTTGCGAAGTCGCGTTGGCCGCGTTCAACAGCTCGCCGGCGAGGAGGGGATCGCGTTCGACCGCTTCCACGATCAGCCGCGTCGAGATGTCGTCGCCGCTCGTCAGGTGCAGCAGGGTCGCGTGCGTCGCCGGCAACTTCGGCAAGACGAGCTTGCCGGAGGCGATGCGGCGCTTGATCGCCTCGAGCAGCTCGAGTTCCGCGCTCGTCAAGCGCGCGCGACTGCTGCCTGCGGCGTCGAGGTGTTCGTCGACATGGATCGGCGGAGGCGCGGGCAGGGGCGCGGCGCGCGGCGAAGGGTCGCCCTGGACTGCCGACGGGTCCGCGGGCGGCGCATCGCCGCGCGCTTCGAACAACTGCGCCAATCCGCCGACCTCCGCCGGCGACTCGGACCCCGGCAAGGCCGCCGACGGCTGCGACGATGGCGACTGGTCCGGGAACGACCGGGACGCCGCCGACCGGGCCGCCGCCATCGATGCGTCCTCGCGCCCAGCCTGCGCTTCGCGCGCGGCAGGCTCGCCCTGTTCGTGGTGCTGTTCGGGTGCCAAGCGTCGAGTCGGTCGCGCACACGACCTCGATCGGGCTCTTCGGCCGCCCCGCGGTCCACGACTTGAGGCCCGATGGCCGGCCCGATGCACCGGTGCCGCCCCCGGGAAGGTTGTTCCGGGAGCGGCACCGGTGGATCCGCCGCGGGCGATGCTCGCCCTGGCTCGGCGGCGAAGTCAGCGGCCGGCCTTGCCGTGCCCGCGCTCGGCGCGTTCGGCGCCCAAGGCGAGTCGCAGGCCGATTCGTTCGTGCAGGAGCGTTTCGCTCCATGCGTCTCCGCGCGCCTCCGCCCGCGCCTTGCTCGCCGCGTGCAGCCGCGCGCGTGCTTCGGCTGGCAGCAGCTCGACCAGGCGGCGACCGTGGTCGCCGAGGTTCGGCGCGTGGCGCTTCTTGGCCTCGACGGCCCTCGCGCGCAGGTCCTCGCGCAGCGCGGCGCGCGCCTCCGCGTCGGCGCCGGGGCCGAGGTCCGACATGCGGCGGCGCGCCTCGTCGCGCAAGCCTTGCAGCTCCGCGACAAGGGGCGTCGCGGCTGCGCGGGCGGACCGAGCGAGCTCCAGCGCGGCTTGGCGCTGTTCCTCCGGCAGGCGCTGGATCGGTCCGCGGCGGCGCGGTCCACGCCGACGGTCGCGCCCGCGGCGTTCGCCACGCTCGCGCCGCTCGGCGCGCGCGCCGCCTTCTCCGCCGACGTCGGTTCCGGACTGGCTGGCGGGCGCGGCGCCCTCCGCGCCGAATCCGAGGGCGCGCACGTCGTTCGGGACGAGGGTCAGCGTCGCGAGGACGCACGACAGGGTGAAGAGCTTCATGCGATCGGTTTCCTTGTTCGGGACTGCTCTTGGAACCAGCGCGGCCCCATCCGGTTCCGCGGCGCGTGTACGATCGCCGCAAGCATGGGCGGGAGGTCGGACGGGAGGCCGGGCGTGGGCGCGGCGGACATGGCGTGCGCGCCGCGGGCCCGCCGGCCTGCGGTGGATGCGGCGCTGGCGGGGACCCGCGAGGCCGTGGTCGCCGCCGCTCGGGCCCGGGCCGCGCGCCCGGAGGCGCGCCCATGACCGGCGCGGGGCGGGCGCGCGCGCCGCTGTCAAAAAAACAGGACAAGCTCCCGGTCGACCTCCACGACGAGCTGGTGTTGGAGCCGGCCTCCGCGGCGGCCGGTTGGATCGGCTTCGACCTCGCGTGGTCGGCGCGCAACCGCTCCGGCGCCTGCGCCCTCCTCGAGGACGGCGCGGACGGCGTGCGGGTGGCGGCGCTGGCGCACCTGGCGACGCTGGGGGAGCTGGAGCAGTTCGCCCTGCGCCACGCCGCGCCGAGCTGCGTGGTGGGCGTGGACGCGCCGCTCGTCGTGGCGAACGAAGAGGGTTCGCGCGCCTGCGACCGGCTGCTGACCGCGGTCTTCGGGCGCCAAGGCGGCGGCGCCTATCCGGCCAATCGACGGCTGTTGTCGAAGGCTGGCGCTCCTCCGCGCGGCGAGGAGCTGCTCCAGCGCCTCGCGCGCCGCGGATTCGAGTCGCCGCCGCGCCTCGACTCGCGCGCCGCGCGCCAGGTCCACGAGGTCCATCCGCACGGCGCCTGGTTGCGGCTGTTCCGCCTCGAGCGCCGCCTCGGCTACAAGGAGAAGACGCGCGACCTGGCGCTGCACCTCGCCGAGCGCGCGCGCGCGCTCGAGCTGCTCGGGAACTTGCGCGAGCCGCGCCTCGCCGCCTGGGAACGCGTGCGGCCGCTGCTCGAGGCCGAGGGCCGGCCCGCCAAGGAGCGCAAGCGCCGCGAGGACCTGCTGGACGCCATCGTCTGCGCGCTGGTCGCCTGGTGGCGTTCGCGCGGCCTGTGCGAGGCGCTCGGCGACGAGCAGGGCGGCTTCGCGCTGGCGCCCGCGCGCGCGGCACGTGTCAAGAAAAATTGACGGGTCCCGCCGCGCCGCGCCGGCGCGCTCAGCGCCGCACCGGCGCCGCCTGGCCGAGGGCGGCCTCGGACGGGTCGTCGCTCCACACGACCTGGTAGAGCGTGTCGCGCTCGATGGGCACGCGTCCCGCGTCGCGGATCCAGCGCACCAGCTCCTCGCGCGCCACCTCCTGGGGGGTGGTGGCGCCCGCCTCGTGGTAGATCTTCTCCTCGACCACCGTGCCGTCCACGTCGTCGGCGCCGTAGGACAAGGCCGCCTGGGCCACCGGCACGTCCATCAGGATCCAGTAGGCCTTGATGTGGGCGATGTTGTCGAGCATCAGGCGCCCCACCGCCAGCTCGCGCAGCTCGTCCAGCGCGGTCGGGCCCGGGATGTCGGCCATCTCGGTGTTGTCGGGGTGGAACGAGAGCGGGATGTAGGTCTGGAAGCCGCCCGTCTCGTCCTGCAGCAGGCGCAGCCGGTCGAGGTGGTCGACGCGCTCCTCGATCGTCTCGATGTGGCCGTGGAGCATGGTGCAGTTGCTCCGCAGGCCCGCCTGGTGGACCTTCTTCGCCGTGGCGAGCCACTCGTCGCCGCTGATCTTCAGGTGGTAGCTCTCCTGGTGCACGCGGTCGGCGAAGACCTCCGCGCCGCCGCCGGGGCACGAACCGAGGCCCGCCTCCACGAGCTCCGGCAGCACCTCCTCCAGCGGCTTCCTCGCCTTCTTGGCGATCTGGTCGAGCTCGACCATGGTGAAGGCCTTGACATGGATCGAGGGCCGGGCGCGCTTGGCCGCCCGCAGGATGTCGAGGTAGTACTGGTAGTCGAGCTTGGGGTGGATGCCCGCCACCATGTGCACTTCGGTCACGGGGCTTCCGAGCTGCGCGCGGATCTTGGCCTCGACCTGCTCGGGCGTCATCCAGTACGCGCCTTGCTGGTTGGGCAGGCGCTGGAAGGCGCAGAAGCGGCACAGCTTGTTGCAGATGTTCGTGTAGTTGACGTGCTGGTTGACGTTGAAGTACGCGCGATCGCCGTGCAGGCGCTCGCGCGCATGGTTCGCCAGCTCGCCCACCGCGTGCAGGTCGGCGCGGTAGAGGCGCGCACCATCGGCGCGCGAGAGGCGCTCGCCGGCGACGACCTTGAGCGCCAGGTCCTCGATGCCCGCGCGTCGCGCGACGCGCAGCACGCGCTAGCGCGCCGCCGCGTCCGTCCCGGGCGTGGAGGCCTTCGCGGGCGCGCTCACGAGCCCGCTCCCGCGCCCACCAAGGCCTTGCCGAGGCGCGCCGCGCCGTGCGTGGCCGCGTCTTCGCGGCAGGCCGGGCCGCTGGGCGCGCCGAGCCGCTCGTCGACCAGTCCGTACCAGCTGTTGCGGCGCGCGGGCACGAAGCCGGCGCGCCGGATCTGGGCCTCGAGCTTGTCGATGGGGGCGAGGTGGAAGCAGCCCGCCGCCGAGACCACGTTCTCCTCGAGCATCGTGCCGCCGAAGTCGTTGCAGCCCATGCGCAGCGTCAACTGGGCGCTCTTCAGGCCCTGCGTGACATAGGACGTCTGCATGTTGGCGATGTTGTCGAGGTAGATGCGCGCCAGCGCCTGCACGCGCAGGTAGGTGCCGGGCGTGGCCTTCCTCGGGTAGAGCTCCTGCTGCGGCACGCCTTCGGGCTGCATGGTCCAGCACGCGAAGGCGGTGAAGCCGCCGGTCTCGTCCTGCAACGCGCGCAGGCGCTCGAAGTGCTCGATGCGCTCGGCGTGCGTCTCGACGTGCCCGAACATCATCGTCGCCGACGAGCGCAGGCCTGCTTCGTGCACGGCGCGGTGCACCGCCAGCCAACGGTCGGTCGTCGTCTTCTTCGGGGCGATGATCTTGCGCACGCGCTCGACGAGCATCTCCGCGCCCGCGCCGGGCACGGAACCAAGGCCCGCCGCCACCAAGTCCTTGAGCACCTCCTCGACCGGCCGCTTGTCGAGCTTCGACAAGTGATCGAGCTCGGGCGCGGACAAGGCGTGCAGGTTCACCGCCGGGAAGCGCGTCCGCAGGTCCTCGAACAACTCGGCCCACCACGCCGTCTTGAGGCGCGGGTGGTGGCCGCCCTGCATCAGCACCTGGCGGCCGCCGAGGTCGGCCAGTTCCTGCATGCGTCGATGGATCTCCGCGCGCTCGAGCGTGTAGGCGCCCTCCTCGCCGGGCCGACGATAGAACGCGCAGAAGCCGCAATCGGTGATGCAGACGTTGGTCGGATTGAGGTTGCGGTCGACGATGTAGGTGACGAGCCCCTCGGGATGCAGGCGCTCGCGCACGCCATCGGCGAGGCGCGCGAGCAGGAGGAGGTCGGCGTGGTCGTGGAGCAGCAACCCCTCCTCGGGCGTGATGCGCCTGCCGTCCTCGACCTTGGCGGCCACGCGGGCCACTTCGGAGGCTCGCGGGCCGTGGGTGGCGCGGCTGGCGCGTTCCGGAGGCCGGCCTCCGACGACTGCTTGCGCGCCGGAGCCGTCGCCGCGGCCGGTGGGGGACGGGGCTTCGCCACCAATCGATGAGCTGTCCATCACACTTGGAGTATACGCAGGCTCCGGTGGCGCTCCAGCGCGCCCTGGGCCACAATCCAAGCGTGGCGGAGGCGTATCGTGCAATCACGTTCCACGCGCCTCGGCCCGTCGATCCGACCATGATCCATCCGCAAGCCACGCCTCGCCTGCGAGCCGCCCACCTGCGGGCTGCGCTCGCCCTGCTGCTCGCCGTCGGCGCGATCCGCGCCGACGCCAGCGCCTCGCCGCAAACCGAGCCCGACCGGAAGGTCGAACCCGGGACGAAGGTCGAGCCCGGTACGAATCTCGAGCCCGGCGCGAGGGCGGAGCGACCCGCGCAAGCCGATCCGGCCGCCGTCGAACGGCGCGCGAAGGAGTTGGCCGCCCTGCTCGAGCGCTGGCGCGCGAACGAGACGGCCATGGGGGAGGACTACAAGGCTTGGCGCGCCGCCACGCAGGAAGCGCGCACGAAGGGACTGCCGCGCGAACAATGGCCGGGCACGCCGCTCGGCGCGTGGTTCCCGCGCAACGAGGAGCTCGCCGACCTCGGCCAACCCGATGCCCTCGTGTGGTGCCTGCAGCAGGTCTCCACCACCGGTCGCGACCTCGCGGCCATCCTCGCCTGCAAGGATCGCTGGTACGCGAAGCTGGTCGAGGAGCATGTCGACTCGGCCGCGCTGGAGAAGGCGCTCGCCTACCTGCGCGCCGAAGGTTCGCCGGGTGGCTTGCCCGCCGCGCGCGCCATGGAACTGCTCGAGACCGTCGCGCGCACGACGAAGAGGCCCCCGGTGCAGGCCAAGGCCTTGTCCGCCCTGCTCGAGCCTCTGTCGCGCAGCGGGCTCGCCGACGCGCCCGCGCGCCGCAAGGCGCTGCTCGAGCGCCTGGTCAAGGAGCACGGCGACACGCCCGAGGGCTTGCGCGCCAAGGCCGCGCTGAACGGCGAAGTCAACCTCGCCATCGGCAACGTGGCGCCCGACTTCACCACCAAGGACGCCGACGGGGTCGAGTTCAAGTTGTCCGACTACCGCGGCAAGGTGGTCGTGCTCGACTTCTGGGGCTTCTGGTGACCCCCTTGCGTGGGGATGATCCCCCACGAAAAGGAGCTCGTGGAGCGCCTGAAGAACAAGCCCTTCGCCCTGGTCGGAGTCAACACGGACAAGGACAAGGAGTACTACAAGCGGCAAGTCGCCGAGCTCGGCGTGACTTGGCGCAGCTCGTGGCAAGGCGGCACGAACGGCCCCTTGTGCCGCGAGTGGAACGTGCGCGGCTACCCGACGATCTACGTGCTCGACCACAAGGGCGTGATCCGCTTCAAGGACGTGCGCGGCAAGCAGCTCGACGCGGCCGTCGACAAGCTGCTGCAGGAGCTGGAAGCGGAGTCCGGCAAGCCTCCGGCCAAGTGACGGCCAAGCGACGGCCAATCAACGGCCGGTGGACGCGCCCGGTGCTCGAGGACGGCCGCGGCGCCCTGCTTTCCGGCGCGCCGCGGCCATTTTTTCCGCTGGCGCCGGCATCCACCGCGCGTACAGCCGCGGCGTGGGCGCAGCCGCGGCGCCTCGCGCGCCGATAGAATCCCGCCACCCCGCACCGACCATGACGCTACGCCAGTCCTTGCTCGCCGTACTCCTCTGCGCCAGCTCCGCCACCTCGTTCGCGCAGGACGGCGCCGCGCTGCTCGCGAGCTACAAGAGCGCCATCGTCGCCTACGACCAAGGCCGCGTCGACGCGGTGCGGGCGCGCGCCGTGGTCGAACTGCAGCATCCCGCGCGCGCCTTCTGGCCGCGCTTCGAGGCGGCGGCCGCTTCGGGCGCGGACGCGGTGGCGCTCGGCTGGCTGGCCCAGCACGCCTACGTGGCGCTGGACCCGTCCAAGGAGCGCATCGGCAAGGTGCGCGGGGCCATCGAGCTGCTGCACGCCCGGCATCGGACCTCGCGCGAGCTGCACGACGCGCTCGGAGGGTTGATCACCTGCCGTGCCGATGCCGAGGAGGCTCCCTCGCTGCGCTTGTGCGAGGAAGTCGCCGGATCCGACGCGCCCGAGGAGACGCGCGCCCGCGCTTGGATGGTGGCTGCGCATGTCATCTCCGACAACCTGCGCAGCGCCGATGCCGCGCGGCTCGACCAGGCCGAGGAGCTGCAACGCTCGGTCGTCCTGTCCTTCCCGAAGACAAAGGCCGCCAAGGAAGCCTCGGGCCTGTGGATGCCGCGGCTGGAGCGCGAGTTCCTGCGCGCCTCCCTCGCATGGCAGGACGAGGTGCAGGCGCTGCGCGCGTCGGGCCGGCGCTTCGACCAATGGCCGCCGCACCCGATCCACCGCTACGTCGCCGAGTTCCGCCTGCTCGCCGCCACCGGCCACAGCACGGCGATGCGCATGTGCGAGGTCGTCCACCCGGCCATCGACCAGGCCTTCCGCACCTCCCCGGGCATCGGCCTGTCGTTCCTGTACGCGCAGCTGCTGCTGCATTACCCGCCGCGCGCCGAAGGTTGGGCCGAACTGCGGCCGCGCATCCTCGAGTTGGCCCTGCGCGAGTTCCCGAACGAACGTTGGGCGATCGACGCCTTCGTCGCGACGCGTCGCGAGGTCGAGCTCATGCCGCCGCGCGCGGCCGACGGAGCCTGCCGCGCCGCGCTGGAGCTGTGCGACGAGCCGCGCGTGCGGGCGCTGGCGTGGTGGTGCTTGGCGCGCACGCATCTCGTGCATGGCGACGACGCTTCGCTCGGGGTGGCGCATGATTCGCTGGTGGCGCTGATCGACGAGCATCCGGACGAGGAGCCGCGCCTGCTCGAGGCCGCGGCGATCGACAAGGCTCGCATCGCGGCCTTGCGCGTGGGCCAGCCGCTCCCCGACTTCCGCGGCGAGGACGCCGAGGGGCAACCGGTGATCCTGCGCGGCTACAAGGGGCGCGTGATGCTGCTCGTGTACTGGTCGCGGCTCCAGCGCGAGACGCTGGAGGCCCTGCCGGACTGGGTGCGCCTGCGCGGCCAGCTTGGCGGCCGGCCCTTCGAAGTGGTGGGGGTCTGTCCCGACCAGGTCTCGCGCCACTCGGAGGTGGAGGAGCGCCGCAAGCTGGGCGTCGCCTGGCGTTCGATCATGACGCTGGGCCGCAAGGAGGGCGTGATGGACGACTCCCTCGCCCTGCGCCTGCCGCTCGTCGTGGTCGTGGACGACCTCGGCGTGATCCGGGGCCGGAACCTGCCCTTCGCCGAGACGAAGGCGCTGGTCGAGCGACTCCTGCTCGAGTGCGAGGCGCGCTCCAAGCGCTGATCGCAGGCGGGGCGCCTCGCCTCCGCTGCCCGCGGACGCTACCCTCCCTCCGCCGCCAGGTCGGCGCGCCCACACCATGGCCTCACGCAACGACTCCAACTTCATGGACACGATCGTGTCGCTGTGCAAGCGACGCGGCTTCGTCTTCCCCGCCTCCGAGATCTACGGCGGCATCGGCAACACCTACGACTACGGGCCGCTCGGCGTCGAGCTGAAGCGCCGCGTCAAGGAGGCGTGGTGGATGCGCACGGTGACGATGCGCGACGACGTCGTCGGCCTCGACTCGGCCATCATCCAGAATCCGAAGACCTGGGAGACTTCGGGCCACGTCGCGGGCTTCACCGACCCGATGGTCGACTGCAAGAAGTGCAAGGCGCGCTTCCGCGCCGACAAGCTCGACGACGCGCGCTGCCCCGAGCGTCCGAGCAAGAAGCCCGGCGAGTGCGGCAACGAGCTGACCGAGCCGCGCGCCTTCAACTTGATGTTCAAGACGCAGGTCGGCGCCGTCGAGGGCGCCGGTTCGATCGCCTACCTGCGGCCCGAGACGGCGCAGGGCATCTTCCTCAACTTCAAGAATGTGGTCGAGAGCTCGCGCATGAAGCCGCCGTTCGGCATCGGCCAGATCGGCAAGAGCTTCCGCAACGAGATCACGCCCGGCAACTTCGTCTTCCGCACGCGCGAGTTCGAGCAGGCGGAGATGGAGTTCTTCCTGCCGCCCGAGCAGAACGACCACTGGTACGAGTACTGGCGCAAGGAGCGCCACCAGTGGTACATCGACTTCGGCATCGATCCGTCGCGCCTGCGGATGCGCGAGCACGCCAAGGACGAGTTGGCGCACTATTCGACCGGTTGCACGGACGTCGAGTACGAGTATCCCTTCGGCTGGGGCGAACTCGAGGGCATCGCCTGCCGCACGGACTTCGACCTCAGGCGCCACAGCGAGGCCTCCGGCAAGGACCTGCGCTGGTTCGATCCCGACACCAAGCAGAAGTACTTCCCGTGGGTGGTCGAGCCCGCGGCCGGCGTGGACCGCACGGCGCTGACCTTCCTGATCGACGCCTACGACGAGGAGAAGGTCGAAGACGAGACGCGCGTCGTGCTGCGCTTCCATCCCGAGATCGCGCCCATCACCGTCGGCGTGCTGCCGCTCGTGAAGAAGGAGGGCATGCCCGAGAAGGCGCTCGAGATCGACCGCGAGCTCCGCCGCGCGCGGCTCGCGACCTTCTACGACGAGTCGGCCGCCATCGGCCGCAGGTACCGGCGACTCGACGAGGTGGGCACGCCGTACTGCGTGACCATCGACGGCGACACGCTGAAGGACGACGTCGTCACCGTGCGCGAGCGCGACACGATGCAGCAGGAGCGCGTCAAGGTCGGCGAACTGCGCGGCTACCTCGCCGCGCGCATCGCCGACTGGAAGCGCCCCGAACGCAAGTCCTGAGCGCGCGGCTCCGTCGCGGCACATGGGCTCTTCGGGCGGCGCGGAGGAGGGCGGGGCGGGCGCGGCCGCGTCCCGCACCGGGACTCCGTCCGCGCCGGACTCGCGCTGGTGGATGCTCGCCGCCGCCGGCCTCGTGTTCGCCGTGCACGGACGCGTCGCCGGCTTCGAGTTCCTGCAGTTCGACGATCCTTGGAACATCGTCGAGAATCCCCGCCTCGCGCCGCCGACCCTCGAGGGCCTGCTGTCGTACTGGAGCGGGCCCTACCTCGGGTTGTACGTCCCTCTCGCCTGCACCCTGTGGTGGCTGGCGGCCTTCGTCGGCGACTCGCCGCAGGCTTGGCTGTACCACCTGCTGCCGCTGTGCGCGCATGCAGGTGCGGCCGCCTTGCTGGTCGGGTTGCTGCGACGCCTGGGGTTCGGCGGGCTCCCGGCCCTGCTCGGCGCGGCGCTGTGGGCGCTCCATCCGCTGCAGGTCGAGGTGGTCGCGTGGGCCTCCGAGTTGCGCGGCGCCGCGGCGAACCTGCTCGTCTTCGCCTACCTCGAGCGTTCGTTCGCCGCGCGGACGCAGGGCCGGCGCGCGCTCGTGCAGGCGCACCTCGCCTTGCTCGGGGCGCTGCTTTGCAAGCCTTCGGCCGCGGTGGCGCCGGCCATCGTCGTCGTGCTCGAACTGGGATTCCCCGCCGCGCACGCCGCCGCGCGCGCGGGCGCGCTCCGCTCGCTCGCGACGCGCCACTTGCCGGCCTTCGCGCTGTGCGTCGCCGCGTTGGTCGCGTCCAAGCTCGCGCAATCCGACCAGCTCCTGCGTTCCACGCCCGCCTTCCTCGAGCGCCTGCTGGTCGCCGGCGACGCGCTCGGCCACATGGCGCGCGTCATGCTGCTGCCGATCGACCTCGCGCCCGACCACGGGCGCCGGCCCGAGCTCGTGGTCGCGGCCGGGCTCGGCGCATGGACGCCGTGGGCCGGGGCGGCGCTCGTCGCGGGCTGCGGCTGGGCGCTGGCGCGCCTCCTGCGCCGTCGCGCGTCCGGCGGCGACGCGCGCGAGTCGGCGCCGGCCGCCGCCTTGCTCCTCGTGCCGTGCGCGCTGGCGCCCACGCTCGGCCTCGTGCCCTTCGCCCACCAGGCCATCTCGACCACCGCCGACCGCTACGCCTCGCTGGCGCTGCTCGGGCCGGCGCTGGCGCTGGCGTGGGCCTCCCGGCGCTGCGGCGCGCGCGTCGCAGCCCCCGCCGGCGCGCTGGTGGCGGCGCTGGCGGCCGCCTCCGCGGTCCAGGCCGCCGCATGGCGGGACACGCGCGCGCTGTTCGAGCGCACCCTTGCCGTGAACCCCGCCAGCGCCCTGGCCGCCACCAACCTGGGCCTCGTGGCGGAGCGTCAAGGAAATTTGACCGAGGCGCGCGCGCGCTACGAGGCGGCGCTCGCCATGCGGCCCGGCCACGCCCGCGCCCACCAGAACCTCGGCTTGCTGCTGGCGCGCGCCGGCGAGTTGGAGGCCGCGCGCGCGCAGCTCGTCGCCGCGCGCGACGCCCAGCCGTGGTTCGCGCGCCACCACGCCAACCTCGCCGCGATCCTCGCGCGCACCGGGGACGAAGAAGGCGCGCTGGCGAGCGCGGCGCGCAGCGTGGAGCTCGACCCCGGGCTCGCCGACGGGCACAACGCGCTCGGCGTGCTGGCGCAGGCGCGCGGCGACCACGTCGAGGCGTTGGCGCGCTTCGAGCGCGCCGCGCGGCTGCGGCGCGGCGAGGTCGAGTTCCAGCGCAACCTGGCGTTGGCCTGCGCGCGGCTAGGTCGCATCGGCGAGGCGCGCGAGGCGTGGGACGCGGCCTTGCGCTCGAGCGGAGCGAAGCCTGGCCATCGCCTCGAGGCCGCCCGCCTGGAACTGGCGTCCCCGCCGCGACCGGAGCGGGCCCGCGCGCACCTCGCGCCCGTGCTCGCCGCCGGCGGGCCGTTGCTGGCCCAGGCGCTCGAACTGGAGGCCCAGGCCTTGGGCCTGCTCGGCCGTCGCGCCGAGTCCAAGGCGGCGGCGCGCCGCGCCCTCGAATCCCTGCCGGCCGACGATCCGCTGCGCGAGCGTTGCCTGCGCCTCCTTTCGGGGCCCGACTAGCGCCGGAGCCCGCCCAAATTCGGGAGCGACGCGCAAGTCGCGACCCTCGAACTCGTTAGCATCCCGGGGCCCGCGTGGAACCACCGGAGGTTGTCCGCCGCGCCCGCGCGTTGCTCTCTAGGTTGCGGACGCCTCCTTCCATGCGACTCTTGCCCGCGATGTCCTCGTCCACGAACCAGCACTTGGAAGCCGCCCTGCGCTTCGCCCGCGAACAACTCGGTCCCGCCTCGGAGCGCGTCGTCTCCACCGCCGCGGCGCAGGCGCTGATCCTGTCGCGCATCCGCGGCGGGATCATGGTCGAGGACGCCGTGCTGGCGGAGGTGCACGCCGCCGCACGCCTGGACCAGCGCGCCGCCGACGAGTTCCTCGCCTACTTCCTGGAGGACGCCCACAAGAAGGGCCGCCGGCTCTTGTCGGACGGCCTGCGGCGCTTCCTCGAGACGGGCGATCTCGTCCAATCGGTCTTCGGCGAGGTCTGGAGCTCGATCGCCGACCTGAACTTCGAGACCCGCGCGCAGTTCGTGGCGCTGCTGGCGCAACGCCTGCGCTGGAAGGCGGCCGACAAGGCGCGTCGCATGCAGGCGCAGCGCCGCGACGAGCGCGATCGCCATCCGCTGTCGATCGAGGACCTGCCGCTGCCCGCCGACGAGCGTCCGCCTTCCTCGAATCTCGGCCGGCGCGAGGAGACCGAGGAGATGATCTGCCGCCTGCTGAAGTTGCCGGAGCGCGACCAGTTGCTCGTGCGGCTGCACTTGCGCGGCGCGAGCCAGCAGGAGATGGCCCAGGCCACGGGCTTGTCGCCCGACACGGCGCGCAAGGCTCTGTCGCGCGCCATCGAGCGCATACAGTCCCGCACTCCACCGCGGCCGGCCGAGCGCGAAGAGGACTGAACGGCGCTTCGCGTCCCGGTCGGGATGCGCACGCGCGCACCGTCTCCGGTCGAGGCTTGAGGCATGGTCGAGGATCGCCAAGCGGAGGGCGCCGGCGACGAGCGCCGGCTCGAAGCGCAGGCGCGCGAACGCGCGCGCGCCGCCGCGCACGCCGCGTTCGCCGACTTCCTCGCGCGACGCCAAGGCGACGACCTCGACGAGGACGCCTGGCTCGCGGGCTTCGACGCGGCGGTGCGGGCCGAATTGCGCGCCATCATCGACGACTATGAAAGCCTGTCGCGCGAGTACCGCGGCCACGCCTTCGCGCTGGCCGCGGGCGCGCGCCTCGGCCCATTCGAACTCGTGCGCGAAGTCGGCCGCGGCGGCATGGGCGTCGTGTGGGAGGCGCGCCAGCACTTCCCGCGGCGGCGCGTCGCGCTCAAGCTCCTGTACCCGCACCTCTCCCTGCTGCCATCGGCGCTCGAGCGCTTCGAGCGCGAGTCCAGCGTGGCCGCCGGGCTCGCCAGCGAGCACATCGTCCGCGTCCACCAGGTGGGAGTGCACGAGGACCTGCGCTGGATCGCGATGGAGCTGGTGGAGGGCGGCTTGACGCTCGCCGACCACATAGCCGATCTTCGTCGTCGGGCGCCGCCTCCCGACCACGCGCGCCGGATGGCCGCGCTGGGTCGCGACATGGCGCTCGCCTTGCGGCAGGCCCACGAGAAGGGCGTGCTGCACCGGGATGTGAAGCCCGGGAACATCCTGCTCGCGCCGGGCTTCCGCCCCAAGTTGGCCGACTTCGGCCTGGCGCGCGAGGACGGAGGAGCCCACATCACCCGCGCGGGCGAACTGCTCGGCACGCCCATGTACGCCAGCCCCGAGCAATTGCGCGGCGCCAAGGCGTTGGACGCCAGGAGCGACCTGTATTCGCTCGGCGCCACGCTCCACGAGGCCTTGACGCTCGAGCGTCCGCACGCGGTCGGCGACGAGCGCGAACTGGCGCGCCGCGTGCTCGAGGACGATCTGCCCGACCCCCGTCGCCTGCGGCCTTCCCTGCCGCGCGATCTCGCGCTCGTCGTGCGCAAGCTCGGCGCGCTCGATCCCGAGGCGCGCTACCCCGACGCGGGCGCCGCGGCCGAGGACCTCCAGCGCTTCCTCGATGGCGAGCCGGTGCTGGCGCGCGCCCCGAGCGCGTCGGAGCGCGCCGCGCGCTGGCTCCGCAAGCACGCGACCGCCGCGGGCCTGGCCTTGGTCCTGTCGTGCTCGAGCGCGTTGCTCGTGTTGCTCGCCGACCGCGCCGAAGCCGCCTCGCGCCGCGCGGAGGAGGCCAAGGTCCTGCTGCGTTCGCTGGTCGACCTGCAGGATCCGCGCGCCGCCGAGGGAGCGCCGCCGGGGCCGGAGGACCTGGCGCGCGAGCTGCTCGCCGCCGCCGAGGCGCAGCGCGGCGACGACCGCGCGCGGGCCGCGCGCCTGTGCCTCGCCGCCGGCCGTTCGTGGCGCATGGCGGGAAGCCTGCGCGACGCGGCCGACTCGATGCGTCTCGCCGTGCAACTGGCGGATTCCGATCCCGCGCTGCGGCTCGAGGCGGGGGAGGACCTGGTGCGCGCGCTGGCGGAGCTCGACGACCACGACGCGTCGCGTCCCTTGTTGGCGGAGTTGATCGAACTCTCGAAGCGGGTCGACGCGTCGCCGACGGACGCAGAGCCGCATCCGCGCACTTGGCGGCTCCTGTGCGAAGCCTACTCGCTGCAGTTGCGCTGCGAGGATCGCGCCGCGGCCGCCGCGCTGGAGCGCCGCCACGCGGAACTCGTGCCTGCGGGCGGCCTGCTCGAGGGCATGCGCGCGCGCCGCGCCGCGCTGCGCGTCGCGGGGGATCCGGCGGCCTTCGCCAGCGGTGTGCAGTTGCTGCGCGCCCTGTGCCACCTCGACCGCGCCGCGGAGGGCGAGGCGCTGGCGCTCGAACTGCGCGAGGAAGCGCGCCACGCGCCGCTGCGCGCGAACTCCGAGTTGCGCCTGCTGAGCCTCGTTTGCGAGGCTCGTCGCCGCGCGCTCCCGCCCCTCGAGCACCTCGCGAACGCCGAGTCGCTCGCGCGGGAGTTCGCCGAGCTCCACGGCGCCGACCATCCCTGGGCGCTCCTCGCGCGCTTCCGCGCCACGGTGGCGGCGCTCGACGCGTGGGGGATGCTGGGCGGGCGGCGCGCGACTTCGCTGCCCGAACTGCTCGCGCGCTACGAGGACCTCGTGCCGCGCATGGCGCGCCACCTCGGTCCCGGCCACATCGACACGCTCAAGGCCCGCACCGGCCTCGTGATGGTGCGCTTGAATCTCGCCGCCGCCGACCCGTCGCGGCCCTTCCCGAGCGGCCTGCTGGCGGAGACGGAGGAGCTGTGCGCGGCCTTCCGCGCGCGCTATCCGGCCTCGCACTCGCGCGTGGTCGTCGCCGAGCGCACGCGCCTCGGAGCGCTGGTCCAACTCGGCCGGCGCGCGGAGGCGCTCGAAGGCCGGCGCGCGCTCGTCGACGCCTACGACGCCGCCGGTGGACTCGCGAACAAGGAGGCCTTCGACTTGCGCAACGAGTTCGCCGACGAATTGCTCGAAGCAGGCCTCGTCGACGAGGCGCGCCTGCGCGCCGCGCGCACGCTCGAGTTGCTCGCCGACGCGCCGTTGGACGAGGGCGTGCGTTGTCGCGCGCGCCACGCCACCCTGCTCGGCCTGGCCCACGCGTCGCTCCTCTCGGGGTTGCGCGGCGATCTCGTGGCGCGGCTCGACGCCCTCGCCGCCGAGGCGACCGCTTGCGTTTCGCTCGCGGACTTAGGTGGGGACGAGTCCATCGGACCGGAGGGCGAGCTCGCACGACCGCTCGCGCTGGGGCGCGCGCTGCTCTCGGGCGACGAGGAATGCGCGGCACGCTTGGCGGCCTCGTTCGCCGCTTCCCCGGACGCGTCGGCGAGCTCCCTGGCGGGCCCGGTCGGCGGCTTCCAGATGCACTGCTTGCTGCTCCACCCCGCGCGCGAGGGGGCGCGCCTGGGGCCGGCGCTGGAGGCCTTGGCGCGCAGCATGGAACAACTGGGTGGAACCGCCTGGCGCCGGTGGCAGGCGCTGGAACGCGGCGCGGCGGCGGCTCCTCCCCTGCGTTGAGCCGGCGCGCCCGCCCGGACCCGATCGGCGCGGCCCTGAAGCCTCCAGCCTGATTCGCGCCCTTGAAGTAGGCTTGTCGGCTGGACAAGTTGGAACAGGTCCTCCTCCCAACCATGGCACTCCCCTCCGCGTCGCCGGCCGAGTCGGGCTCGATCCAGCCGTCGGCCCGCGTGCTGGCCGAGAGGGCCTTCCACGTCTACCTCGACCAATCGCGCGCGGGAGAGGCTCCGGCGCTGGGAGTGTTCCTCGCGGCGTATCCGGCGGAGGTGCGCGCGCACCTCGAGCTGATCCTCGAGGACTACATCGCCCTGCGCGGCGTGCTCCAGCCGCATGCGGGGCTGATAGCGGCCGGCTCGGAGATCGGCCCGTTCCGCCTGGTGCGCGAGATCGGGCGCGGCGGCATGGGGTGCATCTGGGAGGCGCAGCAACGCCTTCCGCGCCGCGTCGTGGCGCTCAAGATCCTCTATCCCCACCTGTCGTTCGTGGACCAGTCGCTCGAGCGCTTCGAGAAGGAGGCGCGCGCCTGCGGTCGCATCACGCACGAGCACATCGTCGCCATCCACGAGGTGGGCGAGGACCAGGGCCTGCATTGGATCGCCATGGAGCTGGTGCCCGGCGGACTGTCGCTGGCCGACATGATCGCCGAGCTGCGCGAGCGCGGCGCGCCCGGCAAGGAGCATTGGCTGCGCAGCGCGCGGCTCTTCCGCCAGATCGCGGCCGCCTTGTGGTGCGCGCACGACGCGGGCGTCGTGCACCGCGACATCAAGCCCGGCAACATCCTGCTCACCCCCGAAGGCCAGCCCAAGGTCGCGGACTTCGGCCTCGCGAAGATCCAGGACGACCTGACGCTCTCGCGCTCGGGGCGCTTGTCGGGCACGCCGTACTACATGAGTCCCGAGCAGGCCGCCAGTTCGCGGCTCGGCGTCGACCTGCGCACCGACATCTACTCGCTGGGCGTGTCGCTGTACGAGACGCTCACGCTCGAGCGGCCGCACCATGGCGAGACGCAAGGCCAGTTGCTCGAGCGCATCCTGCTCGACGACGCGCCCGATCCGCGGCTCGTCGCGCCGGCCCTGCCGAAGGACCTCGCCGCCATCGTGATGAAGATGATGGCCAAGCGGCGCGATCGCCGCTATTCGAGCATGGCCGCGGTGGTCGACGATCTCGATCGCTTCCTCGCCGGCGAACCGCCCGCGGCGCGCGTGCCGGGGCCTCTCGCGCGGCTGGCGCGCGCTGCGCGGCGCCGCAAGGCGGGCATCGCGGTCTCCTGCGCCCTGGTCGCCGTGTTCGCGGCCGCCACCGTGCTGTACCGGGACGCGGCCAACTCGCGCGCGACGACGGCGCGCAGCGTGGACGACGCCTTGGCGTTGTCCGAAACGCACGCGGGCCTCGCCGGCGCGAACGACCAGGTGACGCAGGAGCTAGCCGAGACGCTGGGCCTCCGCGCCGGACGAACGGCGGACGCCAAGGAGGCCTGGGACCTGCACTTCGACGCCGCGCGCCTGCGGCTCGCGGTCGCCGACTTCGACGGCGTGCTCGTCCAACTCGCGCAGGCCGACGAGCGCCTGCCATCCGGGGAGCAGGACATCGGCATGCGCCTGCGCCTCGCCGACGCCAAGGCGCGCGCCCTGGAGGGCCTCTTCCGCGCGGACGAGCGCCAGCGTGTGCTGCGCGCGGCGCACGAGGAGTCGCGCGCCCTCGAGCGCGACGACTTCCGGCGCGCCCGCCACCTCGCGCAGTACGCGGCGCAATGCCTGGAGCTGGGGCGCCCGCGGGAAGCCGATGCGGCCATGGCGACCTTGCCGGGAATGCGCTCCATGCTGCTGGATCGCCTCATGCGGCTGCAGCGCAACCGCGGGCCGCGCGCGCCGCTGGTGGTCGAGGCGCGCCTGCTGCTCGCCGAATTGGACGCGGCCTGCGGGTCGCCCGAGCAGATCGAGGAGGCGGCGCGGCACTTCGGCGATGCCGAGCGCGAACTGCGCCGCTCGAGGGGGGAACTCGACTGGAGCCATCTGCACGCCGTGTGGCGCGGCGATCGCGCGGCGCGCCGCGCCGGAACGCGGCCGCAGGACGCCGAACTCGCGGACCACCTGCGGCAGCTGCGCGCCAGCGCGGCGCAGGCGGGCACCCATCCCTTGCTCGTCGCCGGCTGCGATCTGGAACTGGCGCACGCCCACGCCGCCTCGCGCGACCACGAACGCGCCACGGACGCGGCGCGCGCCGCCCTCGCGGCCTTCGCCGCCGTGGACGAGTCGCATCCGCTGGCCTTGGAGGCGCAAGCCGCCTTGGCCTGCGCGCTGCTCGAGCGCGGCGACGCCAAGGCCGCGCTGTCCTGCGCGGAAGCCGCCGCCCACGGCTGGCGCGCGATCGCCGAAGCGCGCTCCGCGCGGCGGCTCGAGGCCGAATTGCTCGTGGCGCGCTGCGCGTCGGCGCTGCACGGCGCGCGGCATCCGATCGCGCTGGCGGCCGTCGGTCGCGTCGCGCTCGAAGCGGCCGACGACACGCCGTCGTCCGCGCCCGAGGAGCTGGTCTGGGTGGTCGGCGAAGCGGCGCGCCTCGAGGAGCTGCGCCGCAGTGCGCGCGAACTCGCGCGCTAGGCCGCGCCGCGCGGCGCGCGACCGGAACAGCGAGAGCTAGTGGCCCAGCGCGAGGCCGTCCTTGCGCGATTCGCTCGCGCCGACCCACACCCCGCGCTCGCGGTCGCGCATGACGGCCTGGTAGCCGCCGTACTCGCCGTCGTTCCAACCGACCACGTGTCCGCGCCGCAGCAGCGCGCGCACGACCTCCCACTCGTGCCCGGCTTCGAGGTTGACCCGTCCGCCATCGAGCATGCGCTCGCCGGTGGGCTCGCTCGAGCCTTCGTGCAGGATGCGCGGCGCGTCGCCGGCCTCCTGCAGGTCGAGGTCGAAGTCGACCAGGTTGACCACGACCTGGGCGTGGCCTTGCGGCTGCATCGCGCCGCCCATCAGCGCGAAGGCTACCCACGGCTCGTCCGCGCGCGTCAGGATGCAGGGGATGATCGTGTGGAACGGCCGCTTGCCCGGCGCGTAGGTGTTGGCTCGTCCGCGCGCGAGGTCGAACATCTCGCCGCGGTTCTGCAGGACGAACCCATGGCCCGCCACCGCGACGCCGCTGCCCATGCCGCGATAGTTGCTCTGCACGAGGCTCACCATCAGGCCCGACTCGTCGGCCGCGGCGAGGCAGATGGTGTCGCCCTGTTCGAGCGCCGGGTTGCCCGCTTCGACGCGCTTGGCGCTCTTGGCGCCGATCAGCCCGGCGCGTTCGGCGCAGTAGTCGTCCGACACCAATCCCGCCACCGGCACGTCGACGAAGGCGGGATCGGCGTACCAGCGCGCGCGATCCTCGAAGGCGAGCTTCTTCGCCTCGACGAAGTGGTGGATCCAGGCCTCGCTCGCCCGGCCCATGGCGCGCAGGTCGAAGCGCTCGAGCATGCCTAGGATCTGCAGCGCGGCGACGCCCTGCCCCGGCGGCGGCAGTTCCCACACGCGCACGCCGCGGTAGTCGAGCGACACCGGCGTGGTCCACGCTGCGCGGTGCGCCGCCAAGTCCTCGAGCGAGAGGTGTCCGCCCGCCGCGCGCGTGGAAGCGACGATGGCGCGCGCGGTCTCGCCCTCGTAGAAGCCCGCGCGACCCTCGCGCGCCACGCGCTCCAGCACCTTGGCGAGCCCGGGGTTCCTCCACAGTTCGCCCTTCTTCGGCGCGCGCCCGTCGAGCGTCATCTCGGCCACGAAGTTCGCCTCGCCGGACAAGCGCGCCACGCTGCGCTCCCAGTAGTGCGCGACGAGGTCGGCCACCGGCACGCCTTCCGTCGCGGCCTTGATCGCGGGCTCCAGCACCTTGGCGAGCGGCAGCTTGCCGTGGCGCGCGTGCAACGCGATCCAACCCTCCACGCAACCCGGGGTCGAGATGGGCAACGGGCCGAAGGAGGGGATGCGCGCGATGCCGCGCTCCTCGAACTCCTCGAGGCGCAGCCCGCGCGGCGACGCGCCGCTGCTCTCGAGGCCCTCGACGCGCTTCTCGCGCGGGTTCCAAGCCATGGCGAATAGGTCGCCGCCCACGCCGCATCCGGTCGGTTCCGCGACGCACAAGACCGCGTTGGCGGCGATGGCGGCGTCGGCCGCGCTGCCGCCCGCGCGCAGCATGTCGAGGCCGGCGAGCGTCGCCTGCGGGATGCTCGTGGCGATCATGCCGCGCGCGCCGTAGGCGACGCTCCTGGATTGGAAGCTCGAACCGGTGACGCGGTCCCCCGCGCAGGTGGCGACGAGGCTCGTGCAAAGCAACGCGGCGATCATGCTGGCCCTCCTTCGAGGACGAGGATGACCGCCGCGCGCGCGCGACGCCAGAGGCGGGGGCCGCGAACCGCGCGCTTCAGCGCGTGATGCCGGTCACCGCGAGTCCGGTCGGCTGCAGGCCGACCAGCACGTTGGACTGGTTGGCGAGCGTGCCGTCCTCCCGGATCATGTACGGCGTCATGTCGTCGCCGCCGGAGTTGAGCGCGTACAGCAGGTCGTTGCCCGGCGCGAGCGCCAAGGCCGCGGGGTTGGCGCCCGCGGTCGCGGCCCAACTGCCTGGTTCCAGCTCGCCCTCGGGGCCGATGCGGTTGCGCGTGACCATGCCGAGGCCCGCGCCGCCCTTGTAGGCGATGTAGCCCCACTTGCCGTCGGCGGAGAAGGCCACCGCGCAAGGCTCGGGACCGAAGGCCGGCGAAGCGTCGACGCGCGGCACCAGCGCGCCCGAGGCGCGCTCGATCTCGAAGCGCGCGACGAACCCGAGGTTGGGCATCGGCAGGTGCATCCAGCGCGCGGAAGGGTGGAAGGCGATCTGCGCGGGCATGTCGGCGAGCGCCATGGCCGCGCCGGCGAAGGCGAGGCCCGTGCGCGCGTCGGCGCGGTAGATGTTCAGCGCGGGCGCGGCTTCGCCCGCTCCGGCGACGAGCACGTAGATGAACTCGCCGGTCGGATCGACCGCCACTTGGCGCGGATGCGAGCCGGTCGCGCTGGCGCCGAGGTGCGTGCATTCGCCGCTGACCTGGTCGATGGCCCAAGCATGCAGCTTGCCGTTGCCTTCGACGCCCTCGTCGGCGACGCCGTAGAGGAAGCGGCCGGACAGCTCGGCGGTGATGTGGCGGATGCGGCCGAGGACCGACACGTCGCCCGTGCGCGGAGTCAACGCGCCGCTGATCGGGTCGACCGCGTAGCGCGAGATCGTGCCGTCGGCGGAGTTGACCACGAAGGCGTGGCGCAGGCGCGCGTCGAGCACGACCGCGGAAGGCGTGCGCCCCGGCAGGTCCACCGCGCCGGAGTGGTCGACGCTGCCGTCGACGCCGTCGATGGTGTACGAGGAGACCTGCTCGGATTCGGCGGCGACCACGTGCACGAAGCACGGCAGCCAGGCGGCCGGGCGGTCGCCGACGGCGCAGCCGATCTTGTTCGGCGTGCCGCGCAGCGCGTAGCTCGTCTCCTTCCGCGGCGGCAGCGCGCCATCGCCCAGCTCCCAGCTCGACAGCTCGCGCGAGCCGCGGCAGATCGAGAGCAGCCGATCGCCCAGCGTGTCGACGACCACCTGCACGGGCTCCTCGCCGGCGGGTTGGCTGGAGGTCTCGCTGGCTTGCAGCGTAGCCTCGTCGATGGCGAAGCTGCGCAAGCTGCCTTCGCCGCGCGCCACCGTGTACAGGCGCGGCTCGAAGGGGTGCACCGCCAGCGAGCACACGCCATCGCCGGCCTGCTTGAGCTGGATGCCGCTCAAGGCGCCCGCGTCGTCGTAGCCGAGCACGACGAAGGCGTCGAAGGCCTCGAGCGTGGCGTAGAGCACCTGGCGTCGCGGGTCGGCGACGATCGAGGTCGGCCGGCCGCCATAGAGCTTGAACGGCTGGCCGCGCGGCACGAGCGCGCCGCGCGAGCCGACCGCGTAGGTCTGCACGGTGCTGCCCGCGCCGTTCCCCGGGGCGCCGGAGGAGGCGACGAACAGGAAGCGTCCACTGGCGTCGAAGACCAGCGAGCTCGGGCGCGTGCCCGTCGGCAGCGCGGCCTCGAGGCGCTCCAGCACGCCTTGGACGGGATCGAAGGAGAATCCGACGAGCAGGTCCTGCTCGAGGTCGACCGCGTACAGGAGCCGGCCGGCCGGATGGATGGCGAGCGCGTGCGGGCCGACGCCCAGCTCGTCGACGTCCACCTTCGTCAGGCGGCCGGATTCGACATCGAGGCTCCAGGTCGTGATGTTGCCGCTGGCCTCGTTGGGCGAGAAGGCCCAGTTGCCCAGGGGGTGCACGACGAGCTGGCCTGGCGCCGCTTCGCCCACCGAAGTGGCCGCGAAGTCGCGCCGCGCCAAGTCGCCGTCGAGCGCGTCGTAGGTGAAGGCGCTGATCGTGTCGTCCGCGTCCGAGCTGACGTACGCGAAGCGGATGGGATCGGCCACCGCCACGCGCAACGCGCGCTCGGCGACGCCGTGCGCGGAGGTGGCGCGCACCGTGTACCAAGCGCGCGGCGAGGCGGCCGTCGGCTGGCCGGAGAGCACGCCGGTGGCAGGGTCGAGGGCGAGGCCCGCGGGCAGCTCCGGCTCGACGGAGAAGCTCCACGCGGCGGGATCGATCTCCGGCGCCATCGGCGCGAGCGGCGCGCCGGTCGCGAGCACCAGATCCGCATCGGGATAGGCGAGCTCGAGCTCGGGGACGACGGGGGTGTCGCCGCCGCCGCCACCGCAGGCAGCGGCGAGCGTGGCGAGCAACAAGGCGTGGGCGTGCAGCGAAGGGCGGAAGGAGGCGGTGGTCATGGAGGTCAGGTCCCTAGTCGTCGGGCGAGGGGAGGCGGTCCCGCCGCCCGGCGTTGCGGTTGCCGGGGAACCTGGGCTTCGGGCGGGTGGTCTGCGAGTGATCCACCTGCTCCGATCCAGATTCGAGCAACGATAGCCGAGCCCCATGATTAAAGGAAAGTGCAAAACGATTGGTTTTGCTAAGTGGCTGTTTGACAGTCAGCTAAGTCGGAAAAGTGTTCGCTCTTGAACAGGGTTGCATCGCGACGCTGGCGCTTGGCGGGGGTCCTTGCAGTCAAGCAGGAAGCACTTTCCATGCAACCCTTGCCGCCGGCCGCCTCGCCGCGTGCCCGCCGGCGCGGACGCATGCCCGGGCGGTCGTCGACGCGCGAACGGACCCTGCGCCCGAGTCGCGAAGACGGGCGCCCCGCGCCCATCGCCGTGCCGGCGGCGCCGCCGATCCGAACTCGGGCCCCTGCGTTCAGGCGCCGGTCTGGCGCCGCTGCAGCAGCTTCTGCGCCAAGGCGCGGCTCTTGATCACGCACTGGTCGGAGTTGTCGTACTCGAACCGGCCGAAGCGGCCCAACTGCGTGATGCCGTGGCCTTCGAGCCACGACAAGGCGGCTTGACGCCGAGCGGCGTAGCCGTGGTCGAACACGACGTAGGCCTGCCGGATCTCGCTGCGATCCGTGAACAGCACTTCATCGCGCCGCGCGATGCCCGACTGCACCAGGCCTTCGACCACCTCGTGCTCGAGCTGCGCGCCGGGACAAGGCGCGCCCCCGCGCACCGTGACTTCGCACAGGAACGAGCTCTTGCCCGCCGGAGCGAGGTGCGGCGAGTAGTTCGACATGTAGGTCACGCGGTTGGCGGGACCCTGCGAAGCGTGCGGCAGGTAGATCCACGACAAGGGCGGGTGCTCCGGGCGGTCGAGGGCCACGAGGATGCACACGATGCCGTTGTATTCGAGCTCGCGGCAGGCGCGCGCCGCGTCGGACGGCATGGCGCGCACGATCGCGGGCATGTCCGTCAGCGACAGCGTCGAGACCACGCAGTCGTGCATGTCGCCGTCGACGCTCCATCCGGAGCCGGTCTTCTCGACGCATTCGACCCGATGGCCGAGCTTCACTCGCGCGGCGAGCCGTGCATGCAGCGCGTCCGTGATCGCCTGGAAGCCGCCTTGCAACGGATAGTGGAACACCGACTGGTGCGTGTAGCCCTCGGTGCGGATGCCCACCGAGGAGCGCAGCACGTCCTCGACCGGCGCGTCGGGGACGCGACCGGCGACCCAGTCCGAGGTCAGCTCGTGCATCGCGCGCTTCCAGACCTTCTCGTTGTACGGGTCCATGAAGTGCTCGGCGATGCCCGCGCCGAAGCGCCAGCGCACCCACGCGCCGAACTCCTGCGGCGCGCTCGTGCCGCGCGAGGCGCGGTCGTGCCACGCGTTGACGTAGCCGCGCAAGCACTCGAAGTTCGCCTCGGGCGGCAGGTCGCCGAGGCCGTTCTCGAACGGGTAGTTCACCCAGCGCTGGCCGTAGCGGATGCGCGTGTGTCGCTCGACGCTGGTGAAGCGCTCGCGGCCTCCGCCCTGGGCGAGGATCCACTCGAGCGCGGGCTTGTCCTTCGAATAGAGGATGTGGCCGCCGGAGACGTCGTACGTGTAGCCGTCGACGGTCTTCGAACGGCACAAGCCGCCGGCCACGGGCGCGGACTCGTACAGGGTCAGGTCGTCCGCGGGCACGCCCCCTTCGACGAGGAAGCGGGCGAGCGACAAGCCGGACACGCCGGCGCCGAGGATGGCGATCTTCACGCAGGTGGCTCCATGCCTCGAACGAGGCGGGGAACAGGATAGCCGCGCCTCAGCGTGAGCGCACCAGACGCTCGCGCTCGATGCCGAGCGCCTCGAGCCGCTCGCGCATCGCCGCCAGCCAGCGGCGTCCGTCCTCGACGTAGCCCGCGGTGGGGGCGACCTCCGGAGCCAGGGCGCCGAAGTGGCGGTTGAAGGCGGCCATCGCGAGCTCGCGGGCGTGCTTCGCCCGGCACGAAGCCAACGCCACCGGCAGCGCCAGCGACTCGGCGCGTTCGACGAAGCGCACTTCGGCGCGCCGGCCTTCGTCGTCCTCGAGCGCGTAGCGCGAATCGCCGGGTGTTTCCGCGAGCACGGCCACGCGCGCTCCCGGCAGGCCGTCGGAGAGCGGCCGCGCGTAGCGTGCGCGCCCGCCTTGGCGGTCGACCACGACGGACAGCCCCGTCGCGCCATGGTCGCGCCACAGGATGCGCAGCACGGCGGCGACCTCCTCGAAGGCGGTGGCGCCCTTCGACCCGGTGCGTTCGAAGGAGCGGTTCAGCTCCGCGGGCGTGGCGGCGCGCGAACCGAGCGCCACCAGCTCGATGCCTGCCGAGCGGGACCGCTCGACGAGCAGTCGAGCCATGTCGGCGCGCCAGGCGCGCTCCTTCGCGTCGAGCTCCTCCGGCGCGAGGTCGAGTCGCGCCGACGACCACCATGGCTCGCGCTCGAGTTCGTCGCTCCACAGCTCGCCCGCCGCGCGCGCGAACCAGGCGCGCGCATCGACGGCTGGCGGCAGGCCGTGCAGCGCCTCGAAGCACTGCACCACGCGCTCCAGCCTGAGCGCGCCGCGCGTGGTGCGCGACCAGACCTCCTTCGAGTCCGCCACCGCCAAGGCGTCCGACGCCGCCGGTTCGCGCGACACGGCGGGGGCGAGCTCGCTCCACAGGTCGACGAGGCGCGCGGGATCGTCGGCGCGGAAGGCGCACCAGCCCAGCGTGTAGGGCCCGAGCAGGGGACCGAGGCCGGCCTCGTCGATGCCCGCCACGACGCGCGCGCGCAGGGGCTCGCGTCGCGGCGACGCGAACAAGCCGGAGTCGTCGGCCTTGCGGCGCGCGGCCATGCCTGCGACTCAGCCGGCGCGCCGCGCGTCGGGCAGCGGATCGCGCCGGCCGCGGCAGCGCCAGAGCATCGCGAGCGCGAACCCGCCGACCGCCAGCGACACCAGTTGCGAGGTGGAGATGGAGCCGTCGAACCACAAGCCGCGCACCGCGTCGCCGCGCAGGAGCTCGACGAGGAAGCGCAGCACGCTGTAGGAAAGCAGCACGATCAGCGAGACCTGCCCGGCGTACTTGCGGTGCTTCAGCACCTGCCAGCCGATGAAGGCCACGACGAGCGCCTTGATGCTCATCAAGGGTTGCGTGGCCCACAGCTGCACTCCGGCGTTCTGCGCCCCGAAGAGGCTCTCGGCCGGCAGCGGATCGGGCACGCGCAGCGTCGCGGGGAACGGCAGCCAGCTCCACGACTCCGGCACGACCTTGCCATGGTCGTCGCCCACGAGCAGGCAACCGACGCGACCGACGGCCTGCCCGCAGAATCCCGCGACCAGGCCGAGGTCGAGCGCGTGCACCGACGCCACGCCGAGTTGGCGCGCGCGCCACATGCCGAGGCCGATGGCGCCGAGCATGCCGCCGTACATCACGAGCCCGCCCTGCCAGACGTAGAAGATCGAGAGCGGGTCCTCGAGGAAGCCTTGGCCGACCTGGCTCCCTTGCAGCGTCTCGACCACCACGTACATGGCGCGCGCGCCGAGGATCACGCCGAACACGATCCAGGTCGTGATCGAGGCGTAGCGCTGCGGATCGCCTTGCGGGTCCTCGCCGAAGCGCGCGGCGAGGCGTCCGAGGATCCACGAACCGAGCAGGAAGCCCAGCGCCACCATCGCGCCGAAGGCGCGCACCTTGAAGCCGGCGACCTCGAACAGGATCGGATGCATGGGGGGGATGGTAGCCAGCGAGGGGCCGCGAAGCTCGCGCGTGCGCGCCGCGCCTCCGGCGGCTATCCTCTCCGCCCCGCACGCGGCCCGAGCCGCGCCGGCGCCGCCCCGTCCAGCGTGGAGGGGCGCAACGTTCGAGTCGTTGGGCGCCGTCCGGCACGGGCGGCGCGAGAGGATCGCCATGCACGCAGACGCGCGAGGACCAGACGACGCAGCGGAGCCCGGCAAGGGCGCCGAAGAGGGCGGCGAGCTCGAGCTCGAGCTCGAGGGCCCGGCCGACGAGTCGGCCGCGGATCCGTCGCGCGCCGCGCGCCGCGCCGGACCGCGCGGTGGCGGCGAACCGCGACGTCCCGAGGTCAAGCTCTACATCGAGGGGCGCTACCGCAAACTGGTGCGGGACCTGCCGCAGACCGTGTTCTTCTGCCCGGAGTGCAAGGGCCACCCGCGCCGTCGCAGGAAGTGCGAGCGCTGCGAGGGTTTCGGCAAGCTGACGCGCGACTCGGTGCAGGAGCTCGTCGCGTGGGTCGCGGGCGGGTTCTACAAGACGCGCAAGCAGAAGTTCCACGGGGCGGGACGCGAGGATGTCGACGTGCGCATGCTCGGCGCAGGCCGGCCGTTCGTGCTCGAGCTCGTCAATCCCAAGGTGCTCGACGTGGATCTGGCGGAGGTGGAGGCGGAGATCAACCGGCGCAACGCCGGTCGCCTCGAGGTGCGCGGCCTGCACCACGCCGACAAGTCGCGCGTGCGCTTCCTCAAGGAGACGCCGCATTCGAAGGAGTACGGCGTGCTGGTGGCGCTCGAGGCGCCGGTCGACGACGCGCGCCTCGCTGCGCTGGTCGGGCCGCGCCGCGCGATCGTGCAGCAGACGCCCGCGCGCGTCGCGCACCGGCGCGCCGACAAGGCGCGCGAACGTTGGATCGAGATCACCTCCGTCGAACGCCGCTCGGAGCTCGTCGTGCACGTCGTGATGCGCACCGAGCACGGCACGTACGTGAAGGAGGCGGTCAACGGCGAGGGCGGCGCCACGCGGCCTTCCCTGGCCGAGCTGCTGGGCGTGCCCTGCCGTTGCGCGGAGCTCGACGTGCTGGAGATCCTCGACTTCGACGTGCCGGCGCCCGACGCCAAGCCGCGCGAGGAGCCGTTCGGCGCGGGATTGTGAAGTCCACCGCGTCGTGAAGTCGACCGCTGGCGCCGCTGCGCGGTTCGCCCCGCGCGCGTCCGCGCCGCCCGGCCAGTGGATCCCCGGGCGCGCCCGGGGCGGGTATCCTTGGACTCCGCCATGCGAACGCTGCTCCATCTGCTCGCGCCCGCCCTGCTGCTCGCCGCCTGCGTGCGACCGCCCGTCGCCGACGAAGTCCCGCGCGCCATCCCGCGTCCCACCGAGCACCGCCTCGACGAAGGCGCCGAGCGCGAGCACAAGGCTTCGCGCAAGCGTTGGATCGAATCGATGCACAAGGCCGCGGAGGGCGTCGATTGGCGCGCCATCGAGCGCCAGAACCAGGAGCGCGAGGAGGCCCGGCGACGCGCCTGGGCGCAGGGCACCGCGCTGATCCCGTCGCGCTGGAGCGAAGTCGGCTCGAAGAACCAGGCTGGCCGCATGCATTGCGTGCAGCGTTCGCCGTCCGTGGCCGGCCGCCTGTACGCGGGCTCCTCGCTCGGCGGCGTGTGGCTGGGCAACGAGAACGGCACTGGTTGGACGCCGATCGGCGACAACCTCGCGGGTGGCGCGCATTGGATCGAAGTGTTGCCGCCCGAGGTCGCCGGCGGCGAGGAGGTCGTGCTCGTCGCCAACGATGGCGGCAAGGTCTCGGTCACGCGCGACCGCGGCGAGTCGTGGGCGCAGCCCGCGGGCCTGCCGGCGCTCAGCTCGTGCCGCGGCATGGCCAAGCTCGCCACCACGCCGCCAACCTTGCTCGTCTACGGGCAGTACAACCCGGGCTCGGGCACGCGTCCGGGCTTGTTCGCCTCGACCGACGGCGGACGCACCTTCGCCAACCGCTGGACCGGCAACGCGAACCATCCGGGCGGCATCTGGGTGCCGCGCATCGGCGCGACGGCCGCCACGGACGTCTACATCCTGCACCGCGGCCAAGTGCTGAAGTCGAACACCGGAGGCACGAACCCCGTCGTGGTCGGAACGCTCGACGCGACCGCCACGCAAGGCTGGATCTCGGGCAGCGAAGCCGGCGCGCCGCAGTTGTACGCGATCCAGCGCATCGGCAGCGCGTGGCGCCTCTATTCCTCGAGCAACGCCGGCGCGTCGTGGAGCCATGTCCACACGCCCACCGACGTGTGGGAAGGCACCTTGTGCGCCTCGATCACGAATCCCCAGCTCGTCGCCTACGGCGGTGTCGAGACCTGGCGCTCCACGAACGGCGGAGCGACCTTCGCCAAGGTCAACAACTGGGGCGACTACTACGGCAATCCCGCGCAGCGCCTGCACGCCGACATCCCCGGCATCTTCGCCCTGCCGAACGGCGCCGGCGAGATCTGGTACGTGGCCACCGACGGCGGCTTGTACGAGAGCCGCACGCAACTCGCCACCGTGCAGAACCTGTCGCTGTCGGGACTGGGCGTGTCGCAGTACTACTCGACGCACACCTCGCGCACGAGTCCGACGCTGATCGTCGCCGGCGCGCAGGACCAGGGCTACCAGCGCGGCTACTTGTCCGCTCCGACCGGCAGCGGTCCATCGACGAACTTCGCCCAGCTCATCTCCGGCGACTACGGACACCTCACCTCGTCGGACGGCACGCACAACCTGCTCTACAGCGTGTACCCTGGCTTCGTGCTCGTGCAGCAGGGCGAGGCGAACCCGCAACTGCTCTCGCCGTATGTGAACTTCCCGAGCGGAGCGACCAACGCCTGGCTGCCGCCGATCCACGCCGACCCGACGGATCCCACGGCGTTCTTCTTCTGCGGCAACACGCTCTGGCGCCATCGCCGCACCACCTTCAACAACTGGCCGGCGACGCAATGGACGACGAGCAACCTGCTCGACGGCGGCGCGACCTACGTGTCCCAGATCGCCTTCGCGCCGTCGAACGCGCAGCGCGCCTACTGCGTCAACAACGCCGGCCGCGTGTATCGCTCGCTCGACCGCGGCGTCACCTGGACCTTGGCGAGTTCCAGCGGCCCCGCGCCGCACTACTTCTACGGCAACGCGCTGGCGGTGCACCCGACCAACCCCGACGAAGCGGTAGTCGGAGGCTCGGGCTACTCGACCGTGGCGGCGCGCCGCACCACCGACGGCGGGGCGACTTGGACCGGCATCGGCACGGGCCTGCCCTCGACGCTGATCTACGACCTCGCCTACGGCAACGACGGCTCGGTGTTCGCCGCCACGGAAGCCGGTCCGTACCGCTGGCACCCGAGCCTGGGCTCGTGGCAGAGCCTCGCCGAACCCGGCTTGCCCATCACGGTCTTCTGGTCGGTCGAAGTGGTCGACGCGGGGGCGACGGCGCGCTTCGCCACCTACGGACGCGGCATCTGGGACTGGCGCATCGGACCGCCCACCGGCGCCGCGTCCTTCGCCGCGTACGGAACGGGACTCGGCGGCGCGAACATCCTCTCCTTGGACACGCGCACCTTGCCGATCCTCGGCACCACGGTGGTCTTCGACGTGGTCTCGCCCAACCTCGGCGCGCGTTCGGGCATCCTGTTCAACTCGACCTTCGGCGGCTCGGCGAGCTTCGGCGGCGGCACCGTGCTGTGCGATCCTGTGCTCTCGACCCGCAGGTTCCTGCTCGACGACACCGGCATGGGACAGGTGCGCTTCGCGGTGCCCAACGATCCGACCATCGTCGGCACGACGATGTACTTCCAGGCGATGGTCTTCGATCCGACCGTCGCGCAGGGCTACGCGTTCAGCAACGGCCTCGAGGCGAGCTTCGGCCACTGAGGCCGCGCCGGCCGGACGGGGCGCGGTTCACAACGCGGTCCCGATGATCTCCGTCTCGAAGACGAGCTCGCCGCCATAGAAGCCTTGCGCGGCGTAGACGAACATGCGCGAGCGCACCTTGAGCGGCTTGCAGGCGAAGAGCATCGTGCCCGCGGGCTCGACGGCGCCGCGGAAGCGAGTGCCGTCCATGCCGGCGAAGCCGAGGAATCCGGCGAAGCCCGGCGTGCGCTCCATGTAGTCCCAACTGCACAGTTGCGCGGCCGATTCGCACATCAGGACGCCCGGGAACAACGGGCGTCCGGGGATGTGGTCGGCGGCCCACCAATCGTCGGCGCGGATCTCCTTCCACGCCACGGAAGGAGCGGAGTCCGCGCCGTGCGCGGCCACGCCGTCGAGCAGCGCGAGCCGTCCGGCCTGCTTGAGGCGCGCGTAGATGGCCGCCTTCGTGGCGTAGGGCCGGGACAAGTCGCAGGAGGCGGGGGAGATCAGCGGCTCGGAGGGCATGGCGGCCAAGTGTAGGGAGCGCCCGCGCGCGGCGACAGCGCCGGCCCGCCGACCCGCGGCGACGAGCGGGTCGCGGACCGTTAACATCCGCGCATGGCGAACGGCGACCATCTGCGCGCTCCGGGCGAACTCGATCCCGCCACCTTGTGCGTGCACGGGGGGTGGCGGCCCGACGAGGCGCAGCGCGCCGCCGTGCTGCCGCTGGTGCGCTCCTCGACCTTCCGGTTGTTCGACGACGCCTACGCGGCGATGGTGGAGGGGCGCGCGGACGAGGCGTGGATCTACTCGCGCCTCAGGAACCCGACGCTCGACGCGGTGCAGGCGAAGCTCGCCGCGCTCGAAGGCGCCGAGCGCGCGCTGCTCTTCGCCTCGGGCATGGCGGCCATCCACGCGGCCGCGCTGGCCTGCGTCGGAGCAGGCGACCGCATCGTCGCTCCGCGCTCCGTCTACGGCTCGACCTGGGACCTCTTCAAGAACCTGCTCGGCCCGCTCGCCGTGCGCGCGGACTTCGTCGACTACGACGACGACGCGGCCCTCGAGCGCGCGCTGGACGACGGACCCGTGCGGCTCGTGTGGGCCGAGAGCCTCTCGAATCCGACCATGGCCGTGGCCGACCTGCCGCGGCTCGCCGCGCTGGCGCACGCGCGCGGCGCGCGGCTCGTGGTCGACGCCACCTTCGTCTCGCCGCTGTTGCAGCGTCCGCTCGAACTCGGCGCGGACCTCGTGGTGCACTCGGCCACCAAGTACCTCGCCGGCCACTCGGACCTCGTGGGCGGCGTCGTCTGCGGCGGTGCGGAGCTCGTCAAGCAGTGCTTCCGCAAGCTGCAGCTGGCGGGCGGCTGCATGGACCCCGAGGGGGCCTGGCTGCTCGACCGAGGCGTGAAGACGTTGCAGTTGCGCATGGCGCGCCATTGCGAAGGATCGCTGCTCTTGGCTCGGCGCATGGAGGGCCACCCCGATGTGCTGCGCGTGCTGCATCCGGGGCTCGGCTCGCATCCGCGGCGCGAGCTCGCCGCGCGCCTCCTGCCGCGCGGCTCGGGCGGGAGGTGGTCGATGGTGCTCTCCGGCGGCGACGCGCGCGCGTCGCGCTTCGCGCGGGCGTTGCGGCTCGCACTCGAGGCGTCCAGCCTCGGCGGAGTCGAGACGCTCGTGTCGCTGCCGTTCAACACCAGCCACGCGCGTCTCGACGCGGCGGAGCGCGCCGCGGCCGGCATCGCGCCCGGCTTCGTGCGCGTCTCGACCGGCATCGAGGACCCGGAGGACCTCGCGCGCGACTTCGAGGCGGCGCTCGCGGCCTCGCGCGCCGGCTGAGCCGGCCCGCCGCCTGTCAAATTCTCTTTACAGGCGGCCCTCAGCGCGCCGGCAGCACGACCACGCCACTCGTCGTCGCGCGCGGATCCACCTCGATGCCGAAGTCGGCGACGCGTCCGTCCTGCGAGCGCACCTGCAGGCGCCAGCCGCCCGGCCACAACCAGCGCTCCGCGAGGCGTCCCGTCGCGTCGGTGCGTCCCCGCAAGGCGCCTTGCGGGTCGCCGAAGCCCGAAACATGCGCGTCCACGACCGGCGCGCCCCCCGGCTCGAGCACCTCCAGCTCCAGAGCGCCGCAGACGGGCAACTGCCTGCGCGGCGCGCGCAGGCTCGGCGCGGCGAAGTCGAGCTCCACGGGCTGGAGCAGCGGCGCCTCGGGCGGGCCCGTCCACAAGCGGTGCGACCCGTCGACGACCTCGTCGAAGCGCCACATCCCGCGCTGGTCGCTGCGCGTCTCGCGCCGCTCGCCGTGCGCCTCCAGCACGACGAGCACGCCTTCCGCGGGCTGGCCATCGGCGTCGACCAGCTCGCCGTCGACCAGTCCCGGCGGATCGAGCCGCAGCACGACGTGCGCGTCGGGCGAGCCGCGCACGAGCAGCACGTCGGCGCGCGTCGAGTTCAAGCCGCGCGCCTCGACGCGCACTTGCCAAGCCGCCAGCGGCAGGTCCTCCACCACGAACTCGCGCTCCCCCGCGGCGTGCTCGACGCGCATGGCGCGGGCGCGATCGCGCCCGAGGTTCCACGGGTGGGGTTCGAGCACGAGCGTCCATTCGCGCGGCTGCTCCACGCGCGCGCCGAGCACGAGTTCGCCGCGCAGCCGGCCGCGCCCGTCGAAGCGCTCGCGTTCCGGCGCGGTTCCCGACGCGACGCGCTCCGCGCGCGCCTGCGGATGATCGCGCGGCTCGACGAGGACCGGTCGCGCGGCGCGCGCCTCCGGCGGAGCCTCCACGGCGGCCTGCGGCGCGCCGCGGCCGCGCCACGACCACGCGACGAGCAGGGCTCCCGCCAGGGCGAGTCCCGCGAGCAGCGCGGCGCGCGTGGCGCCGCGCAGATGCGACCTGTAGGCTCTCATGCCGAATCGAGCGCCGACTTGGCCGAGGCCGGGACGCGCGACGCCGCAGATCCTAACCCTCGCGCCTGCCATGATCCTCCTCCGGGCCATCGTCCTCCTCGTCCTCGCCTGCTTCGCCGCGCCGACGCTGCGCGCGGCATCAGGGGAGGGCCGCGTCGTGGTGCTCGGATTCGACGGGGCCGACGCCGAACGCGCGCGCGCCATGATGGACGCCGGGCGCCTGCCGAACCTCGCCAAGCTGCGCGAACAAGGCACCTTCGCGCCGCTCCATTCGACCGTGCCGGCGGAGTCGCCCGTGGCCTGGGCCAGCGCCAACTCCGGGGCCAACCCCGCCAAGACGGGCATCCCAGGCTTCGTCAAGCGCGGCTGGTCCAACGGATTGCCCGCGCCCGACCTGGGCTTCAAGGGCTCGGAGGCGCGGCCCTTCGCCACCGCGGTCCAAGGCGGATTGATCGGTTGGCTGGGCGGCACGCCGGCGTGGCTGCGGGCGCTCTTCGTGTTCGCGGGCGCGCTCGTCGTGTTCGGCGCGCTGTTCGCGCTGCTGCTCAAGTTGCGCGCCAAGGCGGCCTTGCTGCTCGCCGCCCTGCTCGGCGCGCTGGGGGCCGCCGGCGCGGTGCTTGCGGGGCGCTGGCTGCCCGCCGAGATCGAAGGCGTGGTGACGAACCCCGTCAAGACCAGCGAGTTCTGGGAGGAGGCCGCGCGCGCCGGAGTGAAGAGCGTCGTCATCGACGCCGCCATGAGCTGGGACCGCCCGGACGTCGAGAACCTCGAGCTGCTGGCGGGGCTGGGCGTGCCCGACGCGCGCGGCCAGTACGGAGACTGGTTCGTCTACACGGACGCGCAGAACGTCTTCCGGCGCGCGCCCGAGGGCCAGGCCACCTCGACCGGCGGCAAGGTGTTCCGCATCGACTTCCGCGAAGGCCGCGCGAAGAGCTTCGTGTACGGGCCGCTCGACCACAAGCGCATCGGCGAAGCGCGCGCGGAGCTGGTCGAGATCGCCGACAAGCTCGGACGGCCCGGGTTGTCGGACGCGCGCGTCGACGAGCTGCGCGCGCGCCGCGCGGAGCTGGAGGACCAGATCCTGCCGGAGCTCCTCGCGCGGACCTCCAGCGAGGCGGGGCGCGTGGCGTTGCCGCTCGAGGTGCAGCAGGACGGCGAGGCGTGGAAGGTCGCCATCGGCGGGCAGGAGCAGCGCCTCGCGCCCGGGCGATGGTCCGGCTGGTACCGCCTCGTCTTCGAGGTCGATCCGCTGATCAAGGTGCGCGCCGTTACGCGCGCGAAGGTGGTGAAGGACAAGCCCTTCGAACTGTACGTCGACATGCTGCACCTCGATCCCGCCGACGCGCCGCGTTGGCAGGCCGTGTCGCGTCCGCATTCCTTCGGCGCGGACTTGTGCGAGCAGATCGGCGAGCCCTTCGAGACCGTCGGCTGGGCCTGCATCACGATGCCCTTGAAGGACCGGCGCATCGACACGCTGACCTTCCTGCAGGACATCGAGTTCACCGCCAACCTGCGCGAGAAGCTGATCCTGGGCGCGATGGATCGCGGCGCGCGCCTCGTCGTCGGCATCGAGAGCACGCCCGACCGCGTGCAGCACATGCTCTACCACCTCGACGACGAGGGGCATCCCAACCACGACGCGCAGCTCGCGGCCACGCGCGCCACCTTCTTCGGCAAGGAGATCGCCATGGGCGAGGCGATCGAGCGCTCCTACGAGCAGATGGACGCGCTCGTCGGCACGGTGGCCGCCAAGGTGGCGCCGGAGGACGTGCTGCTCGTGGTCGCGGACCACGGCTTCCAGTCCTTCCGCCGCCAGGTGCACATCAACAATTGGCTGGCGCGCGAGGGCTATCTCGTCCTGCGCGAAGGCGTCGCGCCTTCGGACGGCGACAGCATCGGCGACTACGTCGATTGGACGCGCACGAAGGCCTACGCCATCGGCCTCGGCACGATCTACCTCAACTTGCAGGGCCGCGAACGGCTCGGCATCGTCGCGCCCGAGGACGCGCCGGCGCTGCTGGACGAGATCAGCGCGCGCCTGCTCGCCATGGAGGACGAGGGCGGCAAGGCGGTGAAGAGCGTGGTGCGGCTGTCCGAGGTGCACTCGGGCGAGCACCTCGACGACGAGGCCGAGCTCTGCGTGGGCTTCGCCGGCGGCTGGCGCGCCTCGTGGGCCACGACCACCGGCAGCATCCGGCTGCAGGAAGTCGACGGCAAGATCGTCCCGGCGCCCATCTTCGAGGACAACACGAGTCCCTGGTCGGGCGACCACGTCTCGGTCGACGGCGAACTGGTGCGGGGGATCTTCTACGCCAACCGCAAGGTCGCACTGCCCGCCGAGGGCCCTGATCTGCTGCACCTCGCTCCGACGGTCCTGTCGCTGCTCGGCGTGCCGATCCCGTCGCAGTGCGATCGCCCTGCGCTACCCGTCGCGCGTTGAGCACTTCGTGGTCCTCCACGCCTTGAGGCCGATCGAGCTCCGCGAGCGCCTCGCCGCGGGCGAGTCGCTGGTGCTGCTCGACGTGCGCGAGCCGGAAGAGCACGCGCTCGGCGTGCTGCCGGGCTCGTTGCTGCTGCCGCTCTCCGAGTTGTCCCTGCGCGTGGGGGAACTCGACCCCGACCAGCCGATCGTCTGCATCTGCCACCACGGGGTGCGCAGCGCATCCGTGGCGCAGGCCCTCGACCGGCTGGGCTTCGACGCGGTGTACAACCTCGTGGGCGGACTGGATCGCTGGTCGCGCGAGGTGGACCCGGCCTTCCCGCGCTATTGAGCGCCGGTGCCCGACCGCCGTGCGACGAGGCGCGGCAACGGGGACGCCGCCGGCCTGCCCTGGCGCTCGCGAGGCCTCGCCTGGCGCCTGGCGAGGGGGCAGGGCTTGGCGGCGCGTCCGCACCATGGAACCGGGACGTGGCAGGTGGCTAGAATCCCTGCACCCGCGGCACGCCCGAGGCAACTGTGGCCCGGCTGTGCGCGACGCAACGAGGGCGCGTTCCCCGCGACCCGACCCTCCTCTCCCCGCCTCCACCAACGAGCCGCGCCCCGCAACGAAGGGCGACGCACCCCACCGCGATTCCATGACATCTCCCGATCTGATCGAACGCATCACCCGCTCCCTCGCCTACATGCTGCGGCATCAACCCGAGGAGTTCGGCCTCGAGATCGACAAGCAAGGCTGGGCCGCGCTCTCCGACGTGGTCCACGCGCTCAACGAGAAGCTGGGCGAGGATGTCGAGGAAGGGGACGTGCACGCCGCCGTCGACTCGGGCGATCGCAAGCGCTACGAGATCCAAGGCGACCGCGTGCGCGCCTTGTACGGCCACTCGATCGAGATCGAGCCCGGCGAGCCCAGTGAACCGCCGGAGCACGTGTATGTCGGCGTGTCGCGCATGGATGCCGATCGCGCCGCCCGGCATGGCTTGCGCAGCGGCCGTCGCCGCTTCCTGCACCTCGCCACCACCATCGAGGACGCCGTCGACATGGGCAAGCGCCTTGGCCGCGAGTACGCGGTCGTGACGGTCAACGCGCGCGAAGCGCACGAGGCGGGCATCCACTTCTGGGATCGCTACTCCTTGTGGTTGTCCGATCCGGTCCCGACCGAGTACTTGACCGTCGGCGAGATCCACGAGGACGGGATCGAAGTCGAGCGTCGTCCGTCGGGCCGCGACAGCCAGCGTCCCGCCCGCCGCGACGATCGGCGCGAGCCTCGCCGCGAGCGTGGTCCCGCTCCCGTGCATGCCTCCGGCGAGCAGGTCGAAGGCGACGAGCCTGGCGACGAGACCCAGGAAGGCGTCGGCGCGCCCGACGAACGCGGCGATGGCGCCGCGCGCCGCCGTCGGCGCGGACGGCGTGGCGGTCGTCGCCGCCGCGAAGCCGCCGAAGCTTCGCACGGTGGGGCCGAGGGTGCGTCCGAGACCCGCTGGGCCGACGAAGGTGATGTCGATCGCGAGCGCGACGACCATCGTCCCGCCGTGCGCCGCGACGAACCGCGCCGCGACGAACCCCGCCGGGAAGAGCCGCGCCGCGACGAACCCCGCCGGCCGCGCGACGAGGGTCGCGGCCGCGACGATCGTCCGCGCTCCGATCGCCCGCGCGACGACGGTCAGCGCCGTCGCGACGAGCCCGTGCGGGCCGAGCGCGAGGATCGGCCGCGCGACGACTACCGTGGTCGCGATGATCGCGGCCGCGACGACCGAGCCCGCGACGACTATCGCCGTCCCGACGAGCGCGAATCCGCCCGTCATCGCGACGACGAGCCGCGCCGCTACGACGATCGTCCGCGCGACGACTACCGTGGCCGCGAGGATCGTCCGCGCGACGACTACCGCCCCCGCGACGATCGCCCGCGCGAGGAATACCGCTCCCGCGACGATCGTCCCCGCCGGGATGACGTCCGCCGCGATGACCAGCGCCCCCTGCGCAGGGAAGACGCGCGCAGGGACGACTCGCGCAGGGACGACGATCGTCCCGTGCGTCGCGACGAGCCGCGTGGTCGTCACGATGATGATCGCGCGCCGCGCCGCGACGATGACCGCCCCGCGCGCCGCGAGGAGGGTGCGGGACGGGACCGTCCCGCGCGTCGCGACGAGCGGCCCGCTCGCGAAGATCGTCCGTCTCGCGAAGATCGTCCGATGAGGGACGAGCGCTCCTACCGGGAAGATCGTCCGTATCGGGACGAGCGCCCCGCGCGCGAGGATCGTCCGTCTCGCGAAGATCGTCCGGCGAGGGACGAGCGTCCTGCGCGCGATGATCGCCCGGCGCGCGACGAACGGCCGGCGCGCGATTCCGGCGGCTTCGGCCGTGGCCTCGACGCCGATGCGCGTCCTGCTCGCCGTCCCGCCGCCGCCGTGCCTCCGCCTCCGCCGGCCAAGCCGACTTCGAAGCCCGCGCCCCAACAGGCGGAGTCGAACGAAGACTTCGGCCTGGGCCTCGACTGAGCCGGCCGCCTCCGTGGCGGACGACGACCGCATGCAAGCCCCGCACGCGTCTTGCGCGCCCTCCATGGCGCGTGGCGCGAGCAGGGCTTGCGCTCTTTGGGAGCCGCGCCTGCCGCGCGGCGCGAACCGACGCGAGGCGTGCGAGTGACGCGCACGCCCGACATGCCTCCGGGGTGGGAGCTCTGGCGCGCTGATCGCGACCTCCTCGCTTGCAGGAAGGACTGCAAGGCCGCGCTGGCGGCCTTGGGTTGGACGCCCTCCTCGCGCCTAGAGCTGCCGGCGAGCGCGCTCGCCGGGCGCGCGCCGCTTGGCGAACTGGGACCCGACCTGCTCGTGCGGCGCCTGCGCCACGGCGGCTTGCTGCGCTTCGCGACCGGCGAGCGCTACCTGGATCCCGATCGTCCGTTCCGCGAAGCCCGCCTCTCCGCGCGGCTCGCCGACGCCGGCGTGCCCACCGCCGAGGTGGTGGCGGCGCGCGCGCAGCGGCTCGCCCTGCTCGGCTGGCGACTCGAGCTAGTCGTGCGGCGCGTCGCCGACGCGCAGGACCTTGGTCGCATCATGGAATCCGCGCGCGCGGCGGGCGCGCGGTTGCCACCGGGCCTGCTGCGCGCCACCGGGGCCTTGGCGAGGCGCCTGCACGATCTGGGCTTCGAGCATGCCGACCTGCAGCCCAACAACCTGCTGGTGCGGGGAGCGCCCGCCGCGGGAGCGCTGCTCGTGCTCGACCTCGACGGGTCGCGCTTCCACGCGTCGATGGACGAGGACTCGCGCGCGAGGAATCTCGCGCGCCTGGCGCGCTTCGTGGCGAGGCGCGAGGCGCGCGACGGCGCCTCCCTGACGCGCGCGGATTGGCTGCGCGCGCTCGCCGGATACGAACCGCGGCTCGCCGAGCGCCGCCGCATGGCGCTGCGCCTGCGCGCGCTCGCGCGCCGCTCGTGGTGGTGGCACCGGATCGGTTGGCGCTTCGAGGCGCTGCGCGGCGAGCGCCGACGCTGAGCGCGCATGTGCGCCTACTCGTCGAGTCGCACGCGCGGATAGACGGGGCCTTCGGGCGAGGCGGCCGCGGCGACCAGCGCTTCGCCGCGGCGACGATGGCGCAGGCGCATGGCGGGCGAGGTCAGGGCCTTGTTCTCGCGCTCGAGCTGCCGGCGCAGGGACAGTTCGAGCGCGTCGGCCTCCTTGGTCCGCCCGGCGGAGCGCAAGCACATCGCGCGCGTCGCCACGACCACGACGCGGTCGTTCCACTCAGCACCATGGCGCTCGAGCGCGGCGACGGCGCGGGCCGACAGCTCGAGCGCGGCCTCGAGCCGCCCGGCGGCGTGCTCGATCCTCGCCCTCAACGCGTCGGCCAACTGCTCGATGCGCGACAAGCCGAGGTCGGAGGCGAGCTGCGCGGCGTCCTCCAAGGTGCGCTGCGCCGCGGGGTCGTCGGCTTCCCACAGGAGGATGCCGAGGAACAGCGTCGCCAGCACCGTGCCGCGCGGGTCCTCGATCTCCTTGGCGCGCAACAGCGCCTCGCGCAGCATGGCCTGCGCCTCGTCGGGGCGGTCGATGTCGAGCAGCAATCCGCCGAGGCGCGCCAAGGCCTCGCACTCGAGGCGGCTCTCGCCGGCGGCGCGCGCCAGGTCGAGCGCGCGTCGCGCGGCCGCGAGCGCGCGCGCGATGTCGCCGGCGCCCTTCTGGATGCGCGAGCGCACGAGGTGCGCGCCCGCCACCGCGCCGGGCAGGTGCCAGCGCCCGTCGCCCCGCAGCAGCTTGAGCGCCTGTTCGGTCTGCTCGAGCGCCTGTTCGAGCTGGTCCTCGAGCACGCCCACCGTCGCCAGTTGCAGCAAGGCGAGGCCGCGCTGCGCGTCGTTGGTCGCCTGGCGCAGCGCCTCCTCGGCGAGTCCGCGCGCCTCGACCAGGCGGCCCACGTGGCTCTGCACGGCAGACAAGCGCCGCAGCGCCTCGCTCGACTCGAGGCGAGCGCCCGCGCGAGAGTGCAGCACGATCGGGTTCTTGGAGAGTCCGCGCGCCAGGCCGTACTGGCCAGTCGCCACCGCGTAGCGCCCGTGCAGCAGGTCCACGCGCCCCGCGGCCTCTGGATCCGCCGTCGAGTCGATCTCGAGGTTGGACAAGCGCTCGAGCAGGTCGCGCTGGTCCTCGCGCGATCCCAGTCGATCGGTCGCGTCCGCCGCGGCCTCCAGCAGCCTGATCTTCAGGCGATCCGCCACGGCGCTCGCGCCGGCCTGGTCGAGCGCCTCGAGGCCGAAGCCCGCGAGCGGCGCCACGCGTTGCGGCTGGCCGTGGCGCACCAGCGCGTCCATCAGCGGCGGCAACTCCGCCAGCAACTCGGCGTGCCTTCCGGCGCAGCGCAGGTGGAAGGCGCGCTGGTAGGCGCCCTCCAGCGAGGCGCGCTCCTCCGAGAGCGCGTCGGCGGCCGCGCCATGCAGCCGCTCGCGCTGCTCCTTGGAGAGCGAGCGGTAGAGCGCCTCGCGCAACGCCGGGCGCGCGAAGCGGTAGCGCGCGCCGGCCACGACGAGCCAGCCGAGCTTGACGAAGCGTCCGAGCAGTTCGTCGAGCTCCGCGCGGCTGGTGCCCTTGAAGCAAGCCAGCAGGAAGTCCGGCTCGATGCGCCCGCCCACGACGGCGAGGCGCCGCAGCCAGGCGCGGTCCAGCGTGGGCAGCGCGCGGTAGCTCTCCTCGATCGCCTGCTTGATCGACCGCGGCAGCGGCAAGGCGTCGGGATCGACGCCGAGTTCCAGTCCGCCGCCGTCGGGGTGCGGTCGCGCCTCGCCGCGCGCCACGAGTCCGCGCAGGAGCTCGACCACGAGCCCCGGGTTGCCGCGACTGCGCCGCCACAGCACGCTCGCGAGGCGCAGCCGCGGAGCGCCGTGGTGGAACAGGCGCTTGACGAGCAGCAGCACGTCGTCCTCGGAGAGGGGCGCCAGCTCCAGCTCCTGGCAGGGCGCGAGCGTCGCGAGCCGCTGCCAGCCGCCGCGCTCCTTGGCCTCGCCGCGCGCGCAGGCGACGAGCAGCGCGCGTCGCGCGCCGCCTCCCTCGCGCGCCCACGCCTCCAGCGCCTCCCACGTGTCGCGCCCGGCGCGGTGCGCGTCGTCGAGGTGCACGAGCAGCGCGACCTCGCGCGACAAGGCAGACAACCACTGGGCCAGCGCCACGGACGGGGACATCTCGCCCACCTCGGCGTCCTCGCCGCCCAGGAGCCGCAGGAGCGTCGAGGTGGCGCGCGGCGGCAGCAGCCGTTCGAGCTCCTCGCGCTCGCGCGCCGTGGGACGCGCGCCGCTCGGCAGGCGCAACCAGCGCTCGAGCAGGCGCACCCGCGGTTGCGCGGCGCGCGAGTCCTCCGCGTCGCGGCAACGCGCGTACAGGCACAGCGGCGCGTCGAGCCGCTCGCGCAACCGCGCGACGAACTCCGACACGAGGCGCGTCTTGCCCATGCCGGCCTCGCCGGACACGAAGAGCGCGCGCAGCCCGCCCGTCCCCGCGCTCCATGCCTCCTCGAGCCGCTCGAGCGCCGCCTCGCGTCCCACGAGCGGCGCCTTCTCGCCGCCTTCGGCCTCGGCCGCCGCTCCGCGGCCCGCGGCGCTGGCGAGGTCGACGGTGGCGCGCCACCACGCGCCCGCCTCGCCTTCGACGAGTCGACGCGCGAGCTCGCCGGCGGAAGGACGCCGCGACGCTTCCCGCGCGAGGCCGTCGGCCACGAGTCGGTCGAAGAAGGGCGACAACTGCGGCGCCAGGCGCGAGGGCGGCGGACAACGCGCGGCGACGATGGCCGCCAGCACGCGATCGGCCGAGGGCTTCTCCAGCGCCGCTCGAGCCACGGCGCCGCTCGAGCCGAGGCTGTCGAACAGGGCGGATTCGCCGCCGCGCCCGGCGGCTTGCGCGCCTTGGGCCGCGCGCAGGAAGGGATGCGAGCCCGTGGCGAGTTCGTAGGCGACGACGCACAAGGCGAACACGTCGGCTTCGCGCGAACCGCGCTCGCCGCGCGCCTGCTCGGGCGCGAGGTAGGCGAGCGAACCCGGGCGCGGCTCCGTCGCCGCGTCGTCGCCATCGCGCCGCGCGAAGCCGAGGTCGAGCAGCACCGCCTCGCCATGTTCGTCGAGGCGGATGTTCTCCGGCTTGAGGTCGCCATGCGTCCAGCCCCTGGCGTGCAAGGCGGCGAGTCCCTCGGCCGCGCGGCGCAGCAAGGCGCGCACGCGCGGCTCGGCCAGCGCCGCGCCGTCCTCGGCCAGCACCATGCGCAGCGTGGGCCCGCCCATCCAGCGCATGGCGAGCCACCGTCCTTCGTCGCTCGCGCCGGCGGCGTGCACGCGCACCACGGCCGGATGATCGACTTCCATCCCGGCGCGCGCCTCGCACTCGAAGTTGCGCAAGGCCTGGGCGTCGTGCCGCAAGTGCGGATGCAGCAACTTGACCGCGAGCAGCGCGCCCGCCGGCGCGCCCGGCAGGTCCTCGAGCGCCTGCGCCTGCCACACGCGACCGCTCGAGCCGCTGCCCACCTCCTTCAGCAGCCGGAAGGGGAAGTCGGCGGCCATCGTCAACCGCCGCCCTGCGGCTGCCCTTCGCCGCCGGGCGCGGCGGCTTCGCCGGCCGGCTTGGCGCGCTCGATCGTGCGCGGCACGAGCGCCTCCTTGTCGAGCAGCAGCCACAAAGGATGCGTGTCCCAGCGCACGCGCGGCACGTCGAGCGGCGTGCCGGCGGCTTGCGCGGCGGCTTCGCCGAAGCCGCGGAACTCCTCGGGAATCGGCAGTGGGATCGGAATGCCGCTGGTGCGCAGGTCCTCGAGCGCCACCTCGAGCGCCAGAGTCTTGGCGCCGGCGTCGATCGAGGCGCGCGCCACGCCCGGCAGCTTGGCCACGAGCTTCTCGAGCTTCTTGGCCTTGGCTTCGTCGAGTCCACCCTCGAGCCGCCATGTGAACGTGTCGAGCACCAGCTGGCCGATGTCGCCTTGGCCGAAGGGCTCGCCGAGCTTCTTCACGCGGTCGGCGATCGACTTGGCGTCGAGCTTGCCTTGCAGGTGGAAGAACTCGCTGAAGCCCAGCAGCGTCTCGCACCAGCGCAGGTCGCCGCTGGTGCCGATCAGCCAATCGCGCGGCGTCTGCCCGAGGAAGCCCTGGCCGCCCATGCGTCGCTGCGGACCCTGGAAGCAGGTCGCCGACAGGGCCTCGGCCTTCCAACCTCCGCGCTCGAGCGCGCGCTCGACATCCTTCGCCTTGGCGGCGACGGGCGCCTCGACCGCTACGAAGCGGATCTTCGGGCGCGCGGCGCTCGCTTCGGGGCCGTAGGCGATGCGGCAGGCGGCCTTGTCGGTCTTCAACTCGCCGAAGGCCTTCGTCAAGGCCTCCATCTTCGGTTCGCCCTCGACCGCGTAGAAGTGCAGCACGCTCGTCGGACGCTCCGCGGGGTAGAGGTCGACATCC
>JBKDQQ010000179.1:0-3362 GCA_046341775.1 Planctomycetia bacterium
GACTGTGGTCGCGCCGCTCGGAATTTGCGAGAATCGACGAGGTTTAGCCCCGCCCGGTCCGCCAGGTCCGGCCCCCGCCCCCACAGCACCGCCGGTCCACCGCCCCCACCACGACCACGATGCCCCGCCGCGACGACATCAAGTCCATCCTCATCATCGGCTCGGGTCCGATCGTCATCGGACAAGCCTGCGAGTTCGACTACTCCGGCACGCAAGCCTGCAAGGCGCTGCGCGAGGAGGGCTACCGCGTGATCCTCGTCAACTCGAACCCGGCGACGATCATGACGGACCCGGAGACGGCCGACGCGACCTACATCGAGCCGATCACGGTCGAGGGCGTCGCCAAGATCCTCGAGAAGGAACGCCCCGACGCGATCCTGCCGACGCTCGGCGGCCAGACGGGCCTGAACACCGGGCTCGGGCTGCACGACTCGGGCGTGCTCGAGCGCCTCGGGATCGAGATGCTCGGCGCGAGGGCCGAGGTCATCCGCAAGGCCGAGGACCGCAACCTCTTCCGCACGGCGATGACGGCCTGCGGACTCGACAGCGCGCGCTCCGGCATCGCGCACACGATGGAGGACGCGCGCCGCGTCATGGCCGAGATCGGCTTGCCGTGCGTGATCCGCCCGGGCTTCACCATGGGCGGCACGGGCGGCGGCATCGCCTACAACGTCGACGAGTTCGAGGCGATCGTCTCGCGCGGCCTCGCGGCCTCGCTCAACTCCGAGGTCCTGATCGAGGAATGCCTCTCGGGCTGGAAGGAGTTCGAGATGGAGGTGATGCGCGACAAGAACGACAACGTCGTGATCGTCTGCTCGATCGAGAACCTCGATCCGATGGGCGTGCACACCGGGGACTCGATCACCGTCGCGCCGGCGCAGACGCTGACCGACCGCGAGTACCAGCACATGCGCAACGCCTCGATCAAGATCATGCGCGAGATCGGGATCGAGTGCGGCGGCTCGAACGTCCAATTCGCGATCAACCCCAAGGACGGGCGCATGATCGTGATCGAGATGAACCCGCGCGTCTCGCGCTCGTCGGCGCTGGCCTCGAAGGCCACAGGGTTCCCGATCGCCAAGTTCGCGGCCAAGCTCGCGGTGGGCTACACGCTCGACGAGCTGAAGAACGACATCACCAAGAAGACGCCGGCCTGCTTCGAGCCGACGATCGACTACACGGTGGTCAAGATCCCGCGCTTCGCCTTCGAGAAGTTCAAGGGCGCCGACCGCACGCTGACCACGCAGATGAAGAGCGTGGGCGAGACGATGGCCATCGGCCGCACCTTCAAGGAGGCGCTGCAGAAGGCGATCCGCGGACTGGAGACCGGCCGCCCCGGCATCGGGCTCGATCCGCGCGACCCGGCCGAGGTGCTGGCGGCGGATCCCGTCGAGCTGACGCGCACGCTGCGCATCCCCAACGACCTGCGCATCCTCGCGCTGCGCGCGGCCTACCGCGCCGGCTGGAGCACGGACGAGATCCACGACGCGACGCGCATCGACCCGTGGTTCCTGGAGAACATCCGCGAGCTGGTCGAGTTCGAGGGCGAGCTCGCCGGCGCCAAGCCGACGCCGGAGCTCCTGCGCCAGGCGAAGCGCCTGGGCTACGGCGACCGGCAACTGGCGCTGGCCTTCGGGCTGCAGGAGTCCGAGGTGACGAAGCTGCGCGAGCAGCACGGCATCCGTCCGACCTACAAGATCGTCGACACCTGCGCGGCCGAGTTCGAGGCGGCGACGCCGTACTACTACTCCACCTGGGAGGACGAGGGCGAGCTGCGCGAGACCACGCGCGAGCGGATCATGATCCTCGGCGGGGGCCCGAACCGCATCGGGCAGGGCATCGAGTTCGACTACTGCTGCGTGCACGCCGCCTTCGCGGCGCGCGAGATCGGCCGCGACGCGGTGATGGTCAACTCGAACCCGGAGACCGTGTCGACCGACTACGACACGTCCAACGACTTGTTCTTCGAGCCGCTGACGCACGAAGACGTGATGAACATCGTCAAGGCGATCAAGCCCAAGGGGATCATCGTCCAGTTCGGCGGCCAGACGCCGCTGAACCTGGCGAGCGGCCTGCACAAGGCGGGCGCGCCGCTGATCGGCACCTCGGTCGAGTCGATCGACCGCGCCGAGGACCGCGAGTTGTTCAACGCGATGATCAGGAAGCTCGGCCTGCACCAGCCCGACTCCGGCATGGCGCGCGACGCGGCCGAGGCCTTCGCCGTGGCGCGGCGCATCGGCTATCCGGTGCTGGTGCGCCCGAGCTACGTGCTCGGCGGCCGCGCCATGGAGATCGTCTACGACGACGCGGCGCTCGAGCACTACATGCAGACCGCGGTGCAGGTGACGCCCGACCGTCCGATCCTCGTCGACAAGTTCCTCGAGGACGCGATCGAGGTCGACGTGGACTGCATCGCCGACGGACGCACGGTCGTGGTCGCCGGCATCATGGAGCACATCGAGGAGGCCGGCATCCACTCCGGCGACTCGACCTGCGTGCTGCCGCCGCACACCTTGGGCGCCGAGCTGGTCGACGAGATCCGCCGCGCCACCCAGGCGATGGCGCGCGAGCTGCACGTCGTGGGCTTGATGAACGTGCAATACGCGGTGAAGGGCGACCGCGTGTACGTGCTCGAGGTCAACCCGCGCGCCTCGCGCACCGTCCCCTTCGTCTCGAAGGCCATCGGCGTGCCGCTGGCGAAGCTCGCCGCCAAGGTCATGTGCGGCATGACCCTCGAGGAGCTGGGCTTCGTCGAGGAGGTCGTGCCGCCCTACTACTCGGTCAAGGCCCCGGTCTTCCCCTTCAACAAGTTCCCCGGCGTCGACATCACGCTCAGCCCCGAGATGCGCTCGACCGGCGAGGTGATGGGCATCGACGCCGACCTGGGCCACGCCTTCGTGAAGGCCTACCTCGCCGCGGGCCTGAAGCTGCCCAAGCGCGGCCGCGTGTTCCTGTCGGTGAAGAACTCCGACAAGCGCGCGGTGGTCTCCGAGGCGCGCACGCTGGCCTCCCTCGGGTACGAGCTGGTCGCCACCGACGGCACTTGGCGCGCCCTCAAGGCCGCCGGCATCCCCGTGTCGCGCGTCAACAAGGTCCACGAAGGCCGTCCCCACATCGTCGACACGATCAAGAACCGCGAGATCGACCTCGTGCTCAATACGCCCTACGGCAAGCAGCAGCGCATCGACGACTCCGCGATCCGCGCCGCCGCGGTCACGGCCGGCGTGCCGTGCGTGACGACCTTGGCCGGCATCAGCGCCGTGGTCAGCGCGCTGTCCGCCCTGCACCGCGCCGATTGGAGCGTGCGCAGCGTCCAGGAGCACCTCGCCTCGCATCCCGGGAACGCGTTGCGCGTCCCCGCC
>JBKDQQ010000180.1:0-3530 GCA_046341775.1 Planctomycetia bacterium
GCGCCAAGCCTCGTTCGCGCCCCCGACCCGCACGCGCGCGGCGCGTTGCGTGCTGCGCTTCGAAGCGGCGAGCGGCGACAACGACGGCTGCGCCGACGACCTCGTGCTGCGCCTGGTGGCGCGACGCGGGTCCTGAGAGGGACGGGTCCCGAGCGGGACGGGTGCCCGCAGGCGGATCGCCGGCCTCGCGTCCGGCGCGCGAACGGCGGCGGTGCGGAATCCGTGGAACTTGTCCCCGTGCGCGCGCCGCGTGCGCTACCTCTCGTGGCCGGCGACGACCACGCCGGGAGGGATCGCACATGCAGGCAAGGTGGATGACTCGATTGGGCGCCGTCGCGGCCCTGCTCGCTCTGGTTGCGTGCACTGGCGGAGGTCCGGACTGCCGTGGCCTGACGAACGAGAGCTTGCTGCGCGACATGGATGCGCGCATCGCGGACAGTCAACGCATCTGGGACGATGGCTGGCGCGACATCTGCGCGCGCCATGGCCAGCCTCCGCCGGTCGGCAGTCGGGCGTTGGCCGCATGGAACGCGAGCACGCGCCTCGAAGTCGACGAGTTGCGTGCTCGCTGGCAGGCCTCGGTGAAGGCCGACGGGGACTGGTTGCGACGGCAAGATCGACCGCCGCAGTGCCCGCAGGGTCGCGGGACGAGCGCGAAGTGGGGGCTGCACTCGAGCATCGGCGACGGGGACGGACTGCTGTCCTGCCGACGCCTCTGAGATCGCCGCGAGCGAGGGCGCGAGATCAGCGCGGCTTCTTGCGCGCCTCCAGCGTGGCGGTCGCGGCTTGCTGCAGGAGCTTGGCGACCCGCGGCTCCAACTCGACGAGCACGCGTTCCTCGGCCGGCTTGTCGCCCGTCTTCGGGCGAGGCTCGGCGAGTCGCGCAGGCAATCCGTCCAGCTTGCCGCCGGACAAGGTCGCATGGATGACGAGGGCGGCGAGGTAGGACCCGGCGGCGGAGGGATGGCTGCCGTCCTTGTCGTGCAACGCGACGCGGTCATTCTCGTCCTTGGCGGTCAGCACGCGACGCCACGCGGCGCCAACGGGGGCCAGCCGTCCACCGGTCGCGGCGAGGCAGGCTTCGTAGGCCTTGTCGAGATCGGCTTGCGTCTCGGGCTTGGCTTGGCGCGCCCAGGTCGCGTACCAGAGGGGCGTCGCCTTGGCGGCGGCGAGCTCCTTGGCGAAGAGGCGCGCGGCGGCGAGCATCTTGTCCGGCTCGAGGATCGGGCGCTGACTCTGCTCTTGCAGCACGACGAAGTCGCATGCGCCCGCGGCGATCCTGGCGCGCGGCGCGTCCTTGCCTTCGGCGGCGAGGTGCGCCTCGAGCGTGAAGCCGCCAGGCGTGATGCTCTCGATCGCGTACTCGACCTTGGGTTGCGAAGCCGCGCCCAACGCGCGCACGATCGCCGGCAGATCGTGCGCCGAGGTGTAGCTGTTGCCGACGAACAGCACGCGCACCGGCTTGGCGGCGGGCTTCTTCGACTTCTGCTGCTGGTCCGTCGCTGGCTGCGCCCACAGCCAACCCGCGCACGCGAGGAGCGCCGCCACGGCGGAGACGATGGCGTGCAAGCGCACGCGTGCCGGGAGCTTGTCGCGACGCGGAGCGGGATCGCGCGCGTTGCCGTCCGTCGAGGTGTGCGAGTCGCCCATGTCGCGATGGTAGCGCACAAGCCTCAGCCGAGGACCAGGTCGCGCACGACATGCTCGAGCGTGGTCGCGGAGACGCCGGGCGCGAGCACGGAGAGCGAGCGTTGCGCGCGCACGGGGCGGTGCACGACGACGCGTTCGACCTCGTGCTTGCCGGTGTTCTTCGAGAGGCGCAGCAGCGGCTCGGCCATCTCGGGCTTGGCGGTGCGCGAGGCCTTGGCTTCGAGCAGCAGGAGGCGCCCGCCGCCGCGCGGGACGATGAAGTCGACCTCGAGCCCTTGCGCGTCGCGGAAGTGGTAGAGCTCCTTGGCGCGGCCGGCGCCGAGCTGGCGCTTGGCGATCTCGCTGGCGACGAAGCTCTCGTGGACGGGGCCGAGGAAGGTCGAACGCTCGAGCTCCGCTTCGCTGCGCAGACCGAGCAGGTGGCACAAGAGCCCAGTGTCGGCGAAGTAGAGCTTCGGCGACTTGCCGATGCGCTTGCCGAAGTTCTCGTAGAAGGGCGGCACGAGCAGGATCTGGCCGGTGATCTCGAGCACCGACAGCCACTGCCCCACGGTCGGCACGCTGACGCCCAGCGGCGCGGCCAGGTCGGTCTTGTTGAGCACGGATCCCACGCGCGAAGCGACGAGGGACAGGAAGCGGCGGAAGGTCGACAGGTCGCGGATCTGCGTGACGGCGCGCACATCGCGCTCGAGGTAGGTCTGGATGTAGGAGCGGAACCAGGTGTCGGCGAGGGCCGGTCGCGCGAGGACTTCGGGGAACCCGCCGCGCCACAGGGACACGCGCGGCGACTCGCCGATCGACAGGGGAAGGAGGTGGAAGATGGCCGCGCGGCCGGCGAGCGACTCGGTCACGCCCTGCATCAGCGGGGCTTCCTGCGAGCCGGAGAGGAACCAGCGGCCGCGCCGCCGCGGAGCCGCATCGACCTGCGAGCGCACGTAGGCGAGCAGTTCGGGCGCGTTCTGCACTTCGTCGAGGATGGCGGGGAGCGCGACGGAATCGAGGAACGCGCGCGGGTCGGTGCGGACGCGCGCCAAGAGGTCGGGGTCCTCCAGCAGGTGGTAGGAGGCCTCGGGGGCGACCATGCGCAGCAGCGTGGTCTTGCCGCTGCCGCGCGGGCCCGTGACCACGACCACGGGGAAGCCCTTGGCGGCGTCGCGGACTTCGGAGGACATCCAGCGGCGGACTCGACGCATGTGAAAAATCTAAACTGCTACTTTAGGATTGTCAAATACGACTGGTGCTTCAGGCGCCAATGGCGGCGCTCGACGCCGTGTCGGGGCGCGACAGGGTGGTCGAGGAGGGCGGAACGCGTCCCAGCCCATGCCGAAGCGACGCAGGCGAGGTTCGGGCGATGCGTGGCATGCCCATTCGGCTCGATTCAGGCCCAAGAGACGCGGATCAGGCTTCGACAAGTCTGGTCAGGCTCATGCAACCCAGCGCATGCTCAAGCCGCCCAGGTCAAGTTCAGGCAACTCAGGCCATGCTCAAGCAACCCGGGTCAAGCTTGGGCAACCTAGGTCAGGCTCATGCAACCCAGAGCAGGCTCAAGCAACCTATGGCAAGCTCAAGCAACCAGGGCAGGCTCGGGCAACCCACGGCAAGCTCAGGCAACCACGGCAAGCTCAGGCAACCCAGGTCAAGCTCGGGCAAGCTAGGTCAGGCTCATGCAACCCAGAGCAGGCTCAAGCAACCTATGGCAAGCTCAGGCACCGCGGGCCATGCTCGGGCACCCGAGGCCAAGCTAAGGCCAATCAAGGCGCGAGGCGGCGCAGGAAGCCGTCGGCGCGGCGCAGTGCGGCGATGGCGGCGTCCTTGTCGCAGCCGAGGCGGTGCATGGCGGCGGCGGTCTTCACGTGGCCGTCCGCGGCGCGCAACAAGGC
>JBKDQQ010000181.1:0-9874 GCA_046341775.1 Planctomycetia bacterium
CGGAGGGCAGCAATCCGCGGTCGCACCAACGCTTGAGGGAGGCTTCGCTGACGCCGATGGCCAAGGCGACTTGGCGGGGAGTGAGCTGGCTGCGCATGGGATGGGACCTTTGGATTGGCGATCGGGGTGGGAACGGAAGGCCGCGGCCGTGTCGGATGGCGAGGTCCTTTCGGACCGCCGCGACCGATTTGCACGGATCCGCGCCACTCGGGTGTTCGCCGCGAGGTTCAGGGCCCGATGCAGGATTCCGCCCGTCGTCGCGCGGTTTCGCCGAGGATCCCTGGCCTGGATCCCTGGCCTAGCGCGAGGACCGCAAAGACGCCGCCTCCTTCCCGCGCGCATCCGATCGCGGCATCGGCCGCGTAAGCGATCTGCGGAGGTCGAACGCCGGTTTGGCCCCACGAGCCGAGCGGCGTCCCCCTGGAATGGGGCGAGTCGCGCGCCGCAAGCACGGGTGCTCGGCGCCCAGTCCAATCGAGGAGGCCACACGATGATCGCGATCCGCAACGCCCACGCCGGCTGCCACCACGATGGCACGGATGATCCGCGCGACCATGGAATGCAGGAGCAAGCCTGCGCGCCCATGGTCGATCTGCCGCGCGCCGAACGCGCGGTGCGCGAACTCCTGCTCGCCCTCGGCGAGGACCCCGAGCGCGAAGGACTGCAGGACACGCCGCGCCGCGTGGCCAAGATGTACTCCGAAGTCTTCGCGGGTCGCGCGCAGGATCCCGCGCTGCACCTCGCGCGCACCTTCGAGATCGGCGACAGCGGCGTCGTGCTGCTCAAGGACATCCGCTTCGCGAGCATGTGCGAGCACCACCTGCTGCCCTTCATCGGTCGCGCGCATGTCGCCTACCTGCCCAAGGGGCGCGTCGTCGGCTTGTCCAAGCTCGCGCGCGTCGTCGAGGTGTACGCGCGTCGTCCGCAGGTCCAGGAACGGATGACCACGCAGATCGCCGAGGCGCTCGCCCGCCACGTCGACGCCGACGCGGTGCTGGTGCTCGTGGAAGCGCAGCACTACTGCATGAAGATGCGGGGCACCAACCAACCGGGCAGCACGATGGTCACGATGGCCGCGCTGGGACGTTGGGAGCACGACCACGAGGCGCGCCGCGAGGTGCTGTCTTTGGTCAAGGGCCAGATGGCCTGATGGCCCGGGCCGGGGCGCGCGCGTCCGGTGGCCGCGCGTCGGGCTCCCCGGCGCACGGCGCATCCGGCGCTGGCGGGACGGGCGGGCGCTGCTAGACTGCTCGCCCTTCGCCACGAAGACGCCCGACCATGCACGCCCTCCACTACCTCAAGAACCTCCCCGCCGAACGCTTCGTAGAGATCTACTCCGGGCTGGAGGTCGAGGGGTACGGGCCGCTGGACCGCGAGGTGGCGCAGTCGCTCAAGTTCCGCCCGCAGGCGATCGGCAAGCTGCCCATGGCCCAGCGCGCCAAGCGCGCCAAGCAGATCATCGAGAAGAGCGCCAACGAGGAGCTCGCCTACGAGATCCTCGGCGCGTGGCTCCTGCGCCACAAGAAGGCGCTGGTCACGGGCTTCCTCGACGCCACGGGCGTGGCGCACCAGGACGGCATGATCGAGGACATCGGCGGCGTGCAGCCCGACGCCGCCAAGGTGGCCGACGCCGTCGCCGTGCTCGACCAGAGCTTCGGCAAGGACCCGACGACGATGTACCTCGTCTTGTGCAAGGCCATGTGGCCGGACAACGCCGGAGTGTCCGCCGCGCTCGCCGCGCGTTGAGCGCCGGATGCGCGCCGCACGCGCGCGCCGCTGTCACTTTTTCTTGACAGCGCGCCCGCGCGGCGCGGGCTGGCAGCGCGGGCACGCGTGCGTGCCGCGCTGGCCGACGACGAACTTCCGGATGGAGGCGCCGCAGGCGCGGCACGGCTCCCCCTCGCGCCCGTAGACCAGGAACTGGTCCTGGTACGAGCCTGGATTGCCCTCGGGCGTGCGGTAGAAGGCGTCGAACGAGCTGCCCTCGCGCTCGATCGCCGCGGAGAGCACGCGCTTGATGGCGGCCGCCAGGCGCTCCGCCTGCTCGCGCGTCGTGCGCGCGCTGTCCGCCAGGGGGTGCAGGCCCACGGCATGCAGCGACTCGTCGACGTAGATGTTGCCCAGCCCGGCGAGGAAGGACTGGTCGAGCAGCAGGGGCTTCAAGGCCCGGCGCCGCGCGAGCAGCGCCGCATGCAGCCAGGCGCCGTCGAACTCGTCCGAGAGCGGCTCGGGCCCGAGCTCGTCGAATTCCGCCGGGCGCGCGGCGCGCGCGTGGACGCGCCCGAACTTGCGCACGTCGAGGAACCACAGGGCGCGTCCGTCGTCGAGGTGCAGCGCCACCTTCCACCAGCGCGGCGGCGGCGCGTCGGAGGGCTCCACCACGAGGCGGCCGGTCATGCGCAGGTGCACCAGGATGTGGCGGGCCGCGCCCTTCGAGCCGCCCTCGAGGTCGAACACGATCCACTTCGCGCGGCGCCACGCGCGCACGATGCGCGCGCCGCGCACCGCGCGCGCGAAGGCCTTGGCGTCGCCCCCGACGGTGCGCGGCCACGTGGCGTCGACGCGTTCGATGGCGCGGCCGACCACGTGCGGCCGCACGAGGCGCATCGTCGTCTCCACCTCGGGCAGTTCGGGCATGCTGGACAAGCTAGCGCACGCGCGGCCGTCGCGGAGCCCTCGGCGGGATGGCGCTGCGCCGTTCGGCGGCGTTCCGCGCATGCGCGCCCGCCAAGGCGCGCTCCGCCAGCGGTTCCGCGCCCGCGTTCGCGCGCGTCCTGTCCCCCCTCGCGCGCGGTCAGAACCGCTCGATGGCCGCGTACTGCTGCGGACCCCGGCCCTCGCGCCGGTAGCTGCGGTACAGGTGCCGGCCTTGCGCGTCCACGGCGCAGCGCGTGCACGGCGCCAGCACATCGACGCGCTCCACGCCCAGCACGCGCAACTGCCACGCGTTCACGGCGGCGAGGTCGAGTCGCCGGTGCGCCGGCACGGCCACGCCCGGCCCCGCCTCGGCGAACTCGCGCGCGTAGTCGGCGGCGAGGTCTTCGCCCACTTCGTAGCAGCACTTGCCGATGACCGGACCAATGGCGGCCACGAAGCGCCCGAGCTGCTCGCCCTCCGCGCGCAATCGCGACAGCAGCGCCTGGACGATGCGCGCCTTGGTGCCGCGCCAACCCGCATGCACGGCCGCGACCAGTTCGCCGTCCTCGCGGGCCAGCAGGATCGGCGTGCAATCGGCGCCGATGACGGCGATTGGCCGGCCCGGGACCCGCGTCCACAGCGCATCGCAGTCGCCGGCTTCCTGCCGCGCGGCGACGACCTCGACGGCGTGCGCGCCGTGCACCTGCTTCCAGCGCGGGAACTCGGACGGCCAGCGCGGCGCGAACGGCGCGGGCACGGCCTCCTCCGCGCCGCCGAAGCCATGCAGCACGCCCGGCACGGCGGCGAGGAGCGGGCTCGACAGGTGCATGGTCCGGCACTCTAGCGCCCCGCGCTCGCCCGGCAAGGCGAGCGTTCAGCCGCCGACGCCCAAGAGTCGCAGGAGATGCGACTCCTTCTCCGCCCAGCCCGGCGTCGCGGAAGTGCGCGGGTGCGGCATGCCGACCTCGACGATCTCCTGGATGCGGCCCGGCCTCGGGCTCATGACCACGATGCGATCGGCGAGTTGCAGCGCCTCCTCCACGTCGTGGGTCACGAAGAGGATCGTCATCCCGCCCCGCTTCCACAGCCGGTGGATCTCGCCGCGCAGCTGCAGGCGCGTCAGGGAATCGAGCGCTCCCAACGGCTCGTCCATGTAGACGATGTCCGGCGACACGGCCAAGGCGCGCGCGACCGCCACTCGTTGGCGCATGCCGCCCGACAACTGGTCCGGGAAGCTCTTCTCGAAGCCCTTCAACCCCACCAGCTCGATGTGCTGCGCGACGATGCGCTCCTGCTCGGCCTTGGGCAGGTCGCGCAGCCCGAGCGCGATGTTGTCCCACACCGAAGCCCACGGGAAGATCCCGTACTCCTGGAAGACGAACACGCGCCGCGGATCGGGCCCCGCGACCGGCAGGCCGTCGATCTCGATGCTGCCGCCGCTCGGCGCCTCGAAGCCGCCGATCAGGTTCATCAAGGTCGACTTGCCGCAACCCGAGGGGCCCAGCAGGCACACGAACTCGCCCGCGCGCACCTCGAGGTCGACGGGCGCCAGGGCCTCGACGCGCTGCTCGCCGCGCAGGAAGGTCTTCGAGGCCCCGCGCACGCGGATCTTCGGCGTGGATTCCTTCATTGCTGGTTGCGGAAGCCCCAGCGGACTTCATCGAGGCGCTCGAGTCGGCGCACGGCCCAGTCGAGTCCGATGCCGATCAACCCGATGGCGATCATCGCCGCCACGACGAGGTCGTAGCGGTTGCCCATGTTGCGCGCGTCGATGACGAGGAAGCCCAGGCCCGAGTTGACGGCGTTCATCTCGGCCGCGACGACGACGAGCCACCCGACGCCGAGCGCGATGCGCAGGCTGGTCACGATCTGCGGCAACGCGGCCGGGAACACCACGCGCCGGAAGAGCTCGAAGCCCGACAGGCCGAAGTTCTGCGCGGAGCGCACGTAGACCAGGGGGATCGACTGCACCGCGGTCATCGTGCCGGTCACGATCGGGAAGAACGCGCCGAGGAAGATGATGAAGATCGCCGCCTCGTCCTGGATGCCGAACGACAGGACCGCGATGGGGATCCAAGCGAGGGGCGAGATCGGGCGGAGGCCCTGCACCAGTGGATTGATGGCGAGGAACACGCTGCGACGCCAGCCAGCCCACAAGCCCAGCGGGATTCCGATGAAGGCCGCCAGCGCGAAGCCCGACAGGACCCTGAACAGGCTCGCCATCGCGTAACGCGCCAGACGGCCGTCGCTGGCGAGTTCCACCATGGCGGGCAAGGTGTCCCACGGCGTCGGGAAGATGCGGATCAGCCGCGTCTCGATCGCGCCGTCGGCCTGCGTGGAGCGCAGCTCGTACTCGGTGGCGACCGAGTACATGTGCCACGCCGCCAGCAGCGCCAAGGCCGTGCAGGAGGGCAGCAGCAGCGCCTGCGCGCGTTGGCTGAAGCGGGTGGCCCAGACGCCGACGAGCACGGCGAGGATCAGGACCACGACGGGCGCGATCATGCGTCGAGCCGCCTCACTTGGCCGCCGAGACCGGCGGCGGAGGGAAGGCGATCAGGGGACGGGGCTCGCGCATCGCTCGCGAGAAGCTGGTGTCGCAGTACTCCTCGAAGCGCATGCGGCGGCCGATGACCCCGGTCTCCACGGCGAGGTCCATGATCTCGTCGAAGGTCTCGCGCGGCGGCACCAGGTTCTTGTACGACACGCGACCGGGGTTGAGAAGCACGTGCTCGAGCAGCTTGGGGTCCTGGTTGTAGAAGAGCTTGCCGACCACCTCCGCGGCGCGCTTCCTGTGGGCGAGGCTGTTTTCCTCCTCGTCCAGCCACGCGCCCGAGTCGCCGATGCCCTGCACCAGCTCCTGCACCAGCGCGCGACGCTCGTCGACCACCTCCTGCCGCACGACGAGCACGCACGAGATGAAGTCCGGCCAGAGATCCTTCATGAAGTGCAGGATGCGTCCGTAGCCGCCGAGTTCCGCCTTGGCGTTGTGCGGCTCGCCGACGATGTAGCCCTCGATGGAGCGCGCCGCGAGCGCGCTCGCCATGTCGGGTGGCGCCATCTCGACCAGTTCGATCGCATCGAGCGCCATGCCGCGCTCCTTCATCATGCGCTTCATCAGCAAATGCTGGTTGGAGAAGCGGCTGGGGATGGCGACGCGCCGGCCGGCCAGATCCTTGAACTCCCGGACGGTCGAGTCCTTCGCCACGGTCAACGCGCTGCCGTCGCGGTGTCCGAGGTAGACGATCTTCACCGGCACGCCGTCGGCGACCAGCTTCATCGCCAGCGGCGCGATCATGAAGGTGGCGTCGATCTTGCGTGCGATGAGCGCTTCCTTCATCGTCGGGAAGTCGCCGAAGCGCTGCGCCTGGAAGACCGTGCCGCTCGTGCTGTTTTCGGTGGCCCAACTGGTCACCGGGCAAGTCAGGTGTCATGTGACCGGCAGGAAGCCGACCATGAACCTCCCGCGGTCCGTCTCCTTGACTCCTTCCGCCGTCGAAGAGGCGCTCTCCATGTAGCGCGGGTTGTGGTTGAGCCGGCGGTTGAGCCACCACAGGCCCGCAAGGACGACGAGGAAGCCGAGGAGGATGCGGAGTTTCATGTTGTTGGGCGGCGGCTGAAGAGCTTCAATCGTAAGATCAAGTTATTATTCCATAATCAATTTGTCGAATTTCACATGAGAACAAACGCAAATGTCTGTCATGGAATAACTTAGGTATCACTTGCATGACGGCGCCACCGCCTCCTCTGTCCCTGGATGCCGGCTGGATCGTCCGCGCGATTCCCCCACCTGTTCCCCCGCCTTGAGCGTGGGCGCACCGCCCGCTCGGGGGCATGATGTCTGCCCTCGACATGCAATACGGCTTCCTCCTCGACCATCGTCGCTGCATCGGCTGCCACGCCTGCACGGTCGCCTGCAAGAGCGAAAACGACGTGCCTCTCGGCAGCTTCCGCACCTGGGTCAAGTACCAGGAGAAGGGCCGCTTCCCCGCCGTCAAGCGCCACTTCGCCGTGCTGCGCTGCAACCACTGCACCAAGGCGCCGTGCGTCACGATCTGCCCGGTCAACGCGCTCGAGAAGCGCAAGGACGGCATCGTCGACCTCGACCGCGACGCGTGCATCGGCTGCCGCGCGTGCATGCAAGGTTGCCCGTACGACGCGATCTACCTGAACGAGGACACCGGGGCCGCGGAGAAGTGCCACTACTGCGCGCACCGCGTCGAGAAGCAGCTCGAGCCCGCCTGCGTCGTCGTCTGCCCGGAAGGTGCGATCGTCGCGGGCGACCTGCACGATCCCAAGTCGCGCATCAGCATGATGCTGGCGGAGAACGAGGGCGCGACGCTGCAACGACGCGTCGAGCAGGGCACGGGACCGAACGTGCACTACCTCGGCGTCGAGCCGACGCTCCTGAAGCCGGGAGAGGCCGAACGCCCCGCGACCTACCTGTGGAGCGACCGTCCGCCGCACAAGACGGAACCGTGGCCCGAGGAGCTGCCGCTCGAGCCCGACACGCGCACGGTGCTGGACGCGGGCCACAAGGTCGAATGGGGCTGGCACGTGTCGCTCTACCTCGTCACCAAGGGCCTCGCGGCCGGCGCGGCGCTCTTGTCGCCCTTCGCGGCCTTCTTCGGGCTGCCGGAGGGCTTCGCGCGCGACTACCTGCCGGAAGTGCTGGCGCTCGTGTTCCTCGTCGCGACCACGGGTCTCTTGGTGCACGACCTCGCGCGTCCGTGGAAGTTCTTCCGCCTGATGACGCGACCCAACACGCGCAGTTGGCTCGTCAAGGGCGGCTGGATCCTCACCGCAGCGGGCCTCGGGCTCGTCGCCGCCCCGGTGGCGCGGTACTTCGGCCACGTCGAAGTCGCCGAAGGCATCCGCTGGGTGAACGCCGTGCTCGCGCTGGGCGTCGCGGGCTACACGGCCTTCCTGTTCCAGCAGTGCGAAGGCCGCGACCTGTGGCAATCGCCGCTCGTGCTGCCGCACCTGCTCGTGCAGGCCGTGCTGTGCGGCGCCGCGATCCTCCTGCCCTTCAGCCTCGAGCCGCAGCTCTTGGCCGTGCTCCTCGTGGGCGCGCTGAACCTGCATCTCCTGCTCGTCGTCGCCGAGCGCATCAAGAAGCATCCGACCGCCAACGCGCGCCAGGCCGCGGCCTTCCTGCCCGTGATCTCCGCCGGGCCGATCCCGCGCGCGATGCACGTGGGCAACGCGCTGGGCGTCGTGCTCCCCACGGCCTTGCTCGTGGCGGCGGTCGTGGCGCCGATGCCGGTGCTCGCGGCGCCGGCCGCGATGCTGGCGCTCTTCGGCTTGTGGCTGTGGGAGCACGCCTTCGTGCGCGCCGGACAGTTGCCGCCGCTGTCGTGATGCAAGGACCGCCGCACCGTCGAACCCGAAGGCACGCGCCCCAGAGGACCGAACCATGAGCCGTTCGCACGACGCCGAACCGATGATGACGACGCCGCTCGAGTCCTTCCCGCCCCGCGACCAGTGGGACGATTGGAAGGAGTACGACGGCAAGCAGTGGCCGAAGAAGGTCGAGAAGCGCTACATGCTGGTGCCGACCACCTGCTTCAACTGCGAGGCGGCCTGCGGCCTCGTGGCGTACGTGGACCGCGACACGCGCGAGATCCGCAAGCTCGAGGGCAATCCGTACCACCCCGCTTCGCGCGGCAAGAACTGCGCGAAGGGACCGGCGACCCTCAACCAGGTGCAGGATCCGCAACGCATCCTGCATCCGTTGAAGCGCGTCGGCCCGCGCGGTTCGGGCAAGTTCGAGCGCACGACCTGGGACGAGGTGCTCGACGTGTTCGCCAAGCAGATCCGCAAGGCGCTGGTCGAAGGACGGCGCACCGAGGTGATGTACCACGTCGGACGCCCCGGGCACGACGGCTACATGGATCGCGTGCTGCAAAGCTGGGGCGTGGACGGCCACAACAGCCACACGAACGTGTGCAGCGGCGCGGCGCGCCTCGGATACGCCCTGTGGAGCGGCGCGGACCGCCCCGCGCCCGACCACGAGCACAGCAAGTTCATGCTGCTCCTGTCGTCGCACCTCGAGACGGGCCACTACTTCAACCCGCACGCGCAACGCATCATCGACGGCAAGATGAAGGGCGCGAAGATCTGCGTGATCGACGTGCGCTTGTCGAACACCGCCTCGATGGCGGATTGGTGGTTGGCGCCGTGGCCGGGCACCGAGGCGCTGCTGCTGCTCGCCTTCGCGCGCGTCATCCTCGACGAGGGCTTGTACGACCGCTCCTTCGTGGAGGGTTGGACCAACTGGCGCGAATACCTCGACGCCAAGCACGCCGGCAAGCCGCGCAGCTTCGAGACCTTCGTCGAGGCCTTGAAGGAGCACTACGCGCACATCACGCCCCGGAAGGCCGAGGAGGAGACCGGCATCCCCGCCGCGCAGATCGTCGAGATCGCGCGCGAGATCGGCAAGGCGAAGAGCGCGCTGGCCTCGCACGTGTGGCGCAACGCGGCCTCGGGCAACGAAGGCGGATGGCAGGTGGCGCGCTGCCTGCAATTCCTGTGCGTGCTCGTCGGCGCCGTGGGCGCGAAGGGCGGCACGAACCTCAACACGCAGACCAAGTTCGTCCCCCCGCCGTTCCTCAAGCCGCCGCCGCAGCGCGTGTGGAACGAGCTCCTCTACCCGCGCGAGTGGCCGCTGGCGCACCATGAACTGTCGTTCCTGCTGCCGCACCTGATCCTCGAGGGCCGCGGCAAGATCGCCGCGTACTTCACGCGCGTCTACAACCCCGTCTGGACCAACCCCGACGGCATGGTGTGGGAGGCCGTGCTGCGCGACGAGTCGAAGGTCGAGCTGCACGCGGCGCTCACGCCGACTTGGAACGAGACGGCGCAATACGCCGACTATGTGCTGCCGATGGGCCATGGCCCCGAGCGCCACGACTTGATGAGCCAGGAGACGCACGCGGCGAAGTGGCTCAGCTTCCGCCAGCCGGTGCAGCGCGTGATGGCGCAGCGCTTGGGCGAATCGGTGCGCTTCACGCACGAGTCGAACCCAGGCGAGGTGTGGGAGGAAGACGAGTTCTGGATCCAGCTGTCGTGGCGCATCGACCACGACGGGTCATTGGGCATCCGGCAGTGGTACGAGTCGCCCTACAGGAAGGGCGAGTGCATCACCGTCGACGAGTACTACCAGTGGATCTTCGAGAACTCGGTGCCCGGCTTGCCGGAGGAGGCGAAGAAGCACGGCATGACGCCGCTCGAGTACATG
>JBKDQQ010000182.1:0-63948 GCA_046341775.1 Planctomycetia bacterium
CGCGCTGCCCGGCGACACGGCCCCGCGCGTCGCCACCGCGGCGGGCGTGGCGCTGCGCGCCAACCCGGGCGACGCGGCGCGCCCCGCGCTGCTCGCGCGCGCGCGCCTCGCGTTCCCGGAGGTGCGCGCCGCGGCGCTCGAAGCCGTGGCCGCCATGGGCGGCGAGAACGTGCTCGACGCGCTGGTGCTCGCCGTCGGCGACGCCGATCCGCGCGTGCGACTCGCCGCCGCGCGCGGCCTAGCCGTCGTCGCCGATCCCACCGCGACGAGCTTCCTCGTCGGACTCGTCGCCGACGCAGGCGATCCGGAGTTGCGCGCCGCGGCGGAGGATGGGTTGCTCAAGCTCGGCGCGCGCGCCATCCCCGAGTTGTCGCGACTGCTGCACCAACCGGGCGGCCGCAGCCGGCGCGAAGCGGCGCTCGTGCTGGCGCGACTCGGTTCGCCCGAGGCGGTCTCGCCGCTGATCGCGATCCTCGCGCAGCGGCGCGGCGACGCCCAGGTGGCCGAGGAACTGGCGGTGCTGACCTGCTTCGATCCGCGCGCCCAAGCCGACGCGGTCGAAGCCTGGTGGGCGTGGTGGGAAGGCGTGCGCCACGACGATTCGCTGCTGTGGTTCCGCGCCGGGCTCGAGCGCGCGGGCGTGCCGACGCCGCCGCTGGGCGCGTTGGAGGGCGAGGGCACGCTGCAAGGACGCTTGTTCCTCGTCGAGGCGCTGCTGCGCCCCGAGGCGATCCTCGCCGAGCGCGCACGCCGCGAGTTGTCGCGCCTGCTGGGGCGCCAATTGCCCGCGCTCGCGCCGCGCGGCGCGGACCGCGAAGCACAGGCCAAGGCCTTGCGCGAGGAGCTGCGGGCCGAGCGCTGAATGCGATGGCGAGGAAGTCCCGCTCAAAGTCACGCCGCGTCGACCTCGAGCGGCCGCTGGTGCTCGTGCTGCTGTTCGCGGTCGTGGCGCTGTTCGCCGTCGGCGGCGTGGTGCAGGGGCCCAAGATCGCGCGCATCGTGCACAGCGAGATCGGCATGCGCGGCGTCGAGGCGCACGCGCCGGCGATCCTGAAGGTCGCGGCCGAGGCGGGCCTCGATCCCGCCCTGATGGCCGGCATCTGCTACGTCGAGAGCCGCGGCAAGGTCGATGCGCTGTCCTCCAAGGGCGCGATGGGCTTGTTCCAGCTGATGCCTTCGGCCGCCTCGGACGCGGCCAAGCGCCTGAGGATCGACCCGCCGACGAAGTCCGAGCTGCTCTCGGACGCCGAGCTCAACGCGCGCCTAGCGGCGAGCCACCTCGTGTGGTTGCACAAGCTCGAGGGGCCCCGTTGGGAGCGCACGCTGGTCGCCTACAACGCGGGGCGCGGCAAGTTGAAGCAGTGGCTGGACGCCGCCGGCGGGTGGGAGCGCTGGCGCGCCACGCGCGACGGACGCAGCGAGACCTTGCACTACGCGCAGACTTGCCTCGCCTACGCCGAGCGCTTCCGCGCGCGGGAGAGCTTCGCCCCGCGCGCCGGCGCGCTGGCCGACTCGGCGCCGCCGTCCGCGAAGCCGACCGATCGCTAGGGCGGCGGCGATCTCCGGGCGCTAGCATGGGCGGCCCGCGAGCGCCGCGCCAACACCGGCCGGATCCGCCCGTACCACGCGGCCCCGCCGCGCGACCGGTGGCGAGGCGCGCTCGGGGCGCCCACGACTCCATGAACCAGCACCAAGCCAACGCCATCGACCACGCCGCCGCCACGCGCTTCGTGCCCGAACTGCGACGCGCGCTGGCCGAGGTGGTCGTGGGCCAGGAACGCCTGCTCGACATGCTGCTCGTGGGCCTCCTGACCGGCGGGCACGTGCTGCTCGAGGGCGTGCCCGGACTGGCGAAGACGCTGGCTGTATCCAGTCTCGCCAAGGCGGTGCGCGGCAGCTTCTCGCGCATCCAGTTCACGCCCGACCTCCTGCCTTCGGACCTCGTGGGCACGGAGATCTACAACGCCAAGGACGCCAGCTTCGCCGTGCGGCGCGGCCCGGTGTTCGCCAACTTCGTGCTGGCGGACGAGATCAACCGCGCGCCCTCGAAGGTGCAGTCCGCGCTGCTCGAGGCCATGGCCGAGCGCCAGGTCTCGATCGGCGGCGCGACGCATCCGCTGCCCAAGCCCTTCCTCGTGCTGGCGACGCAGAACCCGCTCGAGCAGGAAGGCACCTACCCCTTGCCGGAGGCGCAGCTCGACCGCTTCGCGCTCAAGGTCGTCGTGTCCTATCCCACGCCGGAGGAGGAACTGCTGATCCTCGGTCGCATGGCGAGCACCGCGCCGCGCCTCGAGCCGCGCGCCGTCGTGGGCCTCGACGAGGTGCTCGCGGCGCGCGCCGCCGTCGATCGCGTGCAACTGGACGAGAAGCTCGCGCGCTACATCGTCGCGCTGGTCGTGGCGACGCGCGAGCCCGCGCGCCACGGCCTGCCCGACCTCGGCGGCAAGATCGGCTACGGAGCCAGCCCGCGCGCCACGATCTGGCTGGCCCAATGCGCGCGCGCGCACGCCTTGCTCGCCGGACGGGACTTCGTCGTCCCGGGCGACATCAAGGCCATCGCGCCCGAGGTGCTGCGCCATCGGGTGATGCCGACCTGGGAGGCCGAGGCCGAGGGGCTCGGTTCGATGCGCATCGTGTCGCGCGTGCTGGAGACCGTGCCGGTGCCCTGAGGCGCGCGCGGCGCCATCGCCATGTGGTCCTGGTCGCGATTCCTCGAGGGCGAGCCGGCGGCGGGGGTCGAGCCGCGACTCGAGCCCGGCGGCGCGGCGCGCAAGTTGCGCATCGCCACGCGGCGCCTCGTCGACGCGGCCTTGTCGGGCGGCTTCAAGAGCGCGTTCCGCGGCAGCGGCCTGGAGTTCCGCGAGGTGCGCGCCTACGCGCCGGGCGACGACGTGCGCCGCATCGATTGGAACGTGACGGCGCGCACGAGCACGCCCCACGTCAAGACCTACGCCGAGGAGCGCGAGCTCGAGGTGCGCCTGGTGCTCGACGCCTCGCGCGGCATGGCGTTCGGCACGCGGGCCTGCACCAAGGCCGAAGTCGCCGCGCGCGCCGCGGCGCTGCTCGCCTTCGCGGCCGCGCGCAACCAGGACAAGGTGGGACTGACCGTGGCGGCGCTGGACGCGCGCCGGCGCACGCCCTGCAAGAAGGGCCTGCGCCAGGCGTCGCAGGTCGCGCGCGGCGCGACCGAGGCGCGCGGCGATGGCGCCAGCGCGCTGGTCGAGGCGCTCGAGGCCGAGGAGCGCCTGCTGCGCCGTCGCTCGGTCGTGTTCGTGCTCTCCGACTTCCGTTGCGTCCACGCCGAGGCGCCGCGCGTGGAGCGCCTGCTCCAACGCCTGAACCGCCGCCACGACGTCGTGGCGGTGCGCATCGCCGATCCGCTCGAGTTGGCGCTGCCGGCCGCCGGCCCGCTGGTGATCGACGACCTCGAGGGCGGCGGGCGCCACGAGGTCGACGGACGTTCGTCCGCGGCGCGCGAGGCGTGGAACGCGGCCGCGCGTCGTCGTCGCTCGGCCGAGGATGCCGTGTTCGCCAAGGCGCGCGTCGACGTGGTCGACCTGTCGACGGAGGGCGATGTCGAACTGCCGTTCGTGGCGTTGTTCAAGCGGCGCGTAGCCGGCAAGGGAGGACGAGCGTGAGCCGCGCGCTGGAAGGAGGCGGAGCGGCATCCGCGTCGAGCGCCTCCCTCGGGCGCGCGGCCTGGACCGCCTCGGTCGCCGGCGCCGAGATCGGCGAACCCGTCTCGTTCGAGCTGCGCGTGCGCCTGCAGGACGGACTCGAACCCACGCTCGCCGCGTGGCCCGCCGATCCGCTCGTGCCGTGGGCCCTGCTGGAGGGACCGGCGCTGTCGCGCCTTTCGCTCGACGGCCCGCAGGACGAGTGGCGCGCGCGCTACACCGCCTTCGCGCTCACGGGCGGGGAGCTCGACTCGCCCGGCGGACTGCTGCTCGTGGGCGGCGAGCCCTTCGACGCCGCCGCGGCGCGCGTCGTCGTCGCCGGCGCGCTGGGGGAGGGCGAGGATGCGCCGCGCCAGTTGCTGCAGGCGCCCTCCGCGGTGGCGCCGCCCGCCGACGCCCTCGGCTTGCCGCCGCTGGCGTGGGCGTGGATGTTCGCGGCGCCGCTCGCCGCGCTGCTCGTCGCGTGGCGCTGGAGGAGCCGCCGTGCGCGCGTCCGCGCCGCCGCGGCGCCGGGGCCGCTCGAGCGGCTCGCCGTCCTGGAGGCCGGATGGCGCAAGGATCCCGCGGAGGGGCGCGAGTGCCTGCACGCCTTGTCGGCGCTCGTGCGCGGCGTGGTCGACGGGCGACTAGCGGAACGCCGGGCGGCCTCGTCAAATGAATTTGACGACGCGCCCGCTCCGGCCGCCATGGGCGGCATGGAATGGGCCGATCGGGCCGAGGCGCGCGGCGAGGCGGCCGCGGCGGGCTTCGTGCGGCGCATCGAGCCGTTGCGCTGGTGCTGCGACTCCGTGCCCGCCGAGCTGGTGGCGGCGCGCTTCGAAGAGGCGCGCGCGCTGTGCGCGACCACCACGGAAGGGAAGCGCGCGTGACACTTCCGCAGGAACTCGCCAAGAGCGTGGCCGAAGGCGCCTTCGAGTTCGCGCCCGGCTGGTCGTTCGCCGATCCGTGGCTGCTCCTCTTCGCGCCCGTGGCGTGGCTGTGCCTGTGGCGGGGCCGAGGCGAGTCCGGCAGGGCCGAGGCGCGCGCCACGCTGGTCGAGCGCGTGCCCGCGTCGTGGCGGTCGAACACGCGCTTCGTGCCGTTCCTCCTGTCGGCGCTGGCCGCCGCCTGCGTGGCCGTGGCGCTGGCGCGACCGCTGCGCGGCGAGGTGCGATCGGACAGCGAGAGCGAAGGCGTCGACATCGCGCTCGTCGTCGACCGCTCGGGTTCGATGCAGCACAAGGACCTCGATCCCAAGCGCTCGCGCCTCGATGTCGTCAAGCAGGTCGTGGGCGACTTCGCCGCGCGCCGCATGCAGGACAAGGAAGGCGCGGCGGACCAGTGCGCCTTGATCGTGTTCGCCGCCTATCCGCAGATCCTGTGCCCCTACACGCTGGACGTGGACGCGATCCGCGGCTTCATCGAGGAGCTGCAGCCCGTGCAGAACCGCCAGGAGGACGGCACTGGCATCGGCGTGGGCCTCGCCAAGGCGGTGCAGACGCTGGCCGGTTCGGAGGCGAAGTCCAAGGTGGCCGTGCTGCTGACCGACGGCGAGAACAACATCGACTCCATCGCGCCGCTCGAGGCGGCCGACCTCGCCGCCAAGTCGGGCGTGAAGGTCTACACGATCTTCGCGGGCCGCTACGCCTACGCCTTCGACGCCTTCGGCCGGGCCGTGCCGACGCGGCGCGAGATCGACACGACCGAGCTGCGCCGCATCGCCGAGCGCACGGGCGGATTGCACTTCCGCGCGCGCGACCAGGCCGAGCTCGAGCGCGCCTACGCCCAGATCGAGTCGCTGGAGCGCACGAAGCGCGTCGTCTCGCGGCGCGTCGAGAACTACGACGCGTACAAGGCGCTGCTGCTGCCCGCACTGGTGCTGCAGCTCCTGGCATTCCTCGGATGGCGCACGATCTGGAGGACCCTGCCGTGAACGGCGTGCTGGGCTTCGATTGGCAGCGCCCCGAGGCGTTGTGGTGGTTGTGCGCGGCGCCGGCCCTGGTCGGCCTGGCGTGGTGGTCGTGGCGCGCCGCCGCGTCCGCCCGCGCGCTCGTCGCCGCGCCGGCGTCCCACGCCCGCTTGTGGCCGCGCTTCGCGCCGCGCCGCGAGCTGCTGCGGCTCGTGGCGGGCGTGCTGGCGCTCGTCTTCCTCGTGCTGGCGCTGGCCGGGCCGGTGCGCGGCTACACGCTGCGCGAGGTGCGCAAGAAGGGACTCGACATGGTCGTGTGCCTGGACACCTCGCGCTCGATGCTGGTGCAGGACCTCTCGCCCGATCGATTGACGCGCGCCAAGCGCGAGGTGCGCGGCCTGCTCGAGCGCCTGCAGGGCGACCGCGCCGCCTTGCTGGCATTCTCGGGCGACGTGCGCGAAGTGGCGCCGCTGACGTCCGACATGCGCACGCTGGCCACCTTCCTCGACACCTTGGATCCGGCCGACAACCAGAAGGGCGGCACGGACGTGGGGGCCGTGCTGGAGCGCGCACTCGGCTTGTTCGACGGGCGCAGCGGCGCGCACGAAGTGATCGTGCTGCTGACCGACGGCGAGGACCTCGGCGGCCAGGGCGCCGCGGTGGCGCGCCGCGCTGCCGAGCGCGGCATCCGCGTGCATGTTTGCGGCATCGGCACCGAGGACGGCGGCAAGATCCCCGACGGCCGCGGCTTCGTGCGCGGTCCCGAGGGCAAGGAGGTCGTTTCGCGGCTCGACGCGGCGACGCTGCGCTCCATCGCGCAGGTCTCCGGCGGCGACTACGTGGGCACGGAGACCTCGCCCACGCCGCTCGAGGAGTTGTGGACGGCGCGCATCTCCCGCATGGAGGGTCGCGAGTACGGCAGCGGCCGCGAGCGCATCCCGCACGACCGCTACCAGTGGCCGCTCGTGGTCGCGGCGCTGTGCGTTTGCGTCGAGTCCGGCTTGCGCGGCAGGAGGAGCGGCCCGTGACGCGCCGAGGCGCCCTTCGTCGCGCCGTGCGCGTCGCGGCCTCGATCGTCGCCATCGCGCCGCTCGCGACGCGCCTCGCGTCCGCGCAGGTGGCGTCGTCCGCGCCGCCCGGCGGCGTGCAGCCCGAGCCCGCGCGGGTCGAACCTTGGCCCGCGGGCCTGTCGAACGGCCTCGAGGAACTCGAGCGCCGCATCGCGGCCGGCGACCACGCCGGAGTGCGCGATCTCGTGCGTCGCCTGGAAGCGCCGGACGCGCTCGCGCGCAGGCGCGCGGAGTGGATCGCCGCAGGCGCTTGGCGCGCCAGCGCGCTGCGCGCCATCGACCCGGCCATCGAGCTGCTGCGGTTGCGGCCCCGCGCCGCGGCCATCGCCGGCGAGCTGGCGCTCGTCGACGGCGTCGCGGCGCTCGGCCTCGAGCAATGGGAGCAGGCGCAAGCCGCCTTCCTCCTGGCGCGCGCGGAAGGGAGCGGGGCGACGCGCCTCGAGGCCGTCGACGCCTTGGCCGACCTGGAACTGGCCGCCGCCGAGGCGCTGCGGCCCGGCCCCGACGGGTCCGCGCCCGCGGCCGCGCAGGTCGCCACTCCTCCCGGCGGCGCGAACCCCAACGCGCCTGCGTCCGCCGCCGGTCCGGCGGAGGATCCCATCGCCAAGGCGCGCGCGGCCAACCTCGTCGCGCGCGCGCGGCTCGTCGAGCGCCTGCGCCTCGAGCGCCACGACGCCGACGCGCGCGCCAACTTGGAACTGGTGCAGCGCAGGCTGGAGGAGTTGCGTCGTCTCGAGGAGCAAAGGCGCCGCGAGGAGGAGGAGCGTCGACGCGAGCAGCAGGACAAGGACAAGGACGAGCAAGAACGGCAGCCCGAGGACCAGCAGGGACAGGACCAGCAGGGACAGGACCAGCAGGAGCAGCCGGAGGAAGCGCAGCAGGACCAGCGCCAGCCAAGCGAAGCCGACGAGTCGAAGGCGGACGACCAGGCTCCCAAGCCAGCCGCAGCCATGTCGAAGGAGGAGGCGCAGAAGCTGCTCGACAAGTTGAAGGAACTCGAGGAGAAGGGCGAGGAGCTGCGCGCGACCCTGCTCAAGGACAGGCGCCAGAAGGTGGACAAGGATTGGTGATGCGTACCATGCCGCGCGGAACGACACATGACTCGAACACCGCTTGGGGAGCATGCGCCTGGCGCCTCCTCTTGTGCGCGCTGTGCGCCTTCTTCTCTTCGGCGCCCGTGATCGCGCAGGAGGCGCGCGTCGTGGCGCGCATGTCGAGCGGAGTCGTGAAGCTCGGCTCCGAGGCGCGCCTCGTGGTCGAGGTGCGCGACGCCGCGAATCCGCGACTCGGCGAGCTGCCGAAGGTCGACGGCCTCGCCATCGGTCCCGTCGGTCCCGCTTCCGTCGTGTCGAGCAGCGAGTTGGCCGGCGGCCGCTTCAAGCGCACCACGCAACTGACCTGGTCGATCCCCGTGCGCGCCGCGGCGCCGGGCAGGTACACGATCCCGGCCTTCGAGGTCGCGACGGACACCGGCGCGCTCGCCACGCGTCCCGCCACGTTCGAGGTGGTCAAGGACGTGGAAGGCGAGGACTTCGGCTGGTTGACCATCGACGCGCCGCGCGAAGTGCACGCCGGCGAACCGTTCACGCTCGACATCGTCGTGGGCTTCGACGCCGCGTTGGCTTCGACCGTGAACTACGCCAACTTGAACCTGCCATGGCACGGCGCCGTGGCCGGCCTCGTCGAACTGGCGAGCGGCGACCAGCAGGGTCGTGCGCTCAGCCAGATCCAGCTCAACGGCGAGCAGCTGATCGCGGTGGAGGACGGAGGGACGCGCCAGCGCGGCGGACGCACTTTCCAGACGCTGCGCTGGAGGAAGCGCTGCCTCGCCAGCGATCCGGGGCGGCTCGAGTTGACGACCAGCCACTTCGAGTTCGGCCAGGTCGCGCGTTCCTTCTTCGGGCTCGATCCTTCGCAGAAGAAGACGATGTACAAGCGGCTCGACGGCTTCGAGATCCGCGTGCTGCCGATCCCCGAGGAAGGCCGGCCGCTCGTGTGGTCCGGCGCGGTGGGGCGCCTCGAGGCGCGCGCCTCGGCCGATCGCCGGGCCGTCGACGCGGGAGACTCGATCAAGCTGACCGTCGATTGGAGCGGCGCCGCCAACCTCGACTTCTTCGAACCGCCCGAACTGGCGCGGCAGCCGGGCTTCGAGCGCTTTCGCGTGTACGGCAAGACGGACCGCAAGACGGCCGACCGCCGCACCGTCGTCTACGACCTGGCGCCGGTGGACGCGTCGCTGGCCGAGATCCCGCCCGTGGAACTCGCCTACTACGACACGGCCGAGCGCAAGTGGTCCAAGTGCGCCACCAAGCCGATCCCGATCCAGGTGCGCGCCCTGAAGAACGCGGCGGCGCTGGTGGTCGACCAGCCGCCCTTGATCGAACGCGAGCGCGATGTCGCGGACATCGTTGTCGAAGCGCGCGCGGGCGACGAGCCGTGGGCGCCTTCCGGCGGCGCCATCCTCGCGGGGATGGGGTTGGTGCTGCTCTTCGGTGGGCGGGCGCGACGCATGATCTGGCGCGAGGAGGATCCATGGGCGCCGGCGGCGCGCCGCCGCAGGCGCGCCCTGCGCGAGTTCGAACGCGCGCTCGGGAGCGACTCGTCGCCGGCGGGCAGGCACCGCGCCTTGCGCGGCTTCCTCGCGGCGCGCACGAGCGAGGAGGGGACGGCATGGGCCGGTCGCGACGTGCGCGCGTGGGCCAAGGCGCGACGCGACGAGGATGGCTGGGCGCCCGACGCCGAGTTGGAGGCGCGCGCGGCGGAGCTGCTCGCGGCTTGCGAAGCCGCCGAGTGGTCGACGCGCCCGGCGCCCGACGCCGCGGCGTTGCGCGAGTTCGCGGCGCGCGCCGCCACGGAGGGCTGGCGATGATCCGCGCCCTCGCCTTCCTGCTCGCCGCGCTGGCGCATCTCGCCGCGTGCTCGCGCCTCGCCGCGGCGCACGACGCGCTCGACGGCAAGTCCGCCGGCGCCGCGGCCGATTCCGGCGTCGAGGCCTATCGACGCGCCGACTGGAACATGGCGCGCGAAGCGTGGCTCGCGGCGTACGCGAGCGCCGGCTCCGAGGGCGAACGGGCGCGCCTCGCGGCGAACCTCGGCAACTGCGCGTGGCGCGAGGGACGCGCCGCGCAAGCCGGGGCGTGGTACGAACTCGCCCTGCTGCACGACCCGCGCCTGCCCGCGCTGCGCGCCAACCTCGAACTCGTGCGCTCGCGCCTCGGCTTGCCTCCGGCCGAACGCGGCGACCTGCGCGGCGCCTTCGAGCTGCTGCTCGGCTCGCTGCGCGCCTCCGAGTGGCGTCTCGTCGGCTCGTCGCTGTTCCTGCTCGGCGCCGTGGCGTGGATCCTCGCCAGCCCCTCCCGTCGGCGCTGGGCCGTGCCATCGGCCCTCGCGGCCTTCGTCGCGTGCTGCGCCTGCCTCGCCGCCGCGTGGAGCCGCTCGCGCTCCGCGGAGCCGGCGCTTGGTTGGATCGTGCTCGAGCGCGCGGCCGAGTTGCGCTCCGAGCCGCGCGTCGAGGCGGCGATCGTGGCGGACGCCCAGCCGCTGGAACGGGTGCGCGTGCTCGACGCGTTGCCTGGATGGAGCAAGGTGCGCGGCGTCGACCAGCAGGTCGGCTGGCTCTCCGACCAAGGGGTCTTCCGCGCGCCGCGTTGACCCGGACGCTCCGCCCGTGCATCGTGGTGGATCGAGTCCCACGACGATGGACGCGCGCCGACACCTTCCGCTGCTGCTCCTGTGCCTCGCGGGCCTGGTGCTCGCGTGCGGCCCCAAGCCGAGCGGCGTGGGCACGGGACGCGGCATCCTCGTCATCGCCATCGACGGCTTGCGCGCCGACCATCTCGGCGTCGGAGGCAACGATCGCCCCGCCACCCCGGTCCTCGACGGCCTCGCGCGCCAAGGCGCATGGTTCGCGGACGCGCGCGCGGCGACGCCCGACCTCGAAGGCGCCCACGCGGCGCTGCTCACGGGCTGCGATCCGCGCCTCGCGCGGCGCCTCGAGCGCGCCGGTTCCGAACGCAGCGCCATCGCGCGCTGGTGGATCCCGCCTTCGCTGCCGTCGCTCGCCGAGGAGCTGTTGCGCGCCGGCTTCGACACCGCCGCCTTCGGCGACCATCCGTCGCTCGACGAGACGCTCGGCTTCGCGCGCGGCTTCCGCCTGTTCCGCGCGCTGCGCGAGGACGAGGCGGAGGCGCTGGGCGACGGCTTCGAAGCCGCCGTCGCGAAGTTCGAGCGCTGGCTGGGCGGGCACTCGCGTTCGCAGGACTGGTTCGCCTACGTCGAAGCGCACGACCTGGTGCGCCTGTGGACGAAGCGCGAGGTCGATCCGCGCTGGAGCAGCCTGTACGAACCGCGACCCGAACTGGCCGTCGTGCCGCCCACGGGCGCGTTTTCGCGCGGCTTCCATGCCGTGCCGCACGAGCGCTGGGGCCGCGGTCCGCTCACCCTCGGCGACTACGACCTGCGCTACGACGGCGAGTTGACCAACCTCGACGCCCAGATCGGCCGCTTGCTGCAACGATTGCATGCGACCGGCCGCCTCGCCAACACCACCGTGGTCGTGGTCGGCACCCATGGCACGAGCTTCGGCGAAGGCGGCGTCTACCTCGACGCGGGCACGCTGCTCGATTCGGACCTGCACGTGCCGCTGATCGTGCGCCAGCCGCTGCTGGCGCAGAAGCAGGGGCGGGTCCATCGCGCGATCGTCTCCACGCTGGACGTGGCGCCCACGCTCTTGGACCTCGTCGGCATCGTGCCGCCGCCCACGATGCACGGCGTCTCCTTGGCGCCGATCCTGCGCGGTTCCGACGAGCCCCGTCGCGCGATCGCCTACGCCAGCGGCGGCCTGCTCGAGGGCAGCTCGGCCTGCGACGAGTCCGCCTGCGTCGGCGTCGACAGACCGGACCTGGTGCTCGACCGCCAGGTGCGCGAAAGCTGGCTCGGCGCGCGCGGGGCGGGCAGCGCCGATTCGACGCCGTGGACCGCGACGCGCGGCGCCGCGGCGCCCGACGCGCGGCGCGAGGAGCGACTTTCGCGCGCCTTGCAGGAGTGGGACCGGCACATCCAGTCCGCGCGCATGGTGCTGCAAGGACCGGGCGGCGATGCGCCGCGCGCCCTGCAGTCCCTGGTGGAGCCCGCGCGCGCGGCGCGGCTGGGCGAGGTCGCGCGTTGAACGTCGCGCGCACCGCCGGTCCTCTGCGCGTGCTGCTGGTGTCCAACGGCTTTCCGCCGACGGGGCACTGGGGCACCGAGGTCTACACGCACCAACTGGCCACCGGCCTCCAGCGACGCGGCCATGAAGTCAAGGTGTTCTGCCCGCGCCGCGACGGCTCCGCGCCGCGCCACACGCTCGAGGTGCGGCGCCACGACGGAATCGAGGTGGTGGAGATCCACAACAAGGGCGAACGCTCCAAGCGCTTCGAGGACAGCTACGCCAACGCGGAGGTCGAGGCGGCTTGCGCGCGCTTGTGCGCCGAGTGGCGACCGCAGGTCGTCCACTTCCTGCACATGCTGTGGGGCTTGAGCACGGGACTGCCTGAGGTCGCCAAGCGCTCGGGCGCGGCGGTCGCCGCGACACTCGTGGACTACGGGCTCTTGTGCCACCGCGGCCAGTTCCGCGACTGGCTCGGTCGCGCCTGCCCGCGTCCGGTGGATCCGGCCGCGTGCGCCCGTTGCGTGCGCGAGCCCGGTCCCTACGACGCCGCGCCGGCTCCGCTCGCGCTGAAGCGCGCGGTGGTGCGCGCGCTCGCCGCGTGCGGCGGGGCGGGCCGCGTGGTCGTGGCGCGCGACATCGAGCGGCGCGTCGCCGCGATCGAACGGGCGCGCGGCGCGGTGCAACGCTGGATCGCGCCGACGAGCGCCTTGGCGCAGGCCTTCCTCGAGCGGGGCTGGCCGCGCGAGCGCGTCGAGACCCTGCCCTACGGCATCGACGAGGCGCGCTTCCTCGTGCCGCCCGCCCCGCCGCGCGACGGCGCCACCATCGGCTTCATCGGCCAGTTCGCGCCGCACAAGGGCGCCGATGTGCTGTTCGAGGCGGTGCGCCTGCTCCGCGCGGACGCGCGACTCGAGGCGCGCGAATGGTGCCTCGAATTGTGGGGACACGAACTCGGCGATCGCCACGCGCGCTATCTGGAGGCCCACCTCGGCCCGGACCTCGCTGGGCGCGTGCGCCGCATGGGGCCCTTCGAGCCCAGCACCGCGCCCCAGGTCATGGCGCGCTTCGACGCGTTGTGCGTTCCGTCGCGCTGGGACGAGAACGCCCCGCTCGTCGTGCTCCAGGCGCGCGCCGCGGGCTTGCCGATCGTGGCGAGCGACGTGCCCGGCATCGGCGAGGTGCTGCGCGGCCATCCCGCGCGCCTCGTGGCCCCGGGCGACGCGCAGGCGTGGGCGCGCGAACTGCGGCGCGTGGTCGAAGCGCGTCCGCCGCGGCTCGCCCCCGCTCCGGTGGTGGGCCACGACGAGCACCTCGACGCGATCGAGCGCTTGTATCGCGAACTGGCGGGAGCCGCCTGAGGGCGGGCCGGGCGCCATGCGCATCGGACAGATCCTGCACGAGTCGCCCTTCGGCGGCGGCGGCGTGCAGGTCCACGTGCGGCGCCTGTGCGACGATCTCGTCGCGCGCGGACACCACGTCGAGGTCCTGTCGAACGGCTCCGACCCGCGCGATTCGCGCGGGGACGGCTGGTCGCACCGCTCGTCGCGCCTGCCGCGGCCCGACGCATGGGACGCTGGACGGTCGGTCGCGGCCTCGGCCGCGACCTGGGCGCGCGCGGCGCGCCTCGACGTCGTGCACGTGCACCACGTGGCCGGGCATGGTGCCGCGCTCGTGCCCGCGTTGCGAGGGGCGGGTCGCGTCGTGGTGGCGACCCTGCACGACTACTCGCATGCTTGCGCGCGCGGCCAGATGTGGTCGGACGAAGGCCGTTGCACGACCCTCGACGCCGAGCGCTGCGCCGCTTGCATCGCCGCCACCTGGCCCGACCTGCGCCTGCCGGCGGATCCGCCCGCCGCCCTGCGTGCGCGTTGGGCCGAGGTCGCGCGCGACTTGTCCGCGGCGCACGCGCTCGTCGCCCCCGACCCCGACGGCGCAGGCGTGCTCGCGCGGCGCTGGCCGCACGGCGAGTGTCCACCGCTCGTCGTGATCGAGAACGGCATCCGCGCCGAGCGCCTCGCGCGCGCCGTCGCTGGTTGGCGCGCGCGCCTCGCGCCGCGCGATCCGCGCTTGTTCGTGTACGGCGTGACGGGCGCGCTGCTGCCCTCCAAGGGCGTGGTGGAATTCGCGCGCGCCGTGTCGGAGTGCGACGATCCGACGATCGTGCTCGAGGTGCACGGCGCCGCGAGCGCGGCCCGTGGCTCGGCGCGTTGCCTGGAGGACCTGCGCGCGCTCGCGGCGGTCGACGAGCGCATCCGCCTCGCCGGTCCCTACGCGCCCGTCGACCTGCCGCGCATCCTCGCGCGGCTCGACGCGTTGGCGGCCCCGGCGTTGTGGGACGAAGTCCACGGATTCTCCGTGCGCGAGGGGCTCGCGGCGGGCTTGTGGACCGCCACCACCGGCCGCGGCGGGCTCGCCGGGGTGCGGCGCCTCGATCCCGAGGCGCTGCTGCTGCCCGCGGACGATCCTCGCGCGTGGTCCGCGCTCGTGTCGCGCGCGGCGGAGCGCTGGAGGTCGCTCGAGCGACGGCCGGCGCGCGCGCGCGATGCGCTCGAGTGCGCCAAGGAGTGCGAGGCGCTCTACGCGCGCGCGCTGCGCCAGGCTTCGTCCCATGCCTCGATGAGCGCCGCCCCGGCGCGGCTCCAGTCGTAGCGCCTCTCGACGATGGCGCGCGCGGCGAGGCAACGCGCGCGCGCGGCGTCGCGCTGGTCGAGCACCTCGAGCGCCGCCTGTCCGAGGTCCTCGATGCGTTCCACGATGCGCGCTTCGCGCCCATCCTCGAAGGGCAGGCCTTCGGCCGCCACGCGCGTCGCCACGATGGGCGCGCCCAGCGCGGCCGCCTCGAGCAGCTTGAGCCGCGTGCCTCCGCCGGTGGCGAGCGGCACGACCCGCGCGCCCGCGCGGGCCAGCGCGGGTCGCGGGTCCGCGACCTCGCCCAGGAAGCGCACGCCGTCGATGCGCAGGTCGCCGAGGAGGTGCGAAGGACCGCTGCCCACGACCTCCAGCACCAGCGCCGGCCGCGCCGCGCGCAGGGCCGGCCACGACAGCCGCAGGAAGGCCACCAGGCCTTGCACGTTGGGCGGATAGTCGAGGCTGCCCAGCCACAGGAGCCGCCCCACGTCGCGCTCCAAGAAGCTCGGCGGCGCCCCCAGCGCCGCCAGGTCGACGCCGTTCTCGACGACGCGCGCGCGCGCCCCGGGGTGGCGGGCGCACAAGCGCTCCTTGTCAAGTTCGCTGGACAAGAGCTGCAGCGCTCCGCTGGCGATGGAGCGTCGTTCCAGCGCCTCGACGCGACGGACGTCGCGCCGCTCCGAGGGGCGCGCGGCGAAGGCCCGCGCGTAGTCGAGCTCGAGCTTGGGGTGCGCCAGCGCGTGCACGCGCGCGCCGCGCGGGACGAGCCGCAGCACTCCCGGTTCGTCGACGTGCACGAGCCCCGCGTGGCCCGCCAGGGCCCGTCGCGCCTCGGCTTCGAGGGCGGGCGTGGCGTTCCAACGCTCGATGCGCGCCGAGCAGGGAGCGCGCCACCGGGAGAGCGCCGGACCACGCGCCACGATGCGCGGCTCCACGCCGAGCTCGAGGCAGCGCGCGCGCGCGCGCGCCGCCGCGGGCTCGTCGGCGGTCGCGCCGACGAGCACGATGCGCGCGCTCCGGCTGGCGGCCGCGAGCAATCCCCACAACCGCAGGGTCCCGCCGCGTCGCGGCGGGTGGCTGGCGTCGGGCGCGATCCAGGCGACCGGTTGCATGCCTGCCTGCGCTTCCGGCTCAGCCCACCACGCGCGGATCGGCGATGTTCTGCGCCAGCAACCGGAAGCTCCCCGGTTCGTCGGAGAGCACCGTCGCGCAGGCCGTGTCGGTGCGGAACACGAAGCTCTCGTGCGGCGGCAGGCCGAGCAGGCGCGTCGCCAGCACGCGGATGACGTTGTAGTGCGCCGCGACCACGCAGGTGGCGCCGCCGCTCGCGAGCAAGGTCTCCGCGACCGCAGGCCAGGCGCGGGCCCAGATGTCGGCGTCGCTCTCGCCGCCGTGACCCTTCCAGTTCCACGGGTCCGCGCGGAACGCCTCGGCCTGCGCCTCCCACTTCGCCTTGAACTCGGCCGAGGGGATCCCTTGCCAGTCGCCGCGCGAGACCTCGCGCAGGCGCTCGTCGACGACGAGGATGGAGCCGCAGGCGCGCGCGATGGACTCGCCCATGGCGCGCGCGCGGGCCAGGTGCGAGCAACGCACGAGCACCGGCTTCGCGGGCCGTTCCGCGAAGCGCGCCCCGAAGAGGCGCGTCTCGTCCTCGCCTTCGGGGGCCAGCGGCACGTCGAGACCCCCGTAGGCGCGACCGCGCCAATCCGCGTGGACCTCGGCGTGGCGCACGAGCCACAAGGTCGAGCGCGTCCCGTGCGCCGCCTGCGGGGCCGGTCGCGGGAGGGATGGGTCGTGCGGGATGGCGGGTGCCTGGACGTTGATCTTCATCGGATGCGTGGCGCCGGCGCGGCGGGCTGTCGCGCCCGCGAATCGGCCGCTACAGTCTGGGCCCCAAGACCGCCACCACCAAGCGAGAACCATGGCCAAGATCACCTTCGCGAACACGGGCAAGACCTACGACTGCGCCAACGGCAAGAGCTTCATGGAGTTCTGCGACGAATCCGGCGCGCCGCACGACTTCGGCTGCACCGTGGGCAGCTGCGGCACCTGCGTGTGCGTGGTCGAGCCGGCCGCCAACGTGTCGCCCGCCACCAAGGACGAGAAGGACACCGTCGAGATGTGCACCTCCACGCCCGGCGCGCGCCTTGGTTGCCAATTCAAGGTGCTCGGCGACATCGTCGTGCGCCCCGCCTGAGGCGCCGCGATGAAGGTCGCCCTCGTCCTGTCGGGCTGCGGGTTCCTCGACGGCAGCGAGATCCACGAGGCGGTGCTGCTGCTGCTCGCGCTCGAACGGGCGGGCGCGGAGGTCGAGTGCCACGCGCCCGACGTGCTCCAGCGCGACGTCGTCGACCACGCCGCGCGCAGGCCGGAGGATGGACGCCGCTCGGTGCTCCTGGAATCGGCGCGCATCGCGCGGGGCCGCATCCGTCCGCTGCACCAGCTCGACCTTGCGCGCCACGACGCCTTGGCCTTCCCCGGCGGCTACGGCGCGGCGAAGAACCTGTGCGACTTCGCCGTCGCCGGTTCGGATGCGCGCGTGGAGCCGGCGACCCTGCGCGCCATCCAGGGCTTCCACGCCGCGCGCAAGCCGATCCTCGCCTTGTGCATCGCGCCTGCGCTGGTCGCGGCCGCCTTGCGCGGCAAGGGCGTGCGCCTGACGATCGGCGAGGACGCGGCCACGGCCGCGGCGCTCGAGGCGATGGGCGCTCGCCACGAGCCGCGCAAGGTGCACGAGTGCTGCGTCGACGCCGAACAGCTCGTGGTCAGCGCGCCGGCCTACATGTTCGACGCGTCGATCCTCGAGGTGGCGCGCGGCATCGATTCCGCCGTGTTCGAGCTCGGGCGCCTCGTCAAACGCATTTGACAGTCGCGCGGGTTGCGCGGCGCGCCCTCGCGCGCGATCCGCTCACCAGGTCAGCCAGCCCGGGGCGCGCTCGTCGAGGAACACGTCGGCTCCGGCCCTGCGGCCGGCGCGCGAGATGGCGCAGCCCGCGCAGCAGGCGAGCAGCAGCCAGCACAGGGGTTGCAGCGCCGCGTCGACCACGAAGACGCCGTTCAGGAACAGGAACGCGCCCGCGAGGCCCCAGGGGCGCATGAACGCGCCCAGGAAGAACGCCACGCCCAGCACGAGCTCGCCCCACGCCACGAGTCCGGCGAAGAAGCCGGGGTGCTTGAGGACGACCTCCTCGCCGAAGGCCCGCGCGAAGCCCGGCGCCTCCGCCCAGGCGGGGGCGGTGGCCTCCACGTACTCGGCGCCGATCCCGGCCGAGACCTTGGTCCAGCCGGCGACCAGGAGCACGACGCCGACCACGATGCGGATCAACACGAGTCCCCAGGACGGGCTGTCTTCGTTCATGCGTGCTTGCCGGACCTCCAGCCCCTGTTTCTATCGAAACGCGTCGTGGGCTTCCACCGCCCTCGGCGACTAGAGTGCTGGGCAGCCATGCCGCACGGTCCCGCGACTCCCACCTTGCGCCTCAACGTCTGGTCCGGCCCGCGCAACGTCTCGACGGCCCTGATGTATTCGTTCGCGCAACGCGCGGACACGCGCGTCGTGGACGAGCCGCTCTACGCGCACTACCTGCGGGTCACCGGGCTCGAGCACCCCGGGCGGAGCGAGGTGCTGGCTTCGCAGGACCAGGACGGCGAGGCGGTCGTGCGGCGCGTCGTGCTGGGGCCGTGCGAGCGCCCGGTGCTCTTCCTCAAGCAGATGGCCCACCACCTGGTCGAGCTGGACCGGGGCTTCCTGGCGCGCTGCGGCAACGTGCTCCTGACGCGCGATCCGCGCGACATGCTGCCTTCGCTGGCCGAGAACATCGCCGAGCCGGTTCTGCGCGACACCGGCTACGCCGCGCAGCTGTCGATCCTCGAGGACCTGCGCCGGCTGGGCCGCGAGCCCGTGGTGCTGGTCGCCTCGGAGCTGCTCAAGGATCCGCGCTCCGTGCTGTCGCAACTGTGCGGGCGCCTGGGCCTTCGCTTCGACGAAGCCATGCTGTCGTGGCCGGCCGGGCCGCGCGCAGAGGACGGCGCGTGGGCCCCGCATTGGTACGCCAGCGTCCACCGCTCGACCGGCTTCGCTCCATGGAAGCCCAAGGACGCGCCGTTCCCCGCCCGCCTGCGAGCGCTGCTCGACGAGGTGCAGCCCATGTACGAACAGTTGTCCCGACTGGCGATCCGAGCCTGAGGCGCGAGCCATGCAAACCGACCAGCTGCTTCCCGATCCCCGCAATGCGAACATCCTCGTGCACGTCGGCGGACGGCTCGTGCCGCGCGAACAAGCCGTGGTCAGCGTCTTCGACTCCTCCGTGCAGGGCGGCGACGCGGTGTGGGAGGGCCTGCGCGTGTACGACGGCAAGGTCTTCCGGCTGCGCGAGCACCTCGCGCGCCTCGCCGATTCGGCCAAGGCCTTGTGCTTCGCCGACGCGCCCTCGAGCGCCGAGATCGAGCAGGCGGTGCTCGAGACCCTCAAGGCGAACGGCATGCGCGACGGCGCCCACGTGCGCCTGACCTTGACGCGCGGCAGGAAGACCACCTCGGGGATGAGCCCGAAGTTCAACCGCCACGGCTGCACGCTGATCGTGCTCGCGGAGTGGAAGGCGCCCGTGTACGGTCAAGGTGGCTTGACGCTGGTCGCCTCGTCGGTGCGTCGCAACGGGCCGAGTTCGATCGACTCGAAGATCCACCACAACAACCTGATCAACAACATCCTCGCCAAGATCGAGGCCAACAACGCGGGCGCGGACGACGCCCTGATGCTCGACATGGACGGCTTCGTGGCGGAGACCAACGCCACGAACGTGTTCCTCGTCAAGCGTGGCGTGCTCAAGACCCCGCACGCCGACGCCTGCCTGCCCGGCATCACGCGCGGAGTGGTGATCGAGCTCGCGCGCGCCGCCGGCATCCCTTGCGAGGAGCGCCGCCTGTCGCTGATGGAGTTCCACACCGCCGACGAGGTCTTCACCACCGGGACGATGGGCGAGCTGTCGTGGGTCAAGGCGATCGACGGACGCCGCATCTCCGAGGAGCGCGGTTCGACGACGACGCGGCTGTGCGAGCTCTACCGGGCCGAGACCCGGCGCGAAGGCGTGGAAATCCCGCGATGAAGAGGCCGCTGGTGTTGGCGCTCGACCAGGGCGGTTCGCGCAGCCGCGCGCTGGCCTTCGACGACGCGCTGCAGGTCGTGGCGCGCGCCCAGGTCGAGGTGGCCACCACGCGGCGCGGCGACGACGAGGTCGAGCAGGATGGCGAGGAGCTGGTGCAGTCCTTGCGCCGCGCGCTGCGCGACTTGCGCAAGCAGCTAGGCTCGCGCGCCAACGACGTGGTCGCGGCGGGACTGGCGACGCAACGCAGCTCCTGCGCCGCGTGGGACCGCGACTCGGGCGGCGTCGTCGCGCCGGTGCTGTCGTGGCAGGATCGACGAGCGGCCTCGCGCGTCGCGGCGCTGGCCGAGCATGCCGAACGCGTGCGCGGCATCACCGGGCTGCCCTTGTCGCCGCACTACGGCGCCACGAAGCTCGCCTGGATCGCCAACACGAGCATGCGCGCGCGCGCCTTGCTGGCCGATGGCCGGCTCGCGCTGGGGCCGCTCTCCTCGTTCCTCCTCGCCCGGTTGTGCGACGAGCGCCCGTGCATCGCCGACGCATCCAACGCGCAGCGCACCCAGCTGCTTTCGCTGGAGACAGGCTGCTTCGATCCTTGGTTGTGCGACATCTTCGGCGTCCCGCTCGCCGCGCTGCCCAAGGTCGTCGGCACGCGCCACGCGCACGGCACGCTGGACTTCTCCGGTCGCAAGGTCCCGCTCGTCGCCTGCATGGGCGACCAGGGTGCCGCATTGTGGGCGGACGGCGAGCCCTCGCCCGACGAATGCGTGGTCGTCTTCGGCACCGGCGCCTTCCTGCAACGCTTCTGCGCGACGCGGCCGCCGGCGTCGGGCGCGTTGCTCGAAGGGCTGGTGGCGCGGCGCGGCGACGAGGCGCCGGCGTGGTCGCTGGAGGGCACGGTCAACGGCGCGGGTTCCGCGCTGGCGTGGGCGCTGGAGGAACTCGAACTCGGCGAGCAGTCCTTCGACCTCGACGCGTTGCTCGCCGAGGTCGAAGCGCCGCCGCTCTTCCTGAACGGCGTCGGCGGGTTGGGATCCCCGTGGTGGCGCCCGGCGTTCGAGTCGCGCTGGATCGGCGCAGGCGACGCGCGCGCGCGCCTCGCGGCCGTCGTGGAGAGCGTCGTCTTCATGGCCTGCGAGAACCTCGAGCTCCTCTCCACGCGTGGACCGCTGGATCGCGTGCGCGTCGCCGGGGGCTTGTCGATGCTGGACGGCGCCTGCCAGCGCCTCGCGGACCTCTCGCGGGCGCGGATCTGGCGCGGCGCGGAGGTCGAAGGCACCGCGCGCGGCCTCGCGCGCGTGCTGTTCGACGGCCGAGCGAAGGAGACCGCGCCCAAGGGCCGCTGGTTCGAGCCGCGCGAGCACCCGGCTCTCGTCGAGCGCCGCGCCGCGTGGCGCGCGGCCATGGCCGCGGCGCTCGCTTGAGGCCTCAGTCGTCGAAGCCTGCGCCCGTGGCGAGCTCGAGGCGCGTCCCCTCGGGGTCGGGCGGCAGGCGCAGCGTGCGCGTGTCGGCCTTGCGCCGCGCCGGCGGCAAGCTCGGCTCGAGCCTCTCCAGCACCGCTTCCGCCGCCGCGCGCCAACCCGTCAACTTGCCGCCGTGGATCGCGAGCCATCTCGGTCGCGCCTCGTCGTCGACGACGTAGACGGTCTCGCGCTTGCGGTCGAACATCGATCCGCCGGAGGGGAGCACGCGCAAGCCGGCCCACGACGCCAGCAGCTCGCCCGACGCGCCGGGGAAGCGGCGCGCGTGTTCGCGCACGAGGTAGTCCACCTCGCCGCTCGTCGGCGCCACGTCCGCGGGATCTCCGTGGTGCTCGCGCTCGGTCGTGCCGAACAGCGTTCGTCCGCGCCACGGGATGGCGAACACGCCCCGGCCGTCGATGGCCTCGAAGTAGTAGGGGCCGTGCCGCAGGCGTCCCGCCAGTTCGACGTGCGTGCCGGCGACGAGGCTGACCTTCTTTTCGGGCGGCGGCGGCGTCGCGCGCGCGCGCACCGACTCGACCCACGGACCGGCCGCGTTGACGATGGTCGCGGCGCGCACTTGCGCGCCTTGGCAGGCGCCACCCAGCGTGGCGATCCAGCCGGCGCCGTCGGCGCGAGCGGCGACGAGCGGGACGCCTTCGCGCACCAAGGCTCCGAGTTCGCGCGCCGAGGCGGCGACCGCGCGCACCAGCGCCGCGTCGTCGGTGCACGCGTCGCAATAGCGCAGCACCTCGACGAGGCCTGCGGTCGCCAGCCCGTCGAGTTCGTCCCAACGCCTGCGCGGCACGCTGCCGAATCCCGTGTGCGGCCGGAAGCCCGCCAGCAGCGAGTACAAGGCCAATCCCGCGCGCATGGTCCAGGGGCCGCGTCGCGCGTCCGCGTAGATCGGCAGCAGGAAGTCGCGTCGCACGACGAGGTGCGGCGCGATGGCGAGCATGATGGCGCGCTCGGCGAGCGATTCGCGCACCAGCGACCATTGCCGCGACTCGAGGTAGCGCAAGCCGCCGTGGATCAACTTGGAGGACTTGCTCGAAGTGCCCGCCGCGAGTCGGCGCTCCTCGACGAGCAGCACGCCGCGTCCCGAGGCCGCCGCCGCCTGCGCCACGCCCGCTCCGTGGATGCCGCCGCCGACGACCAGCACGTCGACCTCGGTGGGCAGCTCGCCGCTCATGCTCCGCGCAGCTCCCGCGCCAGGCGCGCCGCGTCGAAGCTCTCCACCATGCGCGCGCCGCGCCGGTGCAGGTCGCGGGCCGTCCGCGCGTCGTCGACTTCGTACACGACGAGGTCCGCGCCGGGCACGCCGAGGTGGCCCGCGGGCGGCAGGCCCGCGAGATCCGCGAAGATGTAATCGGGCGCGAGGCGCGCGAGCGCGGGCGCCTCCTCGTGCGTGGCGCACACAGCGCCGATCCTCCGGCGCGTGCGCGCGCGCGCCAAGGCGAGGAACTCGAGGTCGAAGCTGATCAGGCTCGCGCGCGTCGCCAGAGGCGCGACGGCGCGCTCGATCGCCTCCAGCACGCGCTCGCGCCCGTGCGCCTCCATCGCTTGGCGCTTGGCCTCCACGTGCAGCGTGGCGCCTGGGTGGCGCCGCACGAGCTGCACGAGCTCCTCGAGCGCGGGGATCGGCTCTCCGCGCACCGACAACCGCCGCAGCTGCGACAGCTCGCGTTCGTGCACGCGCCCGTCGACCCCGCACAAGCGGCGCAGCTCGCGGTCGTGGAAGACGACGGGCGCACCGTCCCTCGAGAGCAGCACGTCGCACTCCAGGTGCCTCAGCCCGGCGTCCAGCGCCGCGGCGAAGGCGGCCAGCGTGTTCTCCGGCTGCACCGCCGCCAGGCCGCGGTGCGCCACGATCTCGGGGAAGCTCATGCGCGCCTCCACCTTAGCCGTTCGCGCGGCGGGGAACCCGCGCCCGGCGCGGGAGGCGCCGGGCGTGCCGTTCGCGGGACGCCGACCGGTCCGCCGGCCGCGACCTTCGTCGAGCGCGAGCAGCCACTTCCCGGCACCCGGTCGCGCATGCCACCATCGCCGGATACAGGCATGGTCGAGGAAGCACGCGAAGCAGCACCGCGCGCAGGCGATCGGATGGCGGGCATCGAGCCCGGCGCCGGCGAGGGTGCGCGCGCGCGTCCCGCGGGGGCGCTGCGACGCGACCTGCGCACCATCTGGGTCGACGGCCTCGCCTGGGCCTTGATGGTCGGGATGGGCGAGCTCTACATCGCCGCCTTCGCCGTCGCCCTCGGCTACGGCGAGACCGTCGCCGGACTGGTCTCCACCGTCCCGCTCCTCCTCGGCGCCACGGTGCAATTGCTGACGCCGACCCTAGTCGAACTCGTCGGTTCGCAACGGCGCTTCGTCTCCGCCTGCGCCTTCGTGCAGGCGACGAGCTTCCTGCCCATGCTCGCCTGCGCGCTCGTCGGCGACATGCCGGCCTGGGCGCTGTACGGATCCGCGGCGCTGTACTGGGCGGCGGGCTTGTCGTCGCATCCGCCCTGGAGCACCTGGGTGGCGACCCTCGTGCCCGCGCGCGTGCGCATCCGCTACTTCGCGCGGCGCCACCGCATGCTGCACGTCTTCCAGGTGCTGGGCTTGTTCGCCGGCGGCTGGATCCTGCAAGTCTTCGCAGCCGCGGACTCGCCGCTGCTCGGCTTCGCGCTGGTCTTCGGCTTCGCCACCGTGTCGCGGGTCTACTCGAGCGTGCTGCTGGCGCGCCAGGGCGAGGTGGAGCCCGTCCCGCGCGACGCGCGGCGCGTGCGCTTCCTCGAGTACCTCGGACGCTTCCGCCACGGCGCGGACGGGCGCGTGCTGGTCTACATCCTGTCGCTGCAGTTCGCCGCCTGCGTGTCCGCGCCGTTCTTCGCGCCGTACATGCTCGAGACCCTGCAGCTCGGCTACCTCGAGTACATGGCCTTGGTCGCCTCGGCCGTGGCGGCCAAGTTCGCCGCGACTCCGCTGCATGGACGCTTCGCCGAACGCCATGGCGTGCAGGCGCTCTTGTGGCTCGGCGCGATCGGCACCGTGCCGACCAGCGCCTTGTGGATCGTCTCCGACGACTTCCGCTGGCTGCTCTTCGCGCAGGTCTTCGCCGGCTTCGCGTGGGCCGCGTGGGAGCTCGCCACGCTGCTGACCTTCTTCGAGTCCATCCCGCACCAGGAGCGCACGAGCGTGCTCGCCTGCCACAACTTCGCCAACGCCTGCGCCGTCGCCGGCGGTTCGCTCGCGGGAGCGGCGCTGCTGTCGGCCTTCGGCGGCGGAGCGCAGGGGCTGATGTGGCTCTTCGGCGCCAGCTCGATCCTGCGCCTGTTCACCTTGCTGCTCCTGCGGCGCGTCGGGCCGCCACCCAGCGCCGCCTCCGTCCTCGAAAACGCCCGCAGCTTCAAGTGGAGCTCCTGACGAGGCCGAAAGGCCCGCCAAGGAGGGGAGATCGATCGTGAGGACCTGGATGGGAGCCGGCCTCGGCGCGGCCTTCGTGGGCGTCGTGGGCTTGTACTCGGGGGCGTTGCCGCTCGAGCGCGCCGCCGGTCCGTGGACCGCGCTCGACGCCGAGGAGGCCGCCATGGCCGAGCGCCTCGACGAGCTCGTCGGCCTGCTCGTGGACGAACCCGGCGCCGCGCGGCCGCGCGACGGCGACGATGCGCGCGCCGTGCTGGCGCGGCGCCTCGAGCGCGCCGGATGGGAGGTCGAACAGCACGAAGCCGGCGACCTCGAATGTCGACGCGCCGGCCTCAAGCTCGAGGAGGAGATCGTGCTCGTGCTCGCGCGCCACGGGGCTCCGCCGCGCTCGCCGGGCGCCGGCTTGTGGGCCACCAGCGCCGCCGTCGCCCTGGAGTTGGCCGCGGCGCATGTGGATGTGCCGTGCGAGCGCGGACTCGTGTTCGCCTTCGCCTCCGACGAAGGCGGGGCCGAGCGCGCCCTGCGTCGCGCCTCCGGGCGCGGCGAGAGGGTCAAGGCCGCCCTCGTCGTCGGATCGCAGGGCCGCTACGGCGGCCAGTACGCCGACTTGCCGCTCGCCTTGGCGCCCTTCGTGCCGGCGAGCGCCGACCACCTGCTGTTCGTGGCCGATTGGCGCGGTCGGGACGCGCTGCGCCTGTCCGTCGGCGCGTTCCGCGAAGGCTCGCTACTGCCGTCCGAGGGCGTCGCGCTGCCGAGCCTCGCCCTCCTCGAGGATGGCGCGCACCTCTCCGCGTTGTCGGCCGCGGGCGTGCCGGCCGTGTACGCGGGCGACGGGGGCGCGTGGAGGTCGCTCGAGCTTGGCGGGCCAGGCGACACGCGCGACAAGCTCGACGCCGAGCGCATGGCGCGCGCCACGACGGGGCTGCACTGGTCGTTGCGCCGCCTGACCCTGGCGAGCGTGCTGCCCTGAGTTCCGCGCCGCACGCGCGTCGAGGATGCGCGCCGGCGGACCGCGAAGCGACGCGGCCCGACCGAAGGGCCGGGCCGCGCGCGCCACGAGCCAGGGCCGTCGCTCAGCCGAGGTTCGCGTTGGCGAAGTCCCAGTTGACGAGCTTCTCGAGGAAGGTCGCCACGTAGTCCGGACGGCGGTTCCTGTAGTCGACGTAGTACGCGTGCTCCCACACGTCGCAGGTGAGGAGGCACTTCTTGCCTTCCGAGAGGGGCGTCGCCGCGTTGGGCGTCTTGACGATGGCGAGCTTGCCGCCGTCGAGGACCAGCCAGGCCCAGCCGCTGCCGAACTGCGTCTTGGCCGCCTCGGCGAACTGCGCCTTGAAGTTCTCGTAGCTCCCGAAGTCGGCCGCGATCTTCTCGGCGATCTTGCCGGTGGGCGCGCCGCCGCCGCCGGGCTTCATCGAGTGCCAGTAGAACGTGTGGTTCCACACCTGGGCCGCGTTGTTGAAGATGCCCGCCTCGGCCGGGTTCTTCGACGAGGCGACCACGACCGCCTCGAGCGTCATCGTCGCGTACGGCTTGTCCTTGACGAGGTTGTTCAGGTTGTCGAGGTAGGCCTTGTGGTGCTTGCCGTGGTGGAAGGAGATCGTCTCGGCGCTGATGTGCGGCGCGAGGGCGTCGTCCTTCCACGGCAGCGGGGGAAGCTGGAAGGGCCCGGTCGCGGTGGTGGCTTGGCTCATGGCGGATGTGCTGGGTGTGGGTGGACTCGCGCTCGCGGCGCAACGCCCGTCCATTGTGGCAATCAGCGAGCCCGCGCGCCAAGTGCGGCCGGGCCTCGGATCGCGTAAGCTCTCCGCGGTGAACGCTTCGCAAGCCCCCGCGCTGGAGGTGCAGGCCTTCGGCAAGACCTACGAGACCCACCGGGCCGTGCACGACTTGTCGTTCGTCGTTCGTCCCGGCGAGATCCTCGGACTCGTGGGTCCGAACGGCGCGGGGAAGACCTCGACGCTGCGCTCCATCGCCGGCGTGCTGCCGGTGGGCGAAGGGCGCATCCTCGTCGACGGGTGGGACGTCGCCCTCCACGAGCAGCAGGCCAAGTCGCGCCTCGCGTGGATCCCCGACGACCCGCAGCCCTTCGACACCCTCACGGTGTGGGAGCACATGGAGTTCTCCGCGGCGCTCTACCGGGTGCGCGAATGGCGGCCGCGCGCGGAGGCGTTGCTCGTCGACTTCGAGCTCGCGGAGAAGCGCGACGCCCTGGGCGGCGAGTTGTCGCGCGGCATGCGGCAGAAGCTGGCCTTCGCCTGCGCGTGGCTGCACGAGCCGCGGCTGCTCTTGATGGACGAGCCCCTGTCCGGCCTCGATCCGCGCGGCATCCGCTCGGCCAAGCAGGCCATCCAGCGCCGCGCGCAAGATGGCTCGGCCGTGGTGCTGTCCTCGCACCAGCTCGACCTGATCGAGGAGCTCGCGCACCGCATCCTGATCCTCGATCGCGGCGCGAAGGTCTTCGACGGCACGCTCGAGGAGGCGCGCGCGCGCGTCGCCCCGGGTTCGAGCCTCGAGGAGATCTTCTTCGCCGTGACCCGGGAATCGAAGGGCTGACGGCGCGTGGGGGGCGAGGCGCACGAGGAGCCGCGCGCGGCGGTCGGCTTGCACGGCGACGAGGCGCTGCGCCTGCTGGCCAAGCTCAAGTTCAGGGGCGCTCTGCGCCTGCAGACGCGTCGCGCCAGGCGCCCGGCCGGCATGCTGTTCTTCGCGTTGGGCCTGCTGCTGATGGGCGGCTGGATCTACTCGCTCTTCGCGGGCGCAGCCGGCGGGTTGCGCGAGCAGGCGGAGCCCGTGGACGAACGCACCGCGCTCTTCGTCGCGCAGGTCGCCCTCTCCGGCATCGTCCTCCTCTCCTTGCTCGGCGCGCTGCAGTTCCGCGGCCTGTTCCTGCCGCGCGAGGAGATCGAACGCCTGTTCTCCGCGCCCTTGTCGCGCGCGCAGCTCGTGCGCTACAGGCTGACCACCACGCAATCGCGCTCGCTCTTCGGCGCGGTGCTGTTCGGCGTGGTCTGCGCCCAACGCGCGGGCAACGGCGTCTACGGGTTCCTCGGCGCGTCGGTCGCCATGCTGACCGTGCCCGTGCTCGGCCAGGCCGCGGCGATCCTGTTCGGCGACGCGGAGAACCGGCTGGCGCGCCTCGCCAAGCGCCTGCCCCTGCGCCTGTTCTCGATCCTCGGAGGCGTGGCGCTCTCGCTCTTCGCGCTCTGGTTGATCTTCGGGCCGAACGAGTCGCCGTTCGCGCCGCCCGACTTGCCCTCGCTGCGCGAATCGACGCTGGTGCAGGCCTTGCTCGCGCCATCCTGGCCGTGGGCGCGCGCCATGGTCGCGCGCGACTTCCCGGCCTTCGCGCCGAGCTTCGCCTTCGCCCTGGCGTTCCTGTGGGGCGCGCGCCGCGCCACCTGCGCCCTGAAGGTCGACTTCCGCGAGCTCTCGCTGGAGACCAGCGCCGACGTGGCGCGCCGCCTCAACCGCATGCGCAAGGGCGGCGTCGCCAACCAGGCCGAGGCGGGTCGCGCGCCCTTCGGCTGGACGCCGCCGTGGTTGTTCGGTCGCGGGCCCTTCGGAGCCATCGCGCGCAACGAACTCGCCGCGGTGCTGCGCAAGGCGCGCGGCACGCTGCTGCTCCTCGTCGTCGCGGGCGCGTTGCTGGCGCTGGCCTCGCACGTGCTCTCGAAGAAGCTCGCCGCCGGCGCCGCGGCCGAGGCCGGCGTCGACGCCCTGCAGGAGGCGCGACTGGCGGCCGGCGGAGGGGTGCTGCTGCTGCTCGTGCTGGGAACGGCCTACCTGTGCTCGAGCCTGCGCTTCGACTTCCGCTCGCGCCTGCACCAGATGGACCAGCTCAAGGCCTGGCCCGTGGGCGGCGCGACCATCTTCCTCGCCGTCATCGCGCCCGAGACGCTGCTCGTGTGGTTGCTGATCTCCGCCGGGATCCTCGCGCCGGTGCTGTTCGCGGGCGCGCTCGAGGGCTGGCACGTCGCGGCCGTGCTGTTCCAACCCCTGCTCGGGCTGGCGTGGGTGGCGATCGACAACGCCGTGTTCCTGCGCGCGCCCGTGCGTTACACGCCCGGGGAGGACAGCGCCTTCCTGCACATGGGCCGCGCCATGGTGCTGATGCTGCTGAGGATCCTCTTCATGGGAGGGGCGCTCGTCGCCGCCTCGCTGCCCGCCGCGATCCTCATGCACGCCATGCAACTGGCGGACTTCGCCCCGTCCGTGGCGTGGACCGCGGCCCTGTTCGTCGGCTGGTTCGTGCTCGCGTGCGCCTGCGCCGGCCTCGTGTGGCTCGGCGGACGCTCCTTCGACGCGTTCGACGTGGCGCGCGACCGCGGCTGAGCTCCGCCGCGCGGGAGCGGCTCGCGCCGCGCGAGTTCAGTGCTCGCGCAGGGCCGCCGCGAGGTGCGGGCCCATTCGTTCCTTGCTGGCGAGGTTGTGCCAGCCGACGAAGGAGACGCGCGTCGTGGCGTCGAGCGGGAAGTCGAGGCGACCGCCCTCGGGGTCGTCGATCTCGCAGCCGGCTTCGCGCGCCACCACGATGGCCGCCGCGCAATCGTAGGGCTTGGACGACAAGGTCTCGCGCCCGTCGCGCGCGGCGAGGTGGGCGCGCAGGTCGCAGACCATCCGGTAGGTGCCCATGGCGAGCATGGCGAGCTGTCCGGCGTTGGAGATGTACTGGTCGTCGAGGATGCGCCGCTCGACGGCGCGCTCGTGGCGCGCGAGCCTGGCGAAGAAGGCCGCTTCGATGCGCGCGAGCTGCACCCGCTCCGACGGGAGATAGCGGAAGAACGGGAAGTAACCGCCGTCGACGCGCGCCTCGCCGTCGACGCGCAGCGGACGGCGCCACTCGAGCGCTTCGGCGGCGAGCGAGAGTTGCTCGAGGATCGCGTGCGCGCCGCGCGCGGCGCGCAACAGGCGTCCGGCGCGCGCGCGCGAGTCGGGCAGCTCGCACACCACGCCAGCCACGGCCTGCGACAAGCGCGGTTCGCGCGGTCCGGGCGGGCAGGCCGCCACGGCGCACCAGGCCGAGCGCAAGTCGGCCATCAGGTTGCGCGTGCCGTCGATCGGATCGACGACGAAGCGCGGCCCTCCGTGGTCGAAGCCGTCGAGGTCGCGCGCCCCGCCCGCGCCATCGGGACCGCGATGGCGCCACCCGGCGTCCTCGGTGAGCAGCGACAGCGGCGCGAAGCGCGCGCGCTCCTCGAGCCACGCCTCGACCGCGGCCTCGGCGCAGGCGTCGATGGCGAAGGTGGTGTCGCCCGCGCCCTGCGACACTTCGCGCGCGAGGCGCGCCGTCTCGCCGCGCTCGGCGGCCGCGGCCACCGCTGCGTGGACCGCCGCGCGCACGCGCAGCGCGAGTTCCCGGGCGGCGGAGAGCAGGAGGCTTGTGTCGTGCATGGGCCGTCGCGGCGCGCCTTGGTGACGCGAACCGCGCCGGACTCTACACTCTGCGCCCCGCCCGTGGTGCCTTGCGCCCCCGGACGCCAACCTCCACATGAGCGAAGTCCGCGACGTCGTCATCATCGGTTCCGGCCCCGCCGGCTACACCGCGGCCGTCTACACCGCCCGCGCCAACCTCAAGCCGCTGCTCTTCCAGGGCATGCAGCCCGGCGGGCAGTTGACGATCACCACCGACGTGGAGAACTATCCGGGCTTCCCCGACGGCGTCCATGGCCCGCAGATGATGGACTTGTTCCAGCGCCAGGCCGAGCGCTTCGGCACCGAGATCCGCTTCGAGATGGTGCAGGAGGTCGACTTCCAGGCGCGGCCCTTCAAGCTCAAGACCGACATGGGCGAGTACCTCGCCCGCACGGTCATCATCTCGACCGGCGCCTCGGCGCGCCTGCTCGGCCTGCCGAGCGAGAAGGAGCTGATGGGCTTCGGCGTGTCCGCCTGCGCCACCTGCGACGGCGCGTTCTTCAAGGAGAAGAAGGTGCTGGTCGTCGGCGGCGGCGACACGGCGATGGAGGAGGCCAACTACCTGACGCGCTTCGCCAAGGAGGTCGTCGTCGTGCACCGCCGCGAGGAGTTCCGCGCCAGCAAGATCATGCTCGAGCGCGCCAAGGCGAACCCGAAGGTCAGCTGGCTGCTGAACACGGCGATCGAGGAGGTGCTGTCCTTGCCCGACAAGAAGCGCGTGCGCGGCGTGGTGGTCAAGGACACGCGCACCGGCGCCAAGTCCGAACTCGCCTGCGACGGCGTGTTCATCGCGATCGGGCACGAACCCAACAGCGCGGTGTTCAAGGGCCAGATCGACATGGACGAGACCGGCTACATCCAGGTCAGGAAGGGGACCTGGACCAATGTCGAAGGCGTCTTCGCCTGCGGCGACGTCATGGACAAGACCTACCGCCAGGCCGTGACCGCGGCCGGCACGGGTTGCATGGCGGCCATCGACGCCGAGCGCTGGCTGGAAACCCAGGGCCGCTGAGGCGCGCCCCGCGCAGGGCGCGCGCGAAAAGTCGCCTCCGGAATGCTACTTGTCAGGCTCCGGCGCGCAGCGCGGCCAAGGCGTGCGCGTGCGGCGCGGTCGCGCCCGCGAGGGCCTCGCCGGAGCGGATCGTGGCGCGTCCCTCGAAGTCGCTGAAGACTCCACCCGCCTCCTCCACGAGGATCTGCGCCGGCGCGAGGTCCCAAGGCTGCACGCCGCCTTCGATCCACAGGTCCGCGGCGCCGTCGAGCAGCATGGCGAGCGAAGCCACGTCGCCGAAGGCGCGCATGCTGGCGCAGTCCCCGGCGAGGCGCGCCAAGGCCCCGGCGCGCGGACCGCGCAGCAACCTGGGCCACTCGCCCACGGAGAGCGTCGCGCGGCTCCAGTCCCCGCACGGGGCGAGGCGCACGGTCGCGCCGTCGCGCGCGCAGCCGAGGGACAGCGCCGCGTCGTAACGCCGGCCCAGCGCGGGCAGGGACATGGCGCCGGCGACCACGCGTCCTTCGCATTCGAGGCCGACGAGCGGGCCGTAGTGGCACCCCCCGCGCGCGAAGCCGCGCGTCCCGTCGAGCGGATCGACGATCCACACGAGGCGCGGATCGCCCATGGTCGCCCCCGACTCCTCGGCGAGGATCGAAGCGCCCGGCCAATCGGCGCGCAGGATGGCGAGGATCGCCTCCTCGGCCGCCCTGTCGGCGGCCGTCACCGGGCTCAGGTCGGCCTTGGTCTCGATCCGCAACCCGCGTCGCGCCTCGCGCAGGATGGCCTCGGAAGCGGCCGCCACGGCGCGCACGGCGCTCGACCTCGCTCGTTCCAGTTCGGCGCGCGTCAGCATGTCGCGAAGCTAGCACGGCGCGGCATGGCGCGGCGCGCGCGCGCCCGCCACAATCGCGGCGCATGCAAGCACACGCCTTCCACGGACGCCACATCCTCGTCACCGGCGCGGGCACCGGCATCGGCCGGGCCATCGCCGAGCGCCTCGCCGCGGAGGGCGCGCTGGTCACGCTCTGCGGCCGCGACGCGGCACGCCTCGACTTGGTGGCGCGTGCCATCCGCGCCGCCGGCGGCCACGCCGCGGCGCAGCCGGCCGACGTGCGTCGCCTCGACTCCGTCGAACGCGCCTGCGACGCGGCTTGCGCGCTCTTCGGCGCGTTGCACGCCGGCGTGGCGAACGCGGGCGTCGGCGGTCCCAACGCCGCCGGGCCGCAGGACCGCTTCGACGACCTCGTCGCCACGAACCTCGCCGGCACCTACCACACCTTCCGCGCGGTCGAACGGCGGCTCGCTCCCGGACCGGGGCCGCGCCATCTGCTCGCGGTGTCGTCGATCCTCGCGCGCATCGGCGTCGGAGGCTACAGCGGCTACTGCGCCTCCAAGGCCGGCATCCTCGGGCTCGTGCGCGCGCTCGCGGCCGAGCTCGCGCCCATGGATGTGCAGGTCAACGCGGTCTGCCCGGGCTGGGTCGACACGGACATGGCGCGCGAAGGGCTCGAGGGCATGGCGCGGGGCATGGGCGTCTCGTTCGACGAAGCGCGCCGCATCGCCCTTTCGGCCGTGCCGCTCGGCCGCATGGGGACTCCGGCCGAGGTGGCCGGCGTCGTGCGCTGGCTGTTGTCCGACGACGCCCGCGGCGTGACCGGGCAGGGCGTCGACGCGAACAACGGCGCGTACATGGCCTGACGTATCATCCCGCCACCTTGTCCGCCCCCCTGTGCATCGCCCTGCTCGTGCACGGCTGGCCGCCCGAGCGCGCCGCCGGCGTCGAGCTGCATGCGCAAGCCATGGCGCGCGCCCTGGCGCGACTCGGCCACGCCGTCGAGGTGCTGTGCGCGGCCGAGTGCGAGTCGTCCGCGCATCTCGCGAGCGAGCGGCGCGACGAACAGGGCGTCGGGGTGACGCGGCTCCACTTGCGTCGTCCGCGCGACCCGCGCGAGGCGCAGGAACCCGAGGGCGTCGAGGAAGCCGTGGTCGCCTGGCTGGCGGCGGTCGATCCCGGCTTGATCCTCTTCGAGCACTCGATCCACCTCGGACTGGGCGCCCTGCGCGCCGCCGCCCGCCACGGCGCGCCCGTCGTGCATCGCGCGCACGACCACTGGCTCGTCTCGCCCCAGTACCTCGGCGCGCGCCCGGACCTCGCGCCCATGGCGCCGAACGACTCGGTCCAGCTCGCGCGCATCGACCTCCTGCGCGAGCTCGAGCCGGACCTCGCGCGCGGACTCGGCTGTTCGTTCCTGCTGGATGGACTGGAGCCCGCGCGGCGCGCGCGCGTGCTGGCGCTCCTCGAAGGCGGCGAGGGCGAGCTGCTCGCGCAAGGGGTCGATCCCGCGCGCCATCGCGCCGCGGTCGAACTTCGGCGCGCGCTGCAGCATCGCCGCCGCGAGGCGCTGCGCGGCGTCGATCTCGTGCTGTCGCCCACGCGGGAGCTGGCGCGCACGCTGCGCGCGTGCGGACTGCCGACCGAGATCGAGGTGCTGCCGTGCGGCATCGAGGATCGCGGGCTCGGGGCGCTCGCCGCGCCGCGCAGGAGCGGTCCGCTGCGCCTCGCCTTCCTCGGCACGCTGGCCGCGCACAAGGGCCTCGCCACGCTGCTCGAGGCCGTGCACGGCCTCGAAGGGGTCGTGCTCGCCGTCCACGGCCAAGGCGACGATCGCGCCGCGGTCGAGCGCCTCGCGGCCCGCGCGCTCGAGGTCGGCGTCGAATGGCGCGGTCCGTTCGCCGCGTCGGATGCGGCCGGGGTCCTCTCCGACTGCGATGCGCTGGTCCTGCCGTCCATGTGGCCCGAGGTCGCGCCCTTCGTCCTGCTCGAGGCGCGCGCCGCGCGCCGGCCGGTCGTCGTGTCGCGCGTGGGGGGCGTGCACGAACTCGTGGAGGACGGTCGCGAAGCGCTGTTCGCGGCCGCCGGCGACCCCGCGGAGTTGCGCGCGGCCATCGTGCGCTTGCGCGACGAGCCCGGACTCCTCGAGCGCCTGTCGCGAGGATCCGCGCCGCCTCCGTCGATCGACGAGGAAGCGCGGCTCGTCGTCGAGCGCGCCTTGGCTTCCGCCGCGCCGCGCGCCGCCCGCCGTCGCGCGCGCCGCGCGCCGCCACCGGCGGTCGCCGCCTTCGCCGCGCGCATCGCCGCGTTGCGCGCGACATCGATCGACGAATTGGGCGCGCGGACGCTCGAGGGCATCCACAAGGCGCGCAAGCTGCTGCTCTCGGAGGAGGGGCCTCCCGCGACGGCGTTGCTGCGCGCAGCGCGCCGCGCCGAGGCGGCGGCGGACGCCGCGCGCGCCGCCGAGGAAGGGGCGCGATCGCGCGAGCGCCACGCCGAGAGCGCGTTCGACGCCGCGCGCGCGGAAGCCGCGTGGCTCCGTTCCGAGGTCGCCGCGACGGGCGTGGAGGCGGCCGCCATGCGCGCCGAGCGCGACGCGGCGCTGGCGGCTGGGGCGAGCTTGCGCGCCGAGTGCGCCTGGCGCGCCGAGTCGCAGCGCGCCGCGCAGGAGGAATCGCGCTCGCTCGCCTCCGCGCTGGACGACCTCCTCCGGCGGCACGAGGACCTGCGCGCGCGCTCGGCGGCGAACGAAGCCGCGCCAGCCGGGGCGGAGGAGCTCGCCGCGCTGCGCGCCGAGGCGGAGTGGTTGCGCGGCTTGCGCGCCACGCTCGAGGCCGAGGTGCGGTGGCGTCGCGAGCTGGACGAGGCGCGCCTCGCCGCCATCGCGCGCGTCGAATCCTCGCTGGCGCGGGAGGCCGAGCTCGCGCGCCGCCAGCAGGCGGAGCTCGACCGCCGCGCGGAGGCGCTGCGCGCGGCCGCCGAGTCGGTCGAGGCCTTGGGCGGCGAGTCCGCGTGGCGGGCGGGGCAGATGGAACTCGTGCGCGCGTCGCTGTCGCGCGCGCGCTTCGCGCTCCTCGCTCCCGCCCTGCGCAGGTGGGTGCTGCGCTGGCCCTCGTCGGGAGGTGGCGCGTGAGGCGCTCCGTGTCCGTGGTCGTGCCGGCGCTCGACGATCGCGAGCTGCTCGAGCGCAACCTGCCGCCGCTCCTCGCGCTGCTCGCCGCGCGCGGCGCGGGCGACGAGGTGGTCGTCGTCGACGACACCGGCACCGGCGCGCTCGCCGCGTGGATCGCCGAGCGCTTCCCGCCGCCGGAGAGCTTCGACGCGGCCTGCGTCGAGGTGCGCTGCGTGGCGCGCGAGCAGAACGGAGGCTTCCAGCTCGCCGCGCGCAGCGGCGTCGACGCGGCAGCCCACGAACTCGTGCTGCTCCTGAACCCGGACGTGCGCGTCGAGGACGGCTTCCTCGAGCCGTTGGTCGACGCGCTCTCCGATCCCGGCACGGTGGCGGCCACCGGCCGGCTGCTGCTCGCCGGCGATCCATCGCACGTGGAGAGCCTGCTGCGGCCTTGCTGGCGCGACGGGGCCTTGCGCATGCGCGAGCACGGCACGCTGCCGGACGACGACGCGGCGTCGGAGTCGCGCGCGTGGTTCCCGCTGGGCGGCTTCTTCCTCGCGCGCAAGGCGGACCTCAAGCGCCAGCGCTTCGATCCGCTGTACGCGCCCTTCTACCTCGAGGACGTGGACCTCGGATTCGAGTGGCGCGCGCAGGGACGCGCGATCGCGTACAGGCACGACAGCCGCGCCAGCCACGACCATCGCGGCAGCGTGGGCTCGAGCGCCGCCGAGTGCGTCGACGCGGCCATCGAGCGCAACGCCTTGTTGTTCGCGTGGAAGCACGCCGATCCGGAGCTCCTCGAGGAGCACCTCGACGCGCTCGAGGAGCGCGCCGCGCGCGCCTGGGCGGCGGGCGACAAGGAGGCGCTGGTCGTCGTCGCCGCGGCGCTCGAGGAACTGTCGGCGGCGACCCGGTCGCGCGCGCGGCGCGGCGCGGGACGCTCGTTCCGCGACCTGCTCTCGGAGCCCTAGCCCGCGCCCGCGAGCACGCGCTCGAGGCGTTCGAGGTGGGCGCGGGGACGGAACAGCGCTTCGACGCGCGCCGCGCCGGCGCGGCCGAGGCGCAAGCGCAGCGCCCGGTCCTCGAACAAGCGCGCGATGGCGGCCGCCAGGCGGTCGGTGTCGCCGCGCGGGGCGAGCAATCCGGTGGCGCCTTCCACCAGCCACTCGCGCACGCCGCCGACGTCGAAGGCCGCCACCGGCCGCTGGTGCGCCATGGCTTCGATGCCCACGAGGCCGAAGGGTTCGTCCCAGGTCGAGGGGAAGGCCACCACTTCGCAGCGCGGATAGAGCGCCTCCAGCTGGCCGCTCGAGAGCCGACCGGCGAAGCACACGCGCTCCGCCAGGCCTTCCTGCGCGCACTTGGCGCGCAACCACGCCTCCGCCGGCCCCGTCCCCGCCACGACGAGCGCGATGCGCGCCGGCAACTTGCCGAGCGTGGTCAACAAGTGCTCGATGCCCTTGTCCGGGCTGACGAGGCGCGCCGAGGCGAGCATCAGGTGGCCGGCGCGCGCGGCCGCGAAGGCCTCGACCTCGGGAGGCGGCGGCTCGGGGCGCAGCGCGCGCGAGGCGGCCAGCGTGAAGTAGGGGATCACGTGCACGCGTCCGGCGGACAGTCCGCTCGCGACGAGCTGGCGGCGCATGTAGTCCGACGCGACCACCACGCCCCGCGCGGATTCCAGCGTGTCGAGCCCGCGCAGGACCGCGCCCACGCGGTGCAAGGCCTCCAGCGGTCCCGACCGGCTCGGCGAGAAGCAGGCGCAGCCTCCTTGCAGCCAGTAGCGTCGCACGCAGGCGAGGCCGGCCGGCTCGACGCAGGCGCGCGGCAGCCCGAGAGGCGCGTCGACGATCTTGTTCAGGCCCGGGCAGAAGGTCGTGTGGTCCTGCACGAAGCGCGTCAGCGGCGCGGCCCGCGCCAAGGCGCGCGTGCGCGCCGGTTCGCGCGCCGAGAGCACGTGCACCACGTCGGGACGCAGGGCGCGCGCGACGCCCTCGGCCGCGACGGCGTCCGGCGCCACGTGGACCGGCGCCAGGTCGGCCGGAAGCCCGTGCCCCGCGCCCGGCGGCCGCTCGAGGAGCAGGCGCGCGTCGTGGCCGCGCGCGACGAGTTCCTGCAGCAGCTCGCGCGCGTGCCGCTCGCTGCCGCCCAAGGAGTCGATCGCGTCGATGGCGAGCAGCACGCGCATGGTGCGGATCCCGTGCGCGCGCGGTCAGCCGATCGTCATCAGGAACTCGCCGTTGACGCGCGTCTTCTTCATCTTGGAGACGAGCATCTCCATCGCCTCGACCGGATCCATCTCGTTGAGGACCTTGCGCAGCATCCAGATGCGCTTGATCTCCTCGGGCGTGAAGAGCAGCTCCTCCTTGCGCGTGCCGGAGCGGTTGATGTCGATCGCCGGGTAGATGCGGCGGTCGGACAGGCGCCGGTCGAGCACGATCTCCATGTTGCCCGTGCCCTTGAACTCCTCGAAGATCAGTTCGTCCATCTTCGAGCCGGTGTCGATCAGCGCCGTGGCGAGGATGGTCAGCGAGCCGCCGTCCTCGATGTTGCGCGCCGCGCCGAAGAACTTCTTGGGGAACTGCAGCGCGCTCGCCTCCATGCCGCCGGAGAGCAGCTTGCCGTTGCTGGGCGCCTCCACGTTCGCCGCGCGCGCCAGGCGCGTGATCGAGTCGAGCAGGATCACGACGTGCTCGCCCGCCTCGACCAGCGACTTCGCCTTGTGCATGACCATCTCGGCCACGTGCAAGTGGCGCGCGGCCGGCTCGTCGAAGGTCGAGGCGACGATCTCGCGCTTGCCGCGCGGGATGCTGCGCTCGAAGTCCGTCACCTCCTCGGGGCGCTCGTCGACCAGCAGGATGATCAAGTGCGCGTCGGGCGCGTTGGTCACGATCGAGTTCGCCAGCATCTGCAGCAGCACCGTCTTGCCGGTGCGCGGCGGGGCGACGATCAAGCCGCGCTGTCCGCGTCCGATGGGCGTGACCAGGTCGACGATGCGCATCTCGAGCGGATTGTTCGGCCCGCCCTCGAGCAGGATGCGGCTCTCGGGGTAGAGCGGCACCAGTTCCTTGAACGGGGCGCGTCCGCGCGCCTCCTCGGGCGCGTGGAAGTCGATCGACTCGACCTCGTGCAGGCACAGGTAGTACTCGCCCTCGCGCGCCGGCCGCACGCGCCCGCGGATCGTCATGCCCGGCTTGAGGGCGTGGCGCTCGATCAAGGAAGGCGGCACGTGCACGTCGTCTGCGGCGGGCAGGTAGTCGTTCTCGCTGCTGCGCAGGAAGGCGTGCCCCTGGTGGTAGGCGAGCACGCCGTCGGCGACGAGCGGCACGCGCTTCAGTAGGCGCGCCTGCGCCAGCGAGAAGATGGCGTCGCGCCGCAGGCGCGTGCGCGACAAGTCCACGCCCTCCTCCTCGCCTTGTTCGATCAGCTCCGCGAGGTTCTTCGCCTGCAAGTCGGCGTGCAGCGTCGGCTCGGGCGCCTTCTTGCGGCCCAGCGAGGGGATCGCGTCGTCGAGCGCCTCGTACTCCTCTTCCGTGAGGTCGCCGGGCAGGCCCTCGACCACGAGCGGCACGAGGTCGAGCGCGGCCGCCGCGCGCGCGGGGATCTTCGTCTGCTGCGCCGCGCCACCGCCTTGGTGCTGGGCGCCCTTGTCGTGCTGGTGCTGCTGGTGGCCGAACTTGTGCTTGAAGCGCTTGCGCATGGAGTGGTGTGCGGTGGCGGGGTGGGGGAGTGGTGTCGCCGAGGCGAAGTCGCTGGTCGCCGCCGCGAAGGTCGAGTCAGGAGAGTCCTTCCGCGGCGAGCACGCGCGCGACCGCGCGTCGCAGGTCGTCGAGCGTGCCGTCGTTCTCCACGACATGCCGGGCGCGCGCGCGCTTGGCCTCGGCGGGCCATTGGGCCGCCTCGCGGCGCGCGACTTCGTCCGTGCTCCAGCCGCGCGTCGCGGCGGCGCGCGCCGCGCGCAAGGACGGATCGGTCTCGACCCACACGAGCGCGTCGCACTCCGCCACGAGCCCGTGCCGGGCGTCGTTCTCGAGGAGCAGCGGCACGTCGAGCACGATCCGCGGGACTCCGCTCGCTCGCGCCGCCTCCAAGCGAGCGCGCAAGTTGGCACGCACGAGGGGATGGGTCAAGTCCTCGAGTCGCGCGCGCGCCGCCGGGTCGGCGAAGACGATGCGCGCCAAGGCGGCGCGGTCGAGCGCGCCGTCGTCGCCGAAGATGCCCGCCCCATGCTCGGCGCGCAGCGCCGCCAGCACCTCGGGCCGGCGCAGCACGTCGTGGGCCTCGCGGTCGGCATCCAGCACGACTCCCTCCGGCCCGGCGAGTTCGCGGGCCACGGCGGACTTGCCGCTGGCGATGCCGCCCAGCACTCCGAAGACGAACGAACCTCGCATGGCGCGCCAAGGTAGCGACCCGCGGCGCGCGGCAAGCACGGGGTTACTCGCGGGCGTCGGGGTGGTAGGTCGTGCAACCCCGTCCTGGCGCGGGCGCCAGTCCCGATGCCACCCCGATGCCGCCCCTCCGGCGGGCCTCGGGGGGGTGCTGGCCCCGACGACCGCGGCGGCGGCCCCCGCAGGCCCTTTTCGCTTGCGAGGGCAGCCGTCGTTCGGGTATCAACTCCCACCCTTCGGAGCGGTCTCCGCCCCGGAGGAACCCCGCAAAGCAACTGACCGACCGTCGTCTCGATGGCTTGGTGCACGCCTCCCCGGCGGCATTCCCAGCGCGAGAGACACCCCCCGACGAGACCCCCCGACGAGTCGCCCTCGACGAGTCCCCCCTGAGGAAACGCGGATGAATCGTTCCGTTCGTGGCATGGCCAAGGTGAGCGTCCTGTGGACCATCGTGGTCATGGTCGCCTTCCTGGTCGCCCTGATGATGTTCTTCCTGACCAGTGGCGAACTGGAGACGCAGGTCGCGCAGAAGAACAGCCTGCAGAAGCAGGTCGACGAGCTGACCGCCTCCACCAAGAAGAACTCGGAGGACATCGTCACGATCTCCAACGTGTTCGGCTTCCAGGAGGGTGGCGCGCGCGCCAACGCGCAACTCGCCACCGACGGCCTCAAGACCCTGCGCGAGGGCATCCCGGACGTCGGTTCCGAGGTGAAGACCTACCAGGCCGCCCTTCCGGTCGTCGTGCAGGCCTACTCGAACCAGAAGGCGCGCGCCGCGGAGTTCGAGGCGCAGGTCGCCTCCAAGAACAGCGAGATCGAGACGCTGCAGTCGAGCATCCGCGAGCTCGGCGACAAGAACGCGACCGAAGCGCAGGAGCTGCGCCGCCAAGCCCAGGACGCGGAGACGCGCCTCGGCGACCTCAAGACCGACCTCGAGCGCCAGCTCGCCGAGGCGCGCGAGCAGATCAAGGACCGCGACTCCAAGTGGCGCGCCGCCGAGCGCACCATCGAGGAGAACAACCGCCAGTTCGCCGCCGAGTCGGAAGCGATGCGCGGCCGCATGGCGGAGATGGGCCGCAAGCTCAATCCGTTCGTGAAGGAGCCCAACGCGGCCGACGGCAAGGTGCTGTCGGTCTCCGCCAACCTCAAGCTGGGTTGGATCGACGTGGGCGCGCCCGACCGCCTGCCGGTGGGCACGCGCTTCGCCGTGCGCTCGGGCGGCAAGGGCTCTGATCGCCTCAAGGCGATGTGCGAGGTCACGAAGGTCGAAGGCGGCATGGCCGAGGTCCTCTTCATGGACCAGACCGATCCGTTCGATCCGCCGACGGTGGGCGACACGCTGGTCAACCCGCTGTACGACCCGCGCGGCGACCGCGCCTGCCTGATGGTGGGCAGCTTCTCCGGCCGCTACGCCAAGGACAAGGTGGAAGGCCTGCTCGCCGGCATGGGCGTCAAGGTCCAGCGCTCGCTCGACCAGTACACCGACTTCGTCATCGTCGGGTCGGAGATGTACACCGACGCGGAGGGCCAGCCCCTCGACACGCCAGCCAACCCGGCCGACGCGCCCGAAGTGAAGGCCGCCATCGCCCAGGGCTGCCAGGTCGTCCTGCTCAAGGACCTGCGCAACTACTTCCGCTTCTGATCGATTCCGATGCCCGCGGCGGTCCGCGCGGACCGGCGCGAGGCAGTCACGAGGAATCATCTTCCACGCCGGGGGCGTCCATCGCGGGCGCCCTCGGTCGTTTTTTGCCGGCCCTTGATCGGCCCGCGCGCGGTCGCGCTCGACTTGCGGCTCGCCTGCGTGCGAAACTGTCGAGGAAGACGACCGCGCAATGGCTGCGACCACCGAAGACGATCCGTTCGCCAGCACGCGCATGAGCATCGGCGCGCACCTCGAGGAGCTGCGCAAGCGCGTCTTCCGCAGCGTCCTCGTGCTGCTCGTGTGCTTCCTCGTGGCGTGGACCTTCAAGGACCGCATCACGGGCGTCGTGATGTGGCCGTGGCGCGAGGCGGTGGGCAAGATCAACGCCGACCTCGTCGAGCGCCACGAGGCCGAGCTCGCCGCCAACCCGGGCATCGACCGCGCGCGCTACTTCAAGAGCGCGGATCCGGCGAACCCCGACTACAAGGTGCTGCGCGAGCCCGTCGACGAGCGTCTGGCGAGCTTCGGGGTGGGGGACTCGTTCTTCTTCGCGTTGAACGTGTCCTTGTGGTCGGCCTTCTTCCTCGGGGCGCCCTTCGTGCTGTGGCAGCTGTGGCAGTTCATCGCCGCCGGCTTGTACGCGCACGAGAAGAAGTTCGTCTACCTGTACTTCCCGTTCAGCGTCGGACTCTTCGTGTCGGGGGTGTTGTTCTGCTACTACTTCGTCGTGTCGGTGGGGATGTACTTCCTCTCCAGCACGCTGCCGCTGGAGCAGGTGCGCCCGATGGTCGGCGTCGACCGCTACTTCGACTTCCTGTCGACGATGTGCCTGGCGATGGGCGCCGTGTTCCAGATCCCGGTGCTGATGATCTTCTTCTCGTCCATCGGCATCGTCGACCCGGGCACCTACGGCAAGTACCGCGGGCACTTCCTGATCGTGGCCTTGCTCGTCGCGGCGATCCTGACGCCCGGCCCGGACATGTACTCGCAGATGCTGATGGCCGGCCCGATGCTCCTCCTGTACGAGGTGGGCATCGTGCTCGCCAAGTGGCGCGCCAAGTCGCGGCGCCACCCCGCGCGCGCCTGACGCCATGGAAGCCGTCGTCATCGCCACCGGCGACGAGCTCGTGCGCGGCAGCCACGCCGACACGAACTCCGCGCTGGTGGCGCGCGTGCTGGCGTCCTTGTCGCTCGAGTGCCGTCGCTTCGTCGTGCTCGGCGACGACGAGGACGCGCTCGTCGAGGAGCTCTCGCGCTGCCTGGGCGAAGGCGTCGTCGCCGTCGTGGGCGGCGGGCTCGGACCCACGCTCGACGACGTGACGCGCGCGGCCTTCGCGCGCGCCTTGGCGACCACGCTCGAGCGCGACGCGACGGTCGACGCGCGCCTGCGCGACTTGTTCGCCGCGCGCGGCCGCGAGTACTCCGAGTCGAACGCGCGCCAAGCCATGTTCCCGCTCGGCGCGCGCATCCTGCGCAACGAGCGCGGCACGGCCGACGGCTTCGCCTGCGCGCGGGGCTCAGCCCTCCTCGTGGCCTTGCCCGGTCCGCCGCGCGAGTTGGAGCCGATGCTGCGCGGCGAAGTGCTCGATCTCGTGCGCGCGCACCTCGCGCGCCACGCACCCGACCTCGGCGTGGCGCTCTCGGCCGTGTTCAAGCTCTCGCGCCTGCCCGAAAGCCGCTTCGCCGACTTGTGCGGCGACTGGATGGCGCGCGGGCGCAACCCGCTGGTCGGCGTCACCGCCTCGGCGGGCGTCCTGACGGCCACGATCCGCGCCCGCGGTCGCGACGGCGAGGAAGCAGGCGCGCTGCTCGCCGCGCAGGCCGGCGAGTTCCGTCAGCGCTTCGCCGAGTGGATCCACGCCGAGGGCGAGGTCGAGCTCGAGACCCTGCTGGTCGAGGAGTTGCGCGCGCGTCGCGCCACCCTGGCGCTGGCCGAATCCTGCACGGGAGGCATGGTCTCCGCGCGCGTCACCCGGGTACCCGGCGCCAGCTCCGCCTTCCTGCGCGGCTGGACGACCTACTCCAACGCCGCCAAGGTCGACGACCTCGGCGTCCCGCCCGCCCTGCTCGAGGCCCACGGCGCAGTCAGCGCCGAGGTCGCCTCCGCGATGGCCGTGGGCGCCGCCCGCCGCTCGGGCGCCCGCCTGACCTTGTCGATCACCGGCATCGCCGGCCCCGACGGCGGCAGCCCCGCGAAGCCGGTGGGACTCGTGTGGATGGCGGTGTGCGTCGACGGCGTGGTGGCGGCGCACGAGCGCAGGTACCTGGCGCTGGGACGCGATCTCGTGCGCGAGTTCGCGACGAGGGATGGGTTGTGGTTGTTGTTGGAGGCGGCGAGGGGGTTGGGAAGCACGGCTCCGATGCTGGCCCCGTTCATTGTGCGCGCGGATGGCGACGGACCGGCCTGACCGGGCTCATTCGAATCTTCGAACTCCTCGGCTGCCTCTTCCCCGCGTCGCCGGCGGTCGCAGATGCCATGGCGGCCGCGGATGGTCCGCGGTCCCTCGTGCCGGGGCTCGTGTGATCAGGTTGGTTGGTGCGGTTGAGTCCTCATGCAGCCGGGGGATCGGGATGCGACCAGCGCCCCGTCGCGCCGGAGCTTGCCGGAACCTCGCGACCCGCCGGTGGCGCCGTGGGCCTGGGGCTTGCAGCCCTGGCTCGGATTTCGACTCGGGGCGCGCTTTCGCCACGCACCGCCGCGCCGCCCGAGTTCGTCCAGCCCGGAGCGACGCGCAGGTCTCCCCTTCGACTGGACGACCGCCAGGCCTCGTCCTGTGGCACGCGGAGCGGAAAAATCAGGCCCCTGTCGGCGTCCGTCGGAAAACTCTCGCACAGCCATCGGGGCCAGCATCGTTTGACTCGGCTCCCTCCGCACCGTATCCTCTTCGCCCACGCGTTTCCCGGTGGTGTAATCGGTAGCACAACAGGTTTTGGTCCTGTTAGTTCTGGTTCGAGTCCAGCCCGGGAAACCACTCTGCAGGCTGATGCGCGCGCCCTCGACGGCGCCGCGTCGGCCTGCGAGCGTTTCCTGGCCCCTCCGATGGATGGCGGCCGCTGGTTGTGATCGGCCAGGAGCGCCGATCGGTGAACGACCGGCGACGGGACTGGATCGGTCGCCTGCGTCGGGTCGTGCGGGTGGTGGGTTGTGGGTGGGTGGCGTCTTGCGCCAAGCTCTGTCGCGGGCGGTGGCGGGCGGGCAGGTGCCGGGCCCGGATGTCGTCCAAGCGTCCATGAAGCGCACCTCGCCCATGAAGAAGTTCTCCGCGTTCATCGCGTGCCTGTTCGCCTTCCTCGCTCCCTGCGCGTCCGCCCAAGGCCTGGCGCAGTTGATGGTCAAGGGCGAGGTCGTGGAGCCCGCGGGCGGCTGGTGCGAGATCGTCGCGGTCGCGCAGGAAGCGCGGGCCGAGCCGCGCACCATGACGCTCGCCTTCCTCGCGGCGCGCGGCACCAGCGCCGCCGACCTCGTGGCGTTGTGCGCTGCGCGCCTCGAAGCGGCGGGGATCCAAGCGATCCGCGCCCCGCTGGCGAGCGCGGCGAGCGCGACGCCCGGAGCGGCGCAGGCGCCCAGCACGTTGTTCATCGAGCGCTGCGCGCGCCTCGAAGTGCGCCTGCCGCTCGGTCTCTCGTCGAGCCTCGCCGTGTCCGAGGCGGCGCCGCGCACGGTCAAGCTCGTGCCTGCGGCGGGGACCACCGGCAGCTTGCATGTCCACGCCTTGCGTCGTGATCGCCTCGACGGTGCCGTCGCCGGCGTGTCCTTCCAAGTCGCCTTCAACGAGAAGTCCGGCAAGGACGACCTCGCCACGGCGCTGGCCGCCGCGGCCATCGACAAGGGGTGGCGCGGCGAAGTCGTGGGCCGCGAAGCATGGACGCCGGGAGCGATGCTCGACGGTTCGCAACTCTTGGGAGCGAGCTTCGAACTCCTCGGCGGGCCCGGCGCGACGCTCGAGATCGCGCTCGCGCCGCGCGAATAGGCCGCGCGTCGTCGACGAGCCTTAGTATCCCAGCGCCTCTAGCGCGCGCAGCGCCGCCGGATCGCGACGGCGCAACGCCTCCCGGCGCCGCTCCAACTCCGCGTCCAGCCCGGCGAGTCCAGCGTCCCTCGCGGTCCATTCCGAAAGGAGCGCGCGCAACTCCGCCAGCGGCGCGTCCGCGGGCGGCGCGGAGAGCAGATCGCGCTCGCAGGCGGGGTCCTGCCGCAGGTCGTGCAGCGACTCGTCGACGAGCCGCAAGCGTCCCGCTTCGTCGCGCGCGAGACGCCGTTCGAGGCGCCATGGGTGCAGGCGCGCGACCTTGTGCTGCACCGCTCCCGCCAAGCCCGTGCGCTCGACCTTCTCGGCGTAGATCGGGCGCGCGGGCACCGCGCCATCGCACCAGTCCCGCGCCACGGACGCGCCTCCGTCGAGCCGCGCCTCGGCGCCGCGCGCGCCCGCGAGCGCGGGCAGCCCGAGCCATTCGAGCAAGGTAGGAGCCAGGTCCGAGAGCGCCGCTTCGCCGCTCGCGGCGTTCGTCGCGAAGCGCCAGGGCGAAGCGGCGGGGAGCTTGGCGACGAGCGGCACGCGCAGGGTCGCCTCCGAGGCGTTGCGTCCGTGCTCGAACCAGTAGTCGTCCTCGCCGAAGCTCTCGCCATGGTCGGCGGTGACGAGCACGAGCGTGTCGTCCCACGCGCCGCGCGCCCTCAACGCGTCGAACAAGCGCGCCAGTTGCGCGTCGACGTGCCGCACTTCGCCATCGTGCAGAGCCTCGACCAGCGCGGCGTCGATGCGCCCGTCCGCGTCCCGCGACTCGGGCGGCGCGTTGTACTCCGCCACGTGGCGGCGGGGGTGGGCCGGATCGCGCGGCGCGATCCAACGCGGCGTCGCGGGGCTGCGGCGCTCTTCCGCCGGCGGCTCGTAGGCGCCGTGCGGATCCATCAGGTGCAACCACAGGAACCACGGTTCCCCATCCTCGGCCAGCCGGCTGCGCGGCCCGCCGTCCTGCGCGCGCGGTCCGAGTCCCAAGGCGTGCAGCGCTCCGTCGACGAGCGAGGTGGCCGTGCGTTGCGGAGCGTCGTGCGGCGGCACGCCCGTGGCCTGCGGCAGGTCCTCGACCCACAGGTCGAACCCCCGCGCGAGTCCCGAGTGCTCGTCCTTGAGCACCCAGTTGCCGACGATGGCGCCCGTGCGCCAACCGTTCCTGCGCAGCGCCTCCTGCAGCAGCGGCACGTCGCCGGCGAGGGGCGAGCCCAGATCGCGCACGCCATGCGCGTGGGGCTGGAGCCCCGACAGGAGCGTCGCGATCGAAGGCGTGGTCTTGGCGCGCGGCGCGACCGCGCAGTCGAGGCGCGAGCCCTCGGCCGCGACGCGCATGAGGCCCGGCATCTCGCGCTCCAGCCGGTCGGCGCGCAAGGTGTCGATCGTCACGAGCAGCACATTGGGCCGCCGCGGCGTCCGACCGCAGCCGACTCCGAGCACGAGCCCGGTCGCGAGCGCCGCGCACGCGAGCAGGATGGCCGCGCGCGGCGTCATCGTTCGCGCGCCTCCACGTGCTCGCGCGAAGCGCTCTTCTTGCCCAGGCGCTCGGCGAGCCCGGCCTCCGCGTCGGTCGGTTCGTCGCGCACGAAGCGCAGCTCGAAGGCCTGCTCCAGCGCCGGCAGCAGCACCTGCGCCAATTCGCGCGCATCGGCGAGCGGCAGCGAGGCCACGCCCTCGTCCAGCGCGCTCGCGCCGAGCTTGATCGATCCGTGGTGCAGCACGCGCCCTTGCGTCCTGCGCTGCGCGGATCCGAGGCCCTTGCGCCCATCCCAGCACAGGTCGAGCGGGGTCGACGCGTGGAAGCACATGCCCGTGCCTTCGCGCTCGGAGAGGAGGCGCGCCTCTCCGCGCAGGCTCGCCGCCACGCCGAGCCGCGCGAGTCCGGCCGCCACGGCGGCGTGCACGAGCTCGTAGCTGCGCGCCAACGGGCGCTTGTACAGCGGATCGGACAAGGGCGCGACCAGCGCGAAGGTCAGCTCATGCACGTGGTGGATCGCGCCGCCGCCGGTGGCGCGGCGCACGATGGCGCCCGCCATGGCGCGCGCGGGGATGTCCGACGGCTTCTGGAAGTGGCCCAGCGACAAGGTGTCGGGGGCCCAGGTGTAGAAGCGCAGGATCGGCGCGTCGCCGCCCTGCGCCAGCAAGGCCTCGTCGAGGCCCATCGCGAGCACCGGACCGGCATCCCATGTCTCGAGCAGGCGCGCCTTGCGCATGCCTAGAGCCTAGCTCGTCCCCGCGCCGCGACCCAGCCGGGCGGGAAGGTCCCGCGCTCCCGGGCGACGGGCGTCGTTCATTCGCGCGCCCAAGGGGCGGCGCAGGCCCACGACCACGAGAGGCCGAGGAACCACTCGTCGTCCTGCTGGGCCAGCACGAGGCCCAGCACATGTTCGTCGAAGGAACGCTCGACGACGTGGTGCAGGTTCTCGCCGTCCCACATGTGCAGGCTGCTCCATTCCTCGCCGTAGCGGATCGACAATCCGCCGATGGCGTGGAGCTCGTCCTCGGCCTCGCTCCAGGCCACTCCGGCGTACGGCGCGACGGGCAGGCCGCTCCACGCCTCGAGGTCCTTCGCCAACGTCGCGTACCAGCTGCTGCCGTCCTCCGTGCCGATCCTGTCGCTGGAGGTGCCGACGACCAGCGCGGGGCGCAACTCGCCTTCGTCGACGACGCGCCAGTTCGCGAGCGGGTTGAGCTCCTCCGCCACCGGATTCCACTCGATCCCGAGGCTGAACGCGTTCGTCCATTGGTAGACGAGCGTGCCGCGCAAGCGCGCGCGTTCCGCCTCGATGCCCGGGATCGCCCGCGCGCCGAGCACGAAGTAGCCGTCCTCCTGCCCCGTCCCACGGACGGTGCGACCCTCGCCGGGTCAAACAGGTCACGAGGGCGTGCGCGACGCCGGCCGTTCGTCCTGCAGGTTCGTGGCGGCGGGCGCCAAGGCGAGCAGCAGCAAGGCGGTCGTGCCCATGGTGGTCCGACTCTAGCGCGCCTCAGTAGCCCTCGCCATCGGCGGCGGGTTGGATCGTGCCGCGGTGCAGCCGCAGGAGCAGGAAGAGCCACGCCAAGGCGATGGGGAAGGCGAGCGACCACCAGACGAGGCCCGTGCGCAAGCCCTCGGCCGGCGTGGCCGAGTTGATCGCGGTCAACGACCAGCTGGCCGACAGCGTCGAGTGCAGCATCGTCGGCCAGGCGGCGGCGGCGGTGGCCGCGAGCAGCGCCACGAGGAAGCCGGCGGAGGTAAGGAAGGCCAGTCCCGCGCGGCCGCGCCGCGCCAGCAGGAACGAGGCTCCGAAGCTCGCGATCGCCACGAGTCCGAGCGTCAGCGACAGGGGACGCGACCACGCCGTCGCCATCAGCTCGGGCCGCAGGTGCTGCGTCGCGATGCCGCAGGCGAGCCACAAGAGCGCCGCGGCGATCCACGCGCGGCCCGCGAAGCGCGCCGCGCGCGCGCGGACCGGCTCCGCCGCCTTGTGCGCCAGCCACAGCGCGCCGTGGTGCGCCAAGGAGACGAGCGCCATCGCGCCCACCAGCACCGTGTACCAATCGAGCACGCCGGAGGCGCCGCGCGCGTCGAAGTCCCCGAACAGCCCCAGCGAGAACTGCCCGCTGGCGTCGATCGGGAATCCGCGCAGCACATTGCCCAGCGCGACGCCGAAGAGCAGCGGCAGCAGCATGCTCGAGACCGAGAAGAGCACGTCGAAGAACGCGCGCCATTCGCGGCCCGCGACGTGCGAGCGCACTTCGAGCGACAAGCCGCGCACGACCAGGCACCAGGTGATCAGGAACACCGCCATGTACAAGCCCGCGAAGGCGGTCGCGAGCACGGCCGGGAAGGCGAGGAACAGCGCGCCGCCCAGGGCGAGCAGCCAGACCTCGTTGCCGTCCCAGAAGGGACCGATGGCGGCGAGGACCGAACGGCGTTCGCGCTCCTCGCGCGCCACGACGAGGTGCAAGGCGCCCGCGCCCAGGTCGAAGCCGTCGAGCACCACCCACAGGGCGGCCATCACCGACACGATGCCGAACCAGATCATCTCCATCAGGTCGTCTCCTTTTGGCGCGGCGATGCGCGCCTTGGTCAATGCGACGCGCCGACGGCCGGTCGCGGACCATGCGCGATTTCGCGGCCGACGAGGAACAGGAACAGCACGCCCGCGACGAAGTACAGGCCCATGAAGCCCAGCAAGGTGAACATGGTCGAGCCGCCGTGCACCTGCTCGGAGCTCGCGTCGGCCGTGCGCAGGATGCCGTGGATGGCCCACGGTTGGCGGCCGAGCTCGGTCGTCATCCAGCCCGCCGTGTTGGCGATGTACGGGAAGGGGGCGGCCAGCAGCAGGGCCCACAAGAGCGGCTTGGAACCGTGCAGCCTGCCGCGCCAGCGCCAGATGTTCGCCACGAGCATCAGCGCGATGAAGAGCGTCCCCAAGCCCACCATGATGTGGAAGGCGTAGTACAAGAGCTCGATCTGGTCCGGCCGCTCGGCGGGCGGGAAGTCCGCGAGGCCCTTCACGTCCTTCGAGAAGCTGCCGTAGGCGATGAAGGACAGCATGCCGGGCACCGCGATCGGGTTGTCGATCGTCTCGGTGCGGATGTCGGGCTGGCCGATCAGCACGAGCTCGGCGTGCGTGCCCGATTCGAAGCGGCCTTCCATGGCGGCCAGCGCCGCGGGCTGGTGCTCGGCGACGAGCTTCCCCTGCCAATCCCCCGTGGGGAAGGCGACGAGGATGGCCGAGGCGAGGCCGAAGCTCGTGCCCACGGCGAGGTTCGTGCGCGCCACGGCTTCGTGCTCGCCGCGCAGCGCCCACCACGCGCCCACCGCCGCCACGACGAAGCTCGCCGTGACCAGCGAGCCCGTCATCGTGTGCGAGTACTGCACGATCGCCCACGGATTCGACAGGAAGGCGCCGAACGACTCGAGCACCACGCCGCCGTCCGGCAGGACCTTGTGGCCGGTCGGGTGCTGCATGAAGGCGTTGGTCGCCACGATGAACCAGCCCGAGAGCCACGTGCCGACGAACAACGCCAGCGAGGCGCCCCAGTGCGCGCGCGGCGAGAGGCGGCGTTCGCCCCACACGAGCAGCGCGAGGAAGCTCGACTCGAGGAAGAAGGCGTACATGCCCTCCATCCCCAAGGTGTGGCCCACCACAGCGCCGGCGCCCTCCGTGAAGCGCGCCCAGTTCGTGGCGAACTGGAATTCGAGCGGGATGCCGGTGGCGACGCCGAAGGCGAAGTTCACCCCGAAGACCCGGATCCAGAAGCGCGCGGCGTCGTTCCAGCGCGGAGCTCCCGTGGAGAGCGCCATGGTCTTCATGGCGAAGACCAGCAGCGCGAGGCCCATGGTCAATTGCGGGAAGATGTAGTGGAAGGTCGCCGTGAAGGCGAATTGCAGGCGGTGCAGGTCGAGGGCGGGATCCATGGTCGTCCCGCGCATGAGAGCGCAGCCCTCCGCCGCGCGCCCTTGCGCCAAGTGCGCAGTGGCCCACGACGATGTGCGTACGCGAGGCCCATGCCGCGCAAGGCGCCGCGGGCGGCGCCTTCCAACCGCGTGGTCGCGCCGGTGGAAGGTGCCGCCCGCGGTCGCGGCGCGAGGTCGCGCGCCTCAGCTCGAGTAGGACTCGAGCGGAGGACAGGCGCAGACGAGGTTCTTGTCGCCGTAGGCGTTGTCGACCCGGCCGACGTGCGGCCAGAACTTGCGCTCCCACGACCACGGGGCCGGGAACGCGGCCTGCTCGCGCGAGTAGGGACGGGTCCACTCGCCGGAGAGCACCATGTCCATCGTGTGCGGCGCGTTCTTGAGCGGGTTGTCCTTGCGATCCAGCTCGCCGCGCTCGATGGCCGCGACCTCGGCGCGGATGCGGATCATCGCGTCGCAGAAGCGGTCGAGCTCCTCCTTCGATTCGCTCTCGGTGGGCTCGACCATCAAGGTGCCGGCGACCGGCCAGCTCATCGTCGGCGCGTGGAATCCATAGTCCATCAACCGCTTGGCCACGTCCTCGACCTCGATGCCCGCCGACTTCAAGGGGCGGCAATCGAGGATGCACTCGTGCGCCACCAGGCCGTCCTTGCCCGTGTAGAGGATCGGGTAGTGCGGCGCGAGTCGCTTGGCGACGTAGTTGGCGGAGAGGATCGCCACCTCGGTCGCCTTCAACAGTCCCGCTCCGCCCATCATCGCGATGTACATCCACGAGATGGGCAGGATGCTCGCGCTGCCCCACGGCGCGGCGCTGATCGGCCCGATCGCCTGCGCGCCGCCGGTCTTCGCCGCCGGGTGGCCGGGGAGGAACGGAGCGAGGTGCCGCGCCACGCAGATCGGACCCATGCCGGGGCCGCCGCCGCCGTGCGGGATGCAGAAGGTCTTGTGCAGGTTGAGGTGGCACACGTCCGCGCCGATGTCGCCCGGGCGGCACACGCCGACCTGCGCGTTCATGTTGGCGCCGTCCATGTAGACCTGGCCGCCGTGCTGGTGCACGAGGGCGCAGATCTCCTTGACGCCTTCCTCGAACACGCCGTGCGTGGACGGGTAGGTGATCATCAAGGCCGCCAGTTCGGCCGAATGCAGCTCGACCTTCCTCCGCAGGTCGGCCATGTCGATGTTCCCGTCGTGGTCGCACTCGACCACGACCACCCGCATGCCGCACATGACCGCGCTGGCGGGGTTGGTGCCGTGGGCGGAGTGGGGGATCAAGCACACGTCGCGCCGCGCCGCGCCGCGATCGAGGTGCCAGGCGCGGATCACCTGCAGGCCGGCGTACTCGCCGGCGGAGCCCGCGTTCGGTTGCAGCGACACGGCGGCGAAGCCGGTGATCTCCGCCAGCCACGCCTCGAGGTCCTTGAACATGCGCTCGTAGCCCTTCGCCTGCGAGGCGGGCGCGAACGGGTGCATGCGGCCGAAGCCGGGCCAGGTGATCGGCAGCATCTCGGCCGCCGCGTTGAGCTTCATCGTGCACGAGCCCAACGGGATCATCGAGGTCGTCAGCGACAGGTCGCGGCCCTGCAGCTTCGAGAGCCAGCGCATCATCTCGGTCTCGCTGCGGATGGAACCGAAGAGACCGTGCCGGAGCGCCGGGCCCGTGCGCGCGCACGGGCCGTAGTCGGGCAGTCGCAAGTCGGACGCCAAGGCCAGCACCGCCGCCTCGTCGTGCTCGACGCCGGTGATGGCCGTCAGGATGTCCGCCACGTCCGCGGGGCGCGTCGTCTCGTCCAGCGACACGCCCACGCCGTCGTCGTGGATGCGCAGGTTGATGCGCTTGGAGTCGGCGGCGGCCAGCGCGCGGCGCAGGTCGGCCGGGGCGAGGTCGACCCGCAGCGTGTCGAAGGAAGCGCCGGGGCGGGGCGCGCGACCGCGTCGCGACAGGCCCTCGGCCAGCGCGGCGGCGAGCTTCTGCACGCGGCGCGCGATGCGCTCGAGGCCCTCGGGGCCGTGCCACACGCCGTAGCAGGCGGCGATGTTGGCGAGCAGCACCTGCGCCGTGCAGATGTTCGAAGTGGCCTTCTCGCGGCGGATGTGCTGCTCGCGCGTCTGCAGAGCCAAGCGCAACGCGCGCTTGCCGCGCTTGTCGATCGACACGCCCGCGAGGCGTCCGGGCATCGAGCGCTTGTGGGCCTCCTTGGTGGCGAAGTAGGCCGCGTGCGGCCCGCCGTAGCCCAGCGGCACGCCGAAGCGCTGCATGGAACCCACGCACACGTCCGCGCCGAACTCGCCGGGGGGCGCGAGCAGCACGAGCGCCAGCGGGTCGGCGGCGACGACCACGAGGGCGCCGGCGGCGTGCGCGCGCCGGCACACGCCGGAGAGGTCCTTCACCACGCCGTCGGTGGAGGGGTACTGCACCAGCGCGCCGAAGCACTTCGAGCCGGCGAAGTCGAAGGTCAGCGCGTCGGCCACCACCACCTCGAAGCCGAGCGGCTCGGCGCGCTGCCGCACGACCTCGATCGTCTGCGGGTGGCAGTCGGCGCCCACGAAGAAGCGGTCGGCGGACTTGTCCTTGGCCGCGTCGTGGCACAGGGCCATCGCCTCCGCGGCCGCCGTGCCTTCGTCGAGCATCGAGGCATTGGCGATCTCCATGCCCGTCAGCTCGCACACCATCGTCTGGAAGGCGAGCATCAGCTCGAGGCGTCCCTGGCTGATCTCCGCCTGGTAGGGCGTGTACTGCGTGTACCAGCCCGGGTTCTCGAGGATGTTGCGCAGGATCACCGGCGGCGTGACGCAGTCGTGGTAGCCCTGGCCGATGCAGCTGCGCCACGGCTGGTTGGCGGCGGCGACCGCGGCGGCTTGCGCCAGCGCGTCGCGCTCCGACAGCGCCGGCGGCAGGGCCAGCGGCCGCCGCAGGCGGATGGCCTCGGGCACGCACGCGTCGACCAGCGCGGCGAGCGAGGGCTTGCCCACGACCGACAGCATCGATTCCAGGTCGCCGTCGCGCGGGCCGATGTGGCGCGACGCGAAGGAATCCTGCGGGAAGAGCCCGTCCAGCGCGGCGGTGGCGCGTTGCGCGGCCTCGGTGGCGGCGCGGGCGGCGCCGGAAGCGTCCTTGGCTTGGTTCATTTCCTGGGTCTTCGTCACGGTGCGAACTTGGCGTTGTTGGTGGAGGGATGCATGCATCCGGACGCGCCGGCGCTAGTCAAGGAAACTTGTCAGAGCGCGCCGGCGTCCGGTCAGTGCGTCTGCGCCGCGAGGAACTCCTCGTACTTGCGCGCGTCCATCAGGTGGTCGAGGCTCTTCGACTGCGGCTTGATCTTGATCATCCAGCCCGCGCCCCAAGGATCCTTCGAGAGCACCTCGAGGTGGTCCTCGATGGCGACGTTCACGTCGGCCACCTCGCCCGCGACCGGGGCGTTCAGGTCGGAGACGGCCTTGACCGATTCGATCTCGCCGAAGGTCTGGCCGGCCTCGACCTGCAGGCCGCTCTCGGGCAGGTCGCAATAGACGAGGTCGTCGACGTTGCCGTTCGAGAGCGCCTGCACGGCGTGGTCGGTGATGCCGACGACGATCATCTCGCCCTCGATCTTGGCCCATTCGTGCGTTTCGGTGTAGCGGCGGTCGTTGGGACGCATCTGGTGCTTTCCTGGCTGGCTTGCGGTTGTGGTGGGGGTGCCCGAGCGCGATCGGTTCGCGCTCACTTGCGGGTGCGGGAGAAGAACGGCAGGGCGCAGAAGGAAGCCTCCTGGCGCTTGCCCTTGATGTCGATTTCCACCTTCGCGCGCGCCTCGTCGACCGAGGCGGGCACGAAGGCCGTGCCGATGTTGGTGTCGAGCGTGGGCGACACGGAGCCCGAGGCCACCTCGCCGACCAGCGCGCCGTCGATGGCGACGCCGTGGCCCTGGCGGGGGACGCGCGGTCCATCCGTGCGCAGGCCGACCAGCTTCCAGCGCGGGGCGGCCGCGATCGCCGACAGCGCCGCCTTGCCGATCCACTCGCCCTTCTCGGGCGCGAAGCTGACGCCGAAGGACAAGCCCGCCGACACGGGGTCGTGCCGCGCGTCGATCTCGTGGCCGGAGAGGGGCATGCCGGCTTCTAGCCGCAGCGTGTCGCGCGCTCCGAGTCCGATCGGCTTCAAGCCGCGCGGCGCGCCGGCGGCGAGCACCGCGTTCCACACCTCGACCACCTTGGCGCGCGGCACGTACAGCTCGTAGCCCAGCTCGCCGGTGTAGCCGGTGCGCGAGACGCGCATGCCTTCGATGCCGCACACCGTGCCGAAGCCGAACTTGTAGTAGCCGAGCTTGGCGAGCTCGATCCCCGCGCAGAAGGGCTGCAGGATCGCCGCGCTCTCCTGGCCTTGGACGGCGATCATCGCCAACGACTGCGTCTGGTCCTCGATGGCCACGTCGAAGCCCTGCGCGTGCTCGCGCATCCACGCCAAGTCGACCGCGGTGTTCGAGGCGTTCACGCACAAGAAGACCTCGTCCGCGCCCTGGTACACGAGCAGGTCGTCGATCGGCATGCCGTCCTGCTTGCAGAACAGCGAATAGCGGATCGAGCCCTGCGGGATCTTCGCCACGAAGTTCGTGCAGATGCGATCGAGGTAGGCGACGCGGTCCTTGCCGCGCACGACGACCCGTCCCATGTGCGACAAGTCGAACAACCCCGCCGTCGAGCGCACCGTGCGCACCTCGTCGAGGATCGGCCCGTACTGCACCGGCATCAGCCAGCCGCCGAACTCCACGAGCTTCGCGGACAGGGCGACGTGGGCGTCGTGGAGCGGAGTCCGCTGGATGGCGGCGGGGGAGGCGGTCTGCATGGGTGGGGGCTTTCGGGTGCCGCGGCGAGGCTCCGCGCCTCCCGCCTCCCTGTCCCGCCCGCGCCCGGAGGTCGCGCCACAGGCGCCCGCCGCGCGCGACCGCTCCAGAGCGTCGCCCGTCGAAGGTCCTCTTTGCCTGAGAGTTTCGCGCCTTGCGCTTGCCCCTTCGGCGCCCTCGGGCACTTGCTGCCTTCGGGACTCTCCCTTCGCGGGTGCTCGACTCGATCGAACGGCATCGAAGATACTTCCCGGCGGGGGCCGGCGCCACCGCCAGCGCCCGGCCGGTCCGGAAACCCGTTCCGAACCGCTCGCCGAGGCGGTCGGAAGACCCTGACCGGGCCGTGCGGCGCCAAGCGGGCGGCGGCTGTGCCCGGCGTGAAGCAAGCCCAGAACCTCCTCGCCGTTCTTTCGCTCGCCAGCGCCTTGCAAGCCCAATGGACCCCGGGCGTCGTCGCCTGGACGCCCGAGGACCCCGCCTCCCCGGCCATCCCGCGCGGGCTCGCCGTCGGCGCGGGCGGGGACCTCGCCATCGCGGCCTGCGCGGGCGCGAACGCGCGCTTCGAGCTGATCGGCCTCGCCGCGAGCGGCGTCCAACCGGCGCTGGCCGCCTTCCCGCTGCCGCAGACCGGCTACAGCCTCGAGGTCGCCGCGGGCGACGAAGCCCACGAGTTCTTCGGCCTGTCGCAAGTGCTCGTCGGCGGCGCGCTGCAACGCCGCAGCGAAGTGCGTTGCTTCGACGCCCTCCAATGGGGCGCGGGCGGGGCCGCGGTGCGCTGGCAGCACGCTCTGCCCATGCTCGCCAACGGTCCCGGTCGATTGGCGGCCGCGCACGACGGTTCGCGCCTCTACGCGGCGCAGTTCGACGACCAGAACATGCAGATCGTCGTCGACGCGCTCGACGGCGCGACCGGCGCCTTGGCTTGGCGCCGCAGCTGGCCCGCCGCCGGCTTCAACGGCATGGCCGCGAGCGCGGACGGCTCGACCCTCGCCTTCGTCGATGGCGCGGCGGTCGTCGTGTCCGACGCGCAAGGCGCGCTCAACGCCGCCGCTTGGATGACGCAGGCGAGTTCGCTCGTGGCGCTGGACGCCGACGGCGACACGCTCGCCCACGGCGATGGTTCGTTCCTGCGGATCTTGCGCCGCCAAGGCGCGGCGTGGACCACGACGCAGTCGTTCTCGGGCCTCGCGCTCGAAGTGCCCGCGCGCGCCGCGTTGTCCGCCGACGGACAGACCCTCGCGCTCGCCTGGTGGACGGCGACCAACGCCGGAGGCGCGCGCCTCGAAGTCTGGAACCTCGCCAGCGGCCAGCGCCTCTTCCACCACCAGCAACCGGCGGTCGTGGGCGCCCTGCAGAACTTCGTGGAATCGGTGCGCATCGCGCCGGACGGCTCGCGCGCCGCGTTCGCGCTGTGGGGCGACGGTTCCACGCGTCCCGAAGTGGTGGCCTTCGATCGCTCCAAGTCGCAAGTGCTCGTGTCGCTCGACCTCGGCGGCAGCGCCATGGGCATGGACCTTTCGCGCGACGGCTCGCGCCTCGTCGTCTCGCGCAAGTCCGTCCACGCGAACCAGCTCTCCGACACGGGCGACGTGCGCGTCGTCGAACTCGCCGCGCGCGACCTGTGCTTGCGCAGCCAACCGCGCGTCGGGTCCGGCTTGGACTGGTCGGCGCGCTCGAGCGGCGCCACGAGCGCCATCCTGCTCGACGGCAGCCTCGCTCCGGCCCCGATCCAACTGGCGGGGCTGTCCGGCAGCCTGCACATCCTGCGCCAAGGCTCGCGCCTCGTGCGCCGCGCCTGCGACGCGCAAGGACAAGCGCAAGGGACGCTTTCCTTGCCGGCGAGCCTCGTGCAACCGGGCACGCGCCGGCACTTGCAGGTCGTCTTCCGCACGACCAGCGGCTGGCGCGCCGGCTCGACCGTGCTGCACCCGCTGGCGCTGCCCTGAGCGCGCCGCCGCGGCGTCCGCACGCGCCCGCTCCGCCTTCCAGCGGGACGGGCGCGCGCCTTGGCGCCTGGAAGTCGTTTCCGAGCCCGCCCTCCGAACGCCTATTCCAAGTTCTTGTTCAAGCGGCGGACCTCGGGCTCACGAAGAGGGCTGCGTCGCGGATCCGGCATCGTGCTGGACGAGCGGCGGTCCTGAACCGCGTCGCCTTGCGGCGCGGAGCGTTCCGGGTGAGCGGAACGCCATCGTGAGTCACAACAGAGGTCCCCTGATCATGAGCTACGGGAAGCAAGCGGGCATCGTGCTCGCCTCCTTGCTCGCCGCCAGCCTCGCCGGTTGTTCCGGCGGCTCGAGCGACGGCTCCAATTCCATCAGTTCCGCGGTCCAGAACTTGACCGTGGACCCCACCGGCCAGACCACCGTCGTCCAGTTCCGCTCGGGCTCCGGCCTCGGCGGCGCGACGACCGCCTCGTTCGAGGCCCAGAACGGCGCGCAAGCCGTGTCGGTCGACATCGTCGGCTCGACCGCCACCATCGCGTGGGACATGCGCGTCACCCCGTCCACCTCGGTGCGCGCGATCGGCTTGTCGGGCGTGGACGACGCCTACCGCGCCGTCACCACCAGCGACGCCACCGCCCCCGCCTGGACGATCGAATCGGCCACGCAGGATGGATCGGTCGGCGGCGACTCGCTCGAACTGGCCGCGACCGGCCCGCGCATGGTCGAGTCGCTCGTCGAGGATCCCGCCAACTGGACGCTCGTCGTGGGCGGCGAGGAACTCGACCTCGACGGCACGAACATCGACTACGACCCGGAGACGGGCGGCGTCTCGTTCCAACTGGGCCAGCAGGCCAACCTGCACCAGGACTTCGAACTCTCCTCGGCGAACCTCGTGAGCGTGGCCGACGTGGCTTGCGCGACGACGAGCGTCGACGGCGTCGCCACCGGCGACTCCAGCGCGCCCAGCCTGTCCTCCGCCACGCAGAACCTCGACGCGGGCTCGGGCGGCAGCGCCTACGGCTTCGTGGTCGACTTCGCCTTCGACGAGGACATGGATCCGCTGTTCGCCGCGCAAGTCGGCAACTTCGAATGCAGCTCCGGCGCCGTCGCCACCTCGGCGACGATGGTCGGCGGCGACACGATCCGCGTCGTGTTCGCGGCGCCCGTGGTGCCCGGTCGCGAGACGATCACGCTCCACAACGTGGTCGACGCCGCCGGCAACGAGTGCTCCGCGACCGGCCCGCAGCCGGTGACGCAGCCTGCGCCGGTCGTCAACGACTTCGACGGCGATCCGCTGGCCGAGACCGTCTCGGGCGCGGGCAACGACCGCATCGTCGTCGCCACGACGCAAGCGCTCGACCCGACGACCGCCGTCCTGCCGACCTCGTGGTCGGTGCAGATCGACGGCGCTCCCTACGACCTCGCCGCCGCGACCCTCGAGTACGACCTCGAAGCACGCGTGCTGACCATCGAGACCGACCAGGACTTCCAGAACGGCACGACCTCGGTCGCGATCGCCGGCCTGGCCGGGTTGCTCGACGTCGACGGCCAGTCGTTCCTCGAGTCGCGCAGCGTCTCCGCCGCGGGCGAGACCACGGCGCCGACGATCTCCTCGGCGGTGCAGAACCGCGTGGTCGACGGCACGGGCTCGACGCTCGACGTCGGCTTCGACGAAGCCATCGACGAAGGCGGCGCCGAGATCGCGGCCAACTGGAGCGCTTCGGCGGGCCAGGTCTGCACCTCGGCCGAGCTGCTCCAGAACGGCACGATGGTGCGCCTCGTGTTCGACTCCGCGGTCGTCCCCGGCGTGCACACGATCGGCGGCGGCGGCGTGGAGGACCTCGCCGGCAACGCCATGGTCGCGGCCGTCGGCATCCAGCCGACCTCGACCGACACGACGGTTCCCGCGACCATGTCGGTCTCGGCCACGGCCATCGCCGGCGCCGACAACGACCAGCTGACGGTGGTGTTCGACGACGCGATGTGGACCGGCGACGTCACGGACGCCTCCAAGTGGTCGTTCGAATCGCCGACCGGCGTCGCGCACGACCTCTCCGGCGCGAACTTCAACTGGAACGAGAACCTGCGCACGGCCACGGTCGTCTTGTCGAACGGCGTCAATCTGACGCGCGGCGACGACTTCAGCCTCGCGTTCGGTCCGCAGGTGCGCGACCTGGGCGGCAACGCCCACGCCGGCTCGAGCACCACCGGTTCCGTCGTGGCCGAGTCCACGCAGCCCTTCCTCGCGGGCGTGGCCCGCAGCTCGAGCTCGCCGACGCGACTCTTGGTGCGGTTCAGCGAGCCGTGCCGCGACCTCGACTCGTTCGAGACCGGCTCCGGTCCCGTGGCGGGCGCGGCGCGCTTCCGCCTCGTCGTCGCGGCCGGCGGCTTCGCCTGGCCGACGAGCGCCACGGTGGTCGAGGACGGCCTCGGGGTCGACCTCGAGTTCGCCCAGGCCATCGATCCGCTGGACACGCTCGACGTGCTGTATGCGCGCGACTGCGCGGGCAACATGATGAACCCGAGCTTCGCCACGCCGACCACGGCGCAGGACTCCGACGAACCGGCCTTCGACGCCCTCGCGGCTTCGATCACGGCCGTCTCGGGCGAGCTGAACGACGTCGTGACCGCCGTGTTCGACCGCGAGTTGAACCCCTACGGCGCGACCGAGCGTTCGAACTGGACCCTCACGGGCCCTGGCGGCGCGGTCGACTTGTCCAACGCGCGCTTCGAATTCGACGGCGACCGCACGGTGACGATCCGCTTGCGCTCGGCGACGAACTACAACGCGGGCTCGACCACGAACCTGCAAGCGGGCGAGCTGTACACGCTCGCCGCGAGCAACCTCTACTCGGCGCAAGGCGTGCAGTTGACGGCCACGGCGAACCTCGCCCAGGCCGCCGGCGGCGACACGACCGCGCCGAGCCTGCCCGTGGGCGGCGCGATGGTGGACGCGACGGACGCCAATGCCGTCATCGTCGTGCTCGACGAAGCCTGCGATCCGTCGTCCATGGCGACCGAGGCCAACTGGGACCTCGACGGCCAGGCGCCGACGAGCGTCGAGCTGCTCGGCTATCGCAGCCTGCGCTTGTCGTTCCCGGGCGTCGTCGCCGTCGGCCAGACGCTGGAGTGCGACATCGCCGACCTCGCCGGCAACAGCGGCATCTCCACTACGGCCGTCGCCGCCGCCGACGCCACGCCGCCCAGCGTGGTGGTGGGCGGACTCGACGGCATCCTCGGCGCCGGCTACGGCGGCGATGTGATCGAGCTTTCGTTCAACGAGCCGCTCGACCTCGCCACCGCGCTCGTGCCGGGCAACTACACCTTCACCAACGGCGGCCCGGTGTCGCTCGTCGGCGCCAGCTTCGAGTACCACTCGAGCACGAACCTGGTGCGCGTGCGCCTCGCGGACGGCGTCTCCTTGCGCGACGGCGTCGCGCTCGGCGTGACCTTCTCGGGCCTCGAGGACCTCGCGGGCAACATGGTCGTCGCCAACTCGACGGCCAGCGGCTCGGTCACGGGTGACGCCGGCGCGCCGAGCATCGCGCTCGCCTACGTCAACTGGGCCGCCGACGCGACCGGCCGGGTGGTCGACTTCGTGTTCACCGAAGACGTCCAGCCGGGCCAAGTCGTCGGCTCGACGACTTGGACGACGCAGAACGGCCTGATGACGGTCGGCAGCACGGTGGTGACGCAAGTCGACGCCGCCAACCGCCGCGTGTATCGCGCGACGCTCAGCGAAGCCTGGTCGTCGACCTACAGCCTCAACTCGAACGGATCGATCGGCGACTTCGCCGGCAACGCCGCCACCGGCTTGTCGACGATTCCGACGATGCCGTGAGGATCCAAGCGAGTTCCGTCCGGTCGTGAGCACCGGCCGGATGGTGCAAGCGAAGCGCGGGCCGTCCTCGGGCGGCCCGCGCCCTTTGGCGGCTACGCGCGCCGCGCGCCCGCAATCGCCTACCGCGCTTCAGTTCCGCCGCGGCGGACATCGATGTCCATGCAGCACCATGGCACCGCACGCCGCCGCCTTCCTCGACGATCTCGTGGGCGCCCTCAGCGCGCCCGATGGCGACGCCGCGCCCGCGGCGGCCCTCGCCACGCGCATGCGCCACGCCGCGAGCCATGTCGACGCCATCACCGCCCAGGCGGCCGCGCGAGCCTTGCTGGCCGACCTCGGGCGCGATCCGCTCGACCTGCGGCGACTCGAGGCCTTGCTCATGCTGGGGATGGCGCACCCTGCGCTGCTCGCGCGCCACGGCATCGAACCCGCCCGCGAAGGCGAACGACTCGCGCTGTTGTGGGAGCGCGCGGGCCAGGTCGGGCGCGCGGCCGCGCTGCGCGCCACCTTGGCCGAGGCGGCCGGTTCGGCCTCGATTCCCGCCGCGTTGACCGCTCGGGAGCCCGCGCCGCTCGTGCTGCGGGATCCGGACGGCGCGTCGCGGCCGCAGCCGGTGGACGCGCGCCGCGCCACCGCCATCGTGGTCGAACAACGCCTGCAGGCGGCCTCCACTTGCGTGGCGCGCGGCCTCCACGACGAGGCGCAGGCCCACTTGCGCGCCGTGCTCGAACTCGATCCCACGCGCAAGGACGTGGCGCGCATGAGCCGCGACCTCGCGCACGCGCGCCTCGCGTCCCGGAAGCGCCGGCGGCGCGTCGCGCTCGGCGCGGCGCTCTTGGCGTGCGCGTGCTTCGCGGCGTGGTCTGGCTGGCGGCGCGAGCGCGCCATCGCCGCCGAGTTCGCCGCCCTGCCGCCCTTGGTCGCGCAGGACGCGGCGGCGCTAGAGTCGCGCCTCGCGAGCCTGCAAGGACTGCGCGCGGCGCGCGGCGCGTGGTTCGGCATGGGCGCCTTGCTGCGGGAAGAAGAGGCGTTGCGCGCGCGCCTCGACGAGCTCGCGCTGGTCGCCGAGCGCCGGCACCAGGCCGAGGAGGAACGCCTCGCCGAGCGGCGCCTGGAGGCCGATGCGTGGCGCGAGCGCGCCCGCCAGGCCGCGGAGCAGGGCGACTTCGGCACGGCCCAAGCACATTACAGCCGCGCCTTGGGCGTGGCCGATCCGTTGTGGGAGCACCGTGCGCGCACCGAGCGCGACGCCGTGGCCGTGTCCCGCTGGTTGGCGGCGCGCGCGGGCGGCTTGGCGGCGGCGACGAGGGGGGGAGGGGAGCAGTGAAGCACATCTTGCGTCGCGTGCTGGCCGCGGGCCGAGTGCGCGAACTCGAACGCGCCTTGGCGGCGTCGCCTACGGCCGATGCCTACGCCGAGCTGGCGCAGGAACACGCGCGTCGCGGCGACCTGCCCGCCGCGTTGGAAGTGGCGCGCGAAGGAGCGGGCGCGCATCGCGCCGACGAACGCCTCTGCCGCCTGGTCGAGCGTTCCACGGCGCTGGTGCGCGAGGAGCGCCTGCGCGAACTGGCGCGTCAATTGCAGGCCGCGCCGCGCGACGCGTTGCGCGCGGAGCACTGCGCCTTGCTGCTCGAGTCGGGGCGCGTCGATCGCGCGCTCGAGGCCGCGGCCGACTGGGAACGCCACGGCGGCGGCGCCGAAGCGCGCTTGCGCGAGGCGGAGGCGCGCCTGCGGCGCTACGCCGAAGGCCGCCGGCGCGACGACGCGCGCCGCGCGCTCGCCGCGCTGGACGCGGCGGCCGCGGAGTTGCCGCTCGATCCGCGTCCATGGCGCGCGCGCGCCGAGTTGTGCGCGCAGGTCGGCGCGTGGGCCGAGGCGCGCGCGGCCGTGGGGCGGCTCTTGGAGCTCGCGCCCGGGGACGCGGCGCTGGAGGCGCGCCATCGCACGCTGGGCGCGCTGGCGGTGGGATCGAAGGGGCTCGACGCCGCGTTGCGCGAGGTCGAGCTGGGTGGCCGCTTCTCCGACGAGGTCGTCGAAGCGGTTGCGGACGAGTCAGACTCGGCCGCCTTGCCGCAGCTGCTGGCGCGCGCCGGCGCGGAACCCGGCGTGCGCGCCGCCTGCGTGCTGCGCGGCGCGACGGCGCTCCTGCAAGGCGAGAAGGGCGCTTCCGCGGAGCGCGCGGCGCGCGGACTGCGCGACTCGCTCTCCGCTTCGCGCGCCTTCGCGCGCAAGCTCGGCCTCGGCGCGCTGCGCGAAGTGCGGCTGGACCACGACGATTGCACGACCGCGCTCGAGTGCGGCGAGTTGGGCAGCGCCGCCCTGCGCATCGACGGCGCGCCCGGCGCCGAGCACAAGGCGCTCCTGCGCGAACTGGCGCGCGCCGCGTGCGCGAAGCAGGTGCGGCCATGAAGCAGGTCGTCGAAGCGCTCGCCGGGCTGGGCGGCGTGCGGGTGGCCCTGCTGGCCTTGCGGGATGGCGTGCCCGTGGCCTGCGCCGGGCCCGACGCCCACCTCGCGGACGAGCTGGGCGCGCTGTCCGCTTCATTGGCGCTCGAGCTCGAGCGCGCCGCCGCCGACCAGTCGATCGCGCCACCGCGGCGCGCCTGGATCGCGGCCTCGCGCGGCACCGCCGCGCTGGAGTTGCGCGGCGATTGGCTGCTCGTCGCGCTGGTCGACAGCGGCGCTCCGCTCGAGCAGTTGAGCCCCGCCCTGGAGGCCGCCGCGTCGCGCTTGTCGCGCGCGGGCCGCAGGCAGGAACCACCCCCGGCCTTGCCGGGCGGAGCGGGTCGCGAGGCGGCCCGCGAGATCGGCTGACGAGGGAGAAGAGGAGCGAGGAGGAGCAATGGTCCAGATCAACTTCGGCGAGCGGCAAGTCACCGCCAAGATCGTCTACTACGGCCCCGGCATGTCCGGCAAGACGACCAACATCGAGGTCGTGCACCAGAAGGCGCCGCCCGGCAACCGAGGCGAGTTGACCAGCATCTCGACGGACGGCGACCGCACGCTGTTCTTCGACTTCATGCCGCTCGACCTCGGCACGGTCGCCGGATTGAAGACGAGCTTCCAGATCTACACGGTGCCCGGCCAGGTGTACTACAACAGCACGCGCAAGCTCGTGCTGCAGGGTGTCGACGGCGTGGTGTTCGTCGCCGACTCCTCCGCCACGATG
>JBKDQQ010000183.1:0-11392 GCA_046341775.1 Planctomycetia bacterium
CCTCGGGTCGCGCGCACCTGCGGGTGCTGCGCCCCGCCGGGGAGGGAGCCGGCGCGCGGCCGTGGCGACCCGCGGCGCCCTGGGCCGCGCCGCCTGCGTCCCTCAGAGCCGCGGCTCGAACTCGAGCGCGCGCGCGAGGAAGGCCCAGATGTCGGCCCACTCCTCGATCACCATCGACGTCGGCTTGCCGGCACCGTGCCCGCCGCGCGTCTCGATGCGGATCAAGGCGGCCGGGCCGGCGGTCTTCTCCTGCAATTCCGCCGCGAACTTGAAGCTGTGCGCCGGCACGACGCGGTCGTCGTGGTCGCCGGTGGTGATCAAGGTCGCCGGATAGGCCGTGCCCTGCCGCAGGTTGTGCAGCGGCGAGTACTTCAGGAGGTAGCCGAAGGCCTGCGGATCGTCGCTGCGTCCGTAGTCGGAAGCCCACGCCCAGCCGATGGTGAAGCGGTGGTAGCGCAGCATGTCGAGCACGCCCACGCCGGGCAGCGCGGCGCCGTACAAGTCCGGACGCTGGGCCATGCACGCGCCGACGAGCAGGCCTCCGTTGCTGCGGCCGTGGATGGCGAGCTTGGACGGACTCGTGCGCCCCGTCGCGACCAGCCACTCGGCGCAGGCGATGAAGTCGTCGAAGACGTTCTGCTTGCGCTCCTTCGTGCCGCCTTGGTGCCAATCACGCCCGTATTCGCCGCCACCGCGCAGGTTGGCGCTGGCGTAGGCGCCGCCCATCTCGAGCCAACCCATGGTCGCGGGCGAGAAGGCCGGCTTGATGGGGATGTTGAAGCCGCCGTAGCCGTACAGAAGCACCGGCGTGTCCTTGGTCATCGGCGCGTCCTTGCGACGCACGAGGAACATCGGAACCTCGGTGCCGTCCTTGCTCTTCACGCGATGCTGCTCGGTCGTGTACAGCGCCGGATCGAAGGTCAGCTTGGGCTTGCGCCAGCCCTGCGAGGCGAGGCTCGCCATCTCGACCATGTGCACTTCGCCCGGCGAGGTGAAGCCGGACCAGGTGTAGTACAGGCGCGGGCAATCGAGGTCGCCCCACATCCCGCCCACCGAGCCGAGCCCGGGCAGCACGATGGAACCGGCGAGCGCGCCATCGAGTTCGTGCACCTGCACCTCGTTCGCCGCGTCGACCATGCGCGACACGACGAGGCGGTTGCCGGCGAGCAACGCGGACTCGAGCGTGTCGCGGCCCTCGGGCACGATCTCGACGAGGCGCTGCCGCGCGTCGAGGTCGACGGCCACGATGCGGCCGCGCGGCGCGTCCTTGTCGGTCTTGAACCACAGGCGCTTGCCGCGCTTGCCGAGGAACTCGTACTCGGCGTCGAAGGCGTCGAACAGGGGCTCCAGCGGCGCGTCGAGCGCGCCGTCGAGACGCTGCAGGAACACGCGATTCTTCTGCTCGGTGCCTTGCGTCTGCGACACCACCAGCAGCTCGTGGTCGTCGCTGGCGACGGCGCCGAAGCCCCACTCGGGCTGGTCGGGACGCGCGTGGACCAACAGGTCCTGCGCTTGCGGCGAGCCGAGGCGGTGGTGCCGCAATTGGTGGTTCGCCAGCGACTTCTTGCCGCTCGTGTCGTGCTCGGGATAGGTGCTGTACCACACGCCGCCGGAGTCCTTGCTCCACGCCAGTCCGGAGAACTTGACCCATTCGACCACGTCGGGGAGGTCGACGCCGTCCGCCACGCGACGGAAGCGGATCGTGTTCCAGTCGGAGCCCGCCTCGCTGCCGGCGTAGGCCAGCAGCTCGCCATCGGGAGAGACCTGCACCTGGCCGACGGCGTAGGTGCCGTCGGCGCGGACCACGTTGGGGTCCAGCAGCACGCGCGGCTCGGCGCCGGGCGCATCCTGCACATGCAGCACGGACTGGTTGCGCAGCCCGTCGTTCTTCCAGAAGTAGACGCGCCCCTTCTTCTCGAAGGGCGCGCCGTGCCTTTCGTAGTTCCACAACTGCGTCAAGCGCGCCTCGATCGCGGCGCGCTGCGGCACCGCGTCGATCCACTCCCTGGTCAACTTGTTCTGCGCGTCGATCCACGCGCGCGTCGGCGCGCTGTCCGGATCCTCCAGCCCGCGCCACGGGTCCGCGACCGGCGTGCCGTGGTAGTCGTCGACGACGGGATCCTTGGCGTAAGCGGGATAGTTGGTCACTCGGCTGCTCGAAGGCGCGTGGCAGGCGGCCGCGAGGGCGACCAGCAGCGCGCATTGAAGTCGGATCTTCATGGGAGGGGGTGGGGATGCGCGCGCCGAACGACTCAGCGCACGGGAGGCCGAGGCAGGGAGCCGTGGCGGGATTGCCACGCGCCCGCCACGGCGAGCAGGTCCGACTCGCCGTGCAGCGGGCCGGTGAAGGTGATCGAACGCGGCAGGCCGCGCGCGTCCAGGCCGTCGGGCAGGCAGGCGGCGGGATGCCCGCTCAGGTTCGTGGCGAGCAGGAGGTCGCCGGCGAAGCTCGGGTGCACGAGGATGTCGACCTCGTCGAAGATCTCGGCCATGCGCTGCATCACGCGCGTGCGCAGGCGTTGCGCGCGCAGGTACTCGACCGCGGGCACGAGTCGCGCCGCGCGGAAGGTGTTGGGCCACGCGGCCTCGTCCTGCCACACCATGGCATCGTCGTCGCCGGACCTGGTCAGCTCGTCGAATTGCGTGGCGGCCTCGACGACGAGCACCACGAGCAGATCCCCGAGCGGCAGGCCGAAGTCGAGGTCCACGGGCCGCACCTGGACGCCCATGGCGCGCAACTGGTCCAGCACGTGGCGGTGCCCGGGCGCTTCGTCGAAGGCCCCGCGCGGATGGCCGACCACGAGGCGCGAGAGATCGGCGGCGCGACCGCGCGCGAACGGCGCCGCGACCACGGAGGGGTCCTTGCCGTCCGGCCCGCGGATCACCTCGTGCACCATCGCGCAGTCGTCCAAGCCGCGCGCGATGGGACCGATCTTGTCCATGGTGAACGACAAGCACATGGCCCCATGGCGCGACACCGAGCCGAAGGTCGGACGCAACCCCGAGGCGCCGCAGGTGGCGCTGGGGGACACGATGGAGCCGAGGGTCTCGCTGCCGATGGCGAAGGGCAGCGCGCCGCAGGCGACGGCCGCCGCGGATCCGGCGGAGGATCCCGAGCTGCCTTGTTCGGGGTCCCATGGATTGCGCGTGCGGCCTCCGTGCCACAGGTCGCCGTAGGCGTACTCGCCGAGGCTGGTCTTCGCCAGCAGCACGGCGCCCGCGGCGCGTAGTCGTTCGACGACGGTGGCATCGGCGTCGATGACGCGGTGCTCGTGCAGCGCCGAGCCCCAGGTCGTCGGCGCCCCGCGCGCCGCCAGCAGGTCCTTCGCGCCGTAGGGGATGCCGTGCAACGGCCCGCGCCAACGCCCCGCCTGGAGTTCCGCGTCCAACGCGGCCGCCTCGCCCAAGGCCTGGTCCTCGAGCAGGTTGACGACGAAGCGCAGACGCTCGTCGAGCCGGCGGCAACGCGCGATGCAGGCCCGCACGAGCTCGACGGAGGTCAGCTGCCGCGTCCGCAGGAGCACGGAGAGCTCCGCGAGCGACAGGAAGGCCAAGTCCTCGTCGTCGGCGGGACGCGACACCGTGGGCGCCACCGGCGGCTCGAGCACGAGCTTCGCGGGGGCGATGGAGCGGCCGGGAAGCAGCGGCTGGAACACGAGCGGCGCGGCGAGCTCGTGCGGGAGCCCCAAGGCCTGCAAACGCGCGTAGCCCGCGGCGTTCTCCGCGACCGCGCGCTGCATCTGCAGCACCTCCGCCGGGCCGAAGCGCAGGCCCGCGAGGGTCGCGCCCGCCTCGAGCACGCCGGGCGAGATGGGCTGTTCGGCCGCTTCCTGCAGCCACGCGGGGGGCACGGAGGCGATGATCGTCACGGCGAGAGACTACCGCCCGACACCGGTGCGGCGGTAGCTTCTGCCCGTGCTGCGCACCATCCTCGCGCGTCTGTGCCTGTCCCGTGCCGACGCGCGAGCGTGGGCGCTGTACGACTGGGCCAACAGCGCCATGTACACGGTCGTCGTCACCGCCGTGTACCCGGTCTGGTACAGGAGCACCCTCGCCGCCGACCTCGACGACGACGCCAAGCGCACCACCTTCGCCTGGACCACGACCCTCGCGCTCGTCCTGGCCGCGCTCGCCTCGCCGCTCCTGGGCGCGATCGCCGACCGCGCGGGCGCGAAGAAGCGCTTCTTCGCGGCGTTCCTCGCCCTCGGTGCGGGCTGCTGCGCCGGTCTCGCCGCGTTGGAGCCGGGACAGTGGCTCTTCGGCTGCGCCTTGTTCTTCGGGGCCAACCTCGGCGCGGTCGGGAGCTTCGTCTACTACGACGCCATGCTCGTCGACGTCGCCGAACCGGGCGACTACGACACGCTCTCCACCACGGGCTACGCCCTCGGCTACCTCGGCGGCGGCGTCGCGCTCGCCCTCGTCGCGGCGCTGATCTTGGCGGGATCCGAGCCGGGCGCGGGCTTCGACGCCGATTTCGCCATCCGGGCCGGCTTCCTGCTGGTCGCCGCCTGGTGGGTGGCCTTCAGCGTCCCGCTGCTCCTGCGTGTCAAGGAAACCAGACGGCGGCCCGCGGGCGGCGGCCTGCGCGAGGGCGTGCGCGACCTGCTCGGGCTGTGGCGCGAGCTGCGCGGAAGGCGCGACGCGTGGCTCTTCCTGCTGGCCTTCTTCGCCTACAACGACGGCATCGGCACGATCATCCGCATGGCGACCTCCTTCGGCGAGGAGAAGGGCCTTTCGACGGCGGACATGCTCGGGGCCATCCTGCTCGTGCAGGTCGTGGGCATCCCCGCGACGCTGCTCTTCGGCCGCCTGGCCGGCCTCGTCGGCCCCAAGGCCGCGCTGCATTGCGCGATCGCGGCCTACATCCTGGCCGCGTTGCAGGCGCGCGGGCTCGAGGACGCGGACGACTTCATGCTGCTCGCGCTGCTCGTCGGGCTGGTGCAGGGCGGCGCGCAGGCGTTGTCGCGTTCGCTCTACGCGAGCCTCGTGCCGGCCGACAGGCAAGCCGAGTACTTCGGCCTCTTCGCCACGCTGGAGAAGTTCGCGGGGATCCTCGGGCCGCTGGGCTTCGCGCTGCTGCCTTCGACCGATGCGGCCTTGTTGTCGGTCGTCGGGTTCTTCGTGCTGGGCGGCGTCCTGCTGGCCTTCGTGGACGTGGAGCGCGGACGCGCCGCGGTGCGCCACGCGCCCGCGCCTTGCGATGGCCGGGACCGGAGCTAAGCTCGACGCCATGCGCACGGCCGCCGAAGGTGACCTCGTCCGCGCCCATGTGGTGGCGCGCCTCGCCGACGGATCCGTGTGGCTGGATTCGCGGCTCGAACAACCCATCGACTTCAAGGCCGGCGGGGGCGACGTGCTCCCCGGCGTGGCGCGCGCCGTCGTCGGAATGGCGCAGGGGGAGATCAGGCTGCTCGCGCTCGCGCCCGAGGATGCCTACGGGACGCGGGACGAGGATCTCGTCGCCCGCTTGCCGCGCGAGCATCTCGGCCTCGAGGTGGCCGTGGGCGATACCTTGCAAGCCGAGCGGGACGGCGCGGAGATGACCGTCTGGGTCAAGGAAGTCACCGCCGCCGAGGTGGTGCTGGACGGCAACCATCCGTTGGCCGGGTGCACGCTCCTCGTCGAGATCGAGTTGCTGGACGTGCTGGACGCCTGAACGAGGCTGGAGCGCCGCGCGCCACCCCGCCGCGCCGTCTCGCGCTATGCTGTGATGGTCCGAGGCGATGCGGCGCGGCCCCGTGCGCCCTCGACCCCGGACGGGTCACTGTTCCGCCTCGACGCTACCCATGGCGCATCGCGTGTACGTGGGCAACTTGCCCTTCACTTGCTCCCCCGAGGACCTGAAGCAGCTCTTCGCCGCGCACGCCCCGACCGCCACGTCGATCGTCATCGATCGCGACACGGGGCGCTCGCGCGGCTTCGGCTTCGTCGACTTCGCCTCGACGGAGTCGATGCTCCTCGCCATCCAGGCCATGCACGGGCGTCCCGTCAATGGTCGTCCGCTGACCGTCTCCGAGGCGCGCGAACGCCAACCCGGCGACAGGCCCGCGCGCGGCTCGGGCACCGGCGGTCCACCGCGCGCGACCGGGGCGGGCCGCGCGGGCGGCGATGCTCCGGTCGTCCAAGGCGGCGGATCCTCGGCGCCTGCCCGCGGCAGGCCCGCCGGCCCCGCGCCCGCTCACGACCGGCCGCGTCCATCCGGCCGCAAGCCATGGGAGCAGAAGGAGCGCGGCGACCGCTGGTCCGACGGTGGCGGCAAGCCGCGGCGCCGGCGGGATCCGCAGGACGACGAGGACGAGGGCTTCTGAACGCGTCCGGCGGCGTGCTGTCAATTGAATTTGACAGGGCCGCGCCTTCGAACAAGAGTCAGACGCGCAGGATGTCCGGACGCCCGAGCACGCTCGGCCAATGCGGCACGCGCGTCAGCACCTCGCCACCGCACAGGATCGCGTCCTCGGCCTTGGCGCCGGCGATCGAAGGGTTCCAGCCGTAGCTCTGCCCCGCGACGATCGGCGTGGCGTCGCCGGGCGTGGCGATGCGCTCGCGCGTGCGATAGCCGAGCGACCCTCCTTGGTGGTGCAGGCGCCATTCGTCCGCGAAGCCGACCGCGCGATAGGCGTCCATCCCCGCCTGCAACGCCAGCCCCAAGGTGCGTCCGGGCCGCGTGGCGTCGTGCAGCGCGCGCTCGACTTCCAGCACGGCGCGGTGGCGCCGCGCCAGTTCCGCGTCCGGCGCCCCGACCGAGCACAGCCGCGACAGGCACACGACCAGCCCGTGGCGCGTGCCGCACATCCCCGCCAGCAGGTTGCGCGCGAAGCGCCGCTCGCCCGGGATGGGATGGCGGTGCTGGAAGGCGCGCTCGTCCGCGGCCACGAGACAGACGGGCGCGTGGATGTCGCGCGCGCGCAGGGCCGCGATCCAGCGCGCCGCGATGTCGAGCTCGCGCTCGAGCGGTCGGATCGCCAGCAACGCCTCCGCGCTGGCCTCCGCCGCGTCGCGTCCAAGGGCGCGCAGGCGTTCTTCGTCGGCGCGCGTGAAGGGCGTGCGCACCTCGGCGAGCGGATCGCCCTCGAGGTCGGAGAGGATGCGCCGATCGCGCGGCAATTCGCGCTCCGACCACCATGGTCCGCTCTCGATCTCCCACGCGGCGCCAAACTCCTCCTCGGCGAGGCGGGCGGCCTCGATCACGCTCGTCAGCACGACGCGCCGCGCGGGAGACCACAGGAGCCGCGCGACGCCGTGCACGCCGAACAGGTCGCAGTGCACGTCGGCACCTTCCGCGAGCCAGGCGATGTTGGCGCGATCCGCGACGAGGAGCGCATCGGCGCCGTGCTGTTGCAGCAGCTTGGCGAGGCGCGCCTCCTTCTCCGGGTCGGGAGCACGAAGGCGCGCCATGATCGTCCGCGATGGAATCGAAGGCCTGGAACCCGGCCGTCAGTTGCGCACGATGGCCACGAGTTCGACGTCGAACACGAGCATCGCGGCCGGCGGGATGACGGGCGGACGGCCGCCGGCCCCGTAGGCGAGCTGGTAGGGGATCAGGAGCTTGCGCTTGCCGCCGATCTTCATCGTGGCGACGCCCTCGGTCCAGCCCTTGATCACGCCGTTGAGCGGGAACTCCGCGGGTTGGCCGCGATCGACCGAGCTGTCGAACTTGGTGCCATCGAGCAGCCAACCCGAGTAGTGCACGCGCACCGTCGAGGCGGGGCCGGCGGGCTGGGCGCCGTCGCCGACCTTGATGTCGTAGTACTTGAGGCCGGAGGGAGTCGAGGTCCAATTGCCGGCCATGGCGTCGCCGGGGCAGACCCAGGCCGGAATCTCGGTCGGAGTCGCGGCGCCGGTTTCGCCATCGACGCTCACCTTCCAGGCCTTGTCGCCGCCGACGCACTCGACCGTGTAGACCGCCTTGCCGTCCTTGAGCGCGAGGTCGGCACGCACGGCCTTGCCGCCGACGGCCTTGGCGGCGCTGGCGGCCGCGTCGGCGAGGCCCACCTTCGCGGCGTCCGTCAAGCGGTACAAGTCGGCGGGCGTGGGCGGGAGGTTCGTGTAGTCCTTCTGGGCCAAGGTGTAGGTGGCGGCGGCGGCGAGCCCGGCGAGGGCCGCGACGGCGAGGAGGGTGGTCTTCATGGGGTGGGTGCGAGCCGCAGGACGCAAGAAGGCGCCTCGGCGGTCGAATGTTAGCCGAGCGGTTGGTCGCGGACACCACGGCGCGGGCTCAATCTTCGGCTCGAAATCCCGCAGCGGAGGTCAAGCCGACCCTCCTGAAATTGCGACATACTACATTGCAGCGCTGGTCGTCCGGGCAGGCACGACCGCGGAGTACAAGCCGCACGCTGCACAAGGAGGCGGATTGCACATTCGGGTCGGACATGCGCGCGCACCGGGCAGGGGAAGCGCGTCGAGCGGATTCACCTTGGTCGAGTTGACGGTGGCGATCACCGTCCTGCTCGTAGCCGTGCTCTCGACGGGCGTGGCGCAGTTGTCGGCCTTCCGGCTGCAGCAAGGCGCGAAGGAGACGACCTATGCGCACGCCGCGCTGGAGTCGGCGATGGAGTCGATCCTGTCGCGCAGCCTGGACGACATCGACGATCGGCACCCGGCTGGCCAACCGATGGCGGGATTCCAGGCGCCGGGCATCCACGACCTGCGGCTCGTCCCGTCCTATCCCGGTTGGACCGCGGGGACACCACCGCCCGATCCGCTGACGATCGTCGTCACCGCCACCTGGACAGACCGGCGCGGCGAGGAGCGGCGCGACACGCTGCGGGGGATGAAGACGCGATGATCGGATGTCGGCGACCAACGCGCAGGACGCGCTCGGGCTTCACCCTGCTGGAGGTGGCGATCACGTCCTCCGTGCTGTTCCTCGTCACCGCGGCGCTGGTGCAGCAACTCGAAGCGACGCGCAGGCTGGCGATGACGGCGCGCACAGGCGAGCGCTTGCATGCGAGCGGCACGGCCGCGTTGAAGTCCGTGGGGGAGGAACTGCGCCGCTCGGCCCGCACCTGGGTGGGTGGCGTCGAGTATCCGCTGCTCTGCGTCGATGGCGATCCGGGTGCGGGTCCGGCCTACTTGGCGCACGAGGGAGCGATCGAGAACGCCGCGCCCGACGAGGTGGACCATGGCCCCAACGTGGCCGTCGCGTTCGCCGTGCCGACGATGCGCCGATTGGCGGAAGGCCTCGACGGCTTGAACTACTGCCTCGATTGCAGCGAGGAGGAATTCGACGACGGCTCGGGTGGCGCGACCCAAGGGGACGGCGACGAACCGCTCGGGATGTACCACGACCCCGAGGGGTCGGACGGCGAATACAGGCGCGTGTACCACGCGCCCTACATCGACCCCGGGACAGGACTCGTGCGCTGGTCGGACGAAGTCGCGTCCTTGGCGGTCGTGGCCGATGCGCGGGGACGCAACACGCTCGAACTGCGGGTGGGCGGCGCGCGCACGAAGACGCTGGCGAGGGACGTCGAGCGCATCGTGTGCGACACGAGCGCGACCGATCCGGTGGGCGTTCCCGTGGGAGCGGTGCGCGTGCGCCTGTGGCTGCGTGCGCGCGACGAGACAGGGGCGCTGCAGCGTTGGAGCGGCGAGAGCATCGTGCACTTGAGGAACGAATAGGCGGGAGGGCGAAGCAGATGGACATCAGGCGGGGATCGAGGGGTGTTCGGCGCTCGCGCCGCGGCGCGGCGCTGGTCTACGCGGCATTCGGAGCGATGCTCGCAGGAGGACTGGTGGCGACGTCGCTGAGCTTGTCGCTTTCGGCCAAGAAGACGGCCGACGCGCGCCGCGAGCATGGAGCCGCCCGCTTCCTGGCGGAGGGCGCCACGGAAGCGGCCAAGAAGGCCATCCAGCAGGCCCTCGCCAATTGGGAGGAGGTCCCCTTGGCCGGCACCGTCGACATCGACGGCAGGTCCGCCACATGGGCCGTGCGTCCGACGGGCTACCGGCAGGTCGAGGAGGACGAGGCGGGCATCCAGACGGAGGTGCGCGGCTACGAAGTGCGGGCGCGCGCCGAGTTCGATGGAACCACCCAGGAATCGCTGCGTTGGATCAACGCGCGCATCACGCCCCTGTTCCAGTTCGCCGTGTTCTACACGACCGACCTGGAGGTCAACCCGGGCGCGAACATGACGATCAACGGTCGCGTGCACACGAACGGCGACATGCACCTGACCGGCAACGGCGCGACCCTGACGCTCAACACGAACTACGTGCGCGCGGTCGGGGACATCCGCCGCAACCGCAAGGACAACCCGGGCAACACCGGTGGGACTGTCCGCATCCGCCAGTGGGTCGCCGATCCGTTCAGCAGCGCGGAGCCGACCGCGTACTACACCCTGTGGTCGAGCGCGCAGATGTCGTCCATGGGCATCGCCAGCGTCAGCGGCTTCGACAGCGCGTTCACGCAGGGACACGACGCAGGGCTCGACGGCTCCTACCTCGAGGAGGGCGACCTGCTCCCGTTCGGCCCAGGCGCCCTCGACTATTGGGGCCCGCCCGACGGCTACGCGGGAGGTGGCGGGCACACCGTGCAGTGCTCGGACCACGACGTGGGCGAAGCCGTCGTGCCGCGCATCGGATCGATCGCCATGTACGAGGAGGCGACCGGAGGCAACTTCGTGTACGACGCCGCCACCCAATCGCACGTGGCCGCGCCCGGCGGGCCGGGCACGGGCACGCACTCGAAGGGCTTCTACCACGAGAACGCCGGACTCTCGATCCTCGTGCAGGCCGACGGATCGACGTGGAAGGCCTACGACGCGAACGGACTGGAAGTCACAGAGAGCCTCAAGAACATCGGCGGCGTGCCGGGCAGCCACGCCGTTTCGTTCAAGAACATCTACGACGCGCGGCAAGCGAACGGCGGGGCGGGCACGGTGCGCGTGCTGGATGTCGACATGCAGAAGCTCGGCGCCTCGGGCAAGTGGCCGTCGAATGGACTGCTGTACGCGGCGCACGCGGGCACGACCACCGGCACGAACTCCAAGGGCGTGCGACTGTCGAACGGGAACACTCTTCCCGCGAAGCTGACGGTGGCGAGCGAGAACGCCATCTACGTCAAGGGCGACTACAACAAGGGCAGCGCCAGCGTCCCCAAGAAGCCGGCCGCCGTGATCGGCGACGCCATCAACCTGCTGTCCAACGCCTGGAACGACGGCAAGACGCACACGAGCGGGTTGCCCGCCGCCACGGCGACGACCTACAACATGGCGATGATCTCGGGCAACCAGGACACGGTGGGCGCGAGCTACAACGGGGGCCTCGAGAACCTGCCGCGCTTCCACGAGAACTGGACGGGCAAGGCCTGCAACATCAAGGGATCGCTGGTGAACACCTGGAACTCGGCCCACGCCACCGGCCAGTGGGTCTACGGCGGCAATCGCTACAC
>JBKDQQ010000184.1:0-2465 GCA_046341775.1 Planctomycetia bacterium
GGATCGGCCTGCACCCGGCTGTGGGGCAGGATGCCTTCCTCGCAGGCGATCACCGCCACGAACGGGAACTCCAACCCCTTGGCGGCGTGCAGGGACATCAACGTCACCGCGCCGGCCTCGGGGTCGAACGCGTCGGAGTCCGCGACGAGCGCCACCGACTGCAGGAACCCGAGCAGCGCGCGCCGCAGCGTGGGCGCCGGGCCGTCGGGATCCTCGGGCAGGCGGTACTCCCCGGCCGCGTTCACCACTTCGTCGAGGTTGCGGCGCCGCTGCTCGGCCTCGTCGCCGTCGGTGCCGTCGTCGAATCCGCGCAGGCCGCTCTCCTCGAGCACCATCTCAGCGAAGGCCGCGAGCGCGTCGGGCTCGCCGGTGTCGAGCAGGCCGCGCCAGCGCGAGACCATGCCCGCGAACTCGTCCACCTTGCGGGCGGTGCGGTCGGCGACGCCAGCCTCGCGCGCCAGGCGCAGCGCCTCGAGCACGGGGACCTTGCGCTCGCCGGCGATCCGCTCGACGCGCGCCATCGAGGAATCGCCGATCCCGCGCGGCGGCACGTTCACGATGCGCGCGCACGCCACGTCGTCGGCGGGGTTCGCCGTCAGGCGCAGGTAGGCGATCAGGTCCTTCACCTCCTTGCGCTCGTAGAAGGCGGTGCCGCGCACGATGCGGTAGGGCACGTCGCTGCGGCGCAGCGCGTCCTCCACCACGCGGCTCAGGGCGTTCATGCGGTAGAGCACCGCCATCTCGCGCCAGGGCACGCCCTCGCGCTGGGCCTCGAGCACGGCCTCGGCCACCTTCATCGCCTCGGCGTGCTCGTCGGAGGCGCGCACCACGCGCACCTTCTCGCCGTCGCCCTGGTTGGTGTAGAGCGGCTTGGAGCGCCGGCGCTTGTTGTGCCGGATCAGGCCGTCGGCCGCGGCCACCACGTGGGCGGTCGAGCGGAAGTTCTCCCCCAGGGCCACGGTGCGCGCGCCGGGGAAGCTCTCCTCGAACTCGAGGATGTTGCGGATGTCCGCGCCGCGCCAGCGGTAGATCGACTGGTCGGGGTCGCCGACCACGCAGATGTTCCGGTGCCCGCCGGCGATGTGGCGGGCGATCGCGAACTGCGCGCGGTTGGTGTCCTGGTACTCGTCGATCAGCACGTGGCGGTAGCGCGCCGCGGCTGCCTCGCGCAGGGAATCGACCGAGCCGAGCGAGAGCGCCACCCGCATCAGGAGGTCGTCGAATTCGAGCGCGTGGCTGCGCGCGAGCGCCGCCTGGTAGGCCTCGTAGGCCTTCGCCACCTGCCGCGAGGCGTAGTCGCCGGCGGACTCGCGGAAGTCGTCCGGCAGCAGCAGCTGGTTCTTCGCCGCGCTCACCTTCGAGAGGACCGCCGCCGGCTGGAAGTTGCGCTCGTCGAGGCCGGCCTCGGCGATGGCCACCTTCATCGCGCGCTTCTGGTCGTCGGCATCGAAGATGACGAAGTCGGGGTCGACGCCGCACTCGAGCGCGTGGCGGCGCAGGAACATCGCGCAGAAGGCGTGGAAGGTGCTGACGACCAGCCCGCGGCGGCCCGCCACCTCGGGCGGCAGCATCGCCTCGACGCGCTGCTTCATCTCGCCCGCGGCCTTGTTGGTGAACGTGAGCGCGAGGATCTGCCACGCGGGCACGCCGCAGGCGACGAGGTGCGCGATGCGGCGCGTGATGACGCGTGTCTTGCCCGAGCCCGGGCCCGCAAGCACCAGGAGCGGGCCGTCGCCATGCTCGACCGCGGCACGCTGGTCAGTGGTCAATCCGTCGAGCAGCGCGGCCCGGTCGGGGACGCGGCGCGCGGATGTCGCCTCGGGCAGGGGTTCTTCGGGGGGAAACAGCATCCGGGGGGCATCCGTGCGCGGCGGGCGCGAGTCTAGGAAGACAGCCTCCGACACTCTGTCCACATGCCCGACGGCGCCTTCACAATTGCTAAACCGTGGTCCGTGATGGGGTTGCGAATCACGGTTTGAAAGTCAATAAAAACGGAACGCTTGACGCTTGCACCCACAACCTGTAGGGGTACCATGCGCCCCACGCCCAAGCGTTGGTGGTGCGAGGGTGGCTGGAGTCTACCGAACGGATGCCGAACACGCAACCGATTTCGGGTCGATTCCGGCGTCGTGGGGGCGCGGGTGGCGCGCCCTTGGGTCCAGCGGTTCGGTGAGCACTTCCCTGGCCAGGATGGCCGGTTCAAGAGGTCGGGCAATGAGCATCCTGTGCGACACGCAGATCCGCGACTCGGTGCGGATCGTTCCCTTCGCGGACAACGCGAAGCGCCCCGGGACGGTGTCCTTCGGCGTCTCGAGCTACGGCTACGACGTCCGCGTCGGCACCAAGTTCAAGGTCTTCACCAACGCCACGAGCGGCGGCACCGCGATCGTCGACCCGAAGGCGTTCACCAGCGACCTCTTCATCACCATCGACACCGCCGAGACCGGCCGCGACCACATCGTGAT
>JBKDQQ010000185.1:0-9198 GCA_046341775.1 Planctomycetia bacterium
GTCGCGACAGTCGCCGGGTTGGCGTGGTTGTTCCTACACCAAAGCACGGTCGAGCAGGTTGTTGTGGTCGAGCCTCGATCAGCTCCTGTTCTGGCAGCCGAGGTGGTCGCCCCAACGATGGATGCGCCCAGAGAGGCTGCAGCCGCAGTGCCTGCGCCTCATGACGGGGAGCAGTTCATGTCGGACTTTTGGGGTGCAGAGTGGCCACGCATCGAGAAGGAGCTCAGGAAGCAAGATGGCTGGGCGGATTACGACATGAAGAAGCTGCCCAAGCTGATGCCGATTGAAGAGGCGCTGCCGCATATTCGCTCAAGATTGATGTGGAGTCCGGCCAAGCGCCAAGGCGTATTCACGATGTTCCACGAGACCGGCTGGGGATCCGGGCTCTTGGAGGACCGCGATTGGATCAAGACCAAGTACGCTAATGGCCTTGAGCTTGGCGATGCCGAATTTGCCATCATTGACGCAGAAATCGGGCCTGCCCAGGCCAAGCTGAGCGAGTGCGTCAATCGGCTTGTTGATGCAATGGATGAGGCGCGGATGCGATTGTTCGACGCGCGCGACATGGCCATCTATCCTTTTTCGTCCGCTGGAGTCCGCTATTCAAGGGAAGGCCAAAAAGGGATCGTTGATGGTACGGCAACTAGCCATGAGGGGTGGGGCGTTACTCATGTCGTGCTCGAGTCGGATATCCCGAACTGGAGCGAGCTGCGCGCGGAGAATCTGGCCTTGATCGCCGAGCGGAACCGCCAGCTGAGGGCGGTGCTCGACAGGTTTCGTTGATGCGGGCGGGGGACGACTTGCTGGGAGCCGAGTGATTTGCGCGTGGATGAAGTCGAAGTCCCCAAGCATGTGGTCCAGACGCGGAACGGCATGTACCGCGCAGGCAAGGCTGACTGGTTGCTCTTGACGCTGCGCGACCGTCGATGCGGATGGCGAGATCACGGGCCTCGGACGGCTCCACTCATGCATCCGCTGCCACGAGAGCGCACCCTTTGACGGGCTGTACGGACTCAGCCGTTCTGGAGTGCCCGGGCGATGACGATGCGCTGGATGTCGCTGGCGCCTTCGTAGATCTCGGTGATGCGCGCGTCGCGGAACAGGCGCTCGACATGGAAGTGGTCGGTGTAACCGGCGCCGCCGTGGATCTGGAGGCATTCGTCGGCGCAGAAGTTGGCGGTCTGCGAGGCGTAGAGCTTGGCCTCGGCCGCCTCGCGCGAGCAGCGTTCGCCGCGGTCGCGCAGCCAAGCGGCCTTCGCCACGAGGAGGCGCGCCGCGTCGATGCGCGTGCTCATGTCCGCGAGCTTCCACTGGATGGCCTGGAACTCGCCGATGGGCTTGCCGAACTGCTCGCGCTCCTTCGAGTACTTCACCGCGGCCTCGAGGCAGGCGCGCGCGATGCCGACCGCCTGCGAGGCGATGCCGATGCGGCCGCCGTCGAGCGTGTCCATCGCGATCGGGAAGCCGTCGTGCAGCGGCCCGAGCAGGTTCTCCTTGGGCACGCGCACGTTCTCGAACACGACCTCCGTCGTCGACGAGGCGCGGATGCCGCACTTCTTCTCGGCCTTGCCGATCGAGATGCCCGGCAGTTCGCGCGGCACCACCAGCGCCGAGACGCCCTTGGCGCGCGTGGTCGCGGGATCCGTGCGCGCATAGACGAGGAACATCCCGGCGTGGCCGCCGTTCGTGACCCAGATCTTCGTGCCGTTCAGCACGAAGTGGTCGCCCTCGAGCCGCGCCGACACGCGCAACGAGGCCGCGTCGGATCCGGCGTTGGGCTCGGTCAGGCAATAGCTGCCGATGCGCGCGCCCGAGGCGAGTTCGGGCAGGAAGCGCCGCTTCTGCTCCTCGGTGCCCCACTTCGCGATGGGCGAGCACAGGAGCGAGTTGTGCACCGAGATCATGACGCCCGTCGCCGCGCAGGCGCGGTTGACCTCCTCGAGCACGATCGCCAGGGCCTGGTTGCCGAGTCCCGAACCGCCGTGCTGCTCGGGGCAGGTCAGGCCGAACAGTCCGAGCTCGCGCGCCTTCTCCAGCACGACCGGGTCCATGGCGCCGGCGCGATCCATCGCGGTGGCACGCGGCAGCACCTCGCCCTCGGCGTAGCCGCGGGCCATGTCGCGCACCAGAGTCAGCGTTTCGTCGAGAGCGAAGTCCATCGTGGTCGTCCTGTAGGCCCGCGCGGGCGCTCAAGCGTAGTCGTAGAAGCCCTTCTTGGTCTTCTTGCCGAGGCGCCCCGCCGCGACATAGCGGCGCAGCAGCGGGCACGGACGGTACTTGTCGTCCCCGAGGCCCTTGTGGAGCACCTCCAGGATGTCGAGGCAGACATCCAATCCGATCAGGTCGGCCAGCGCCAGCGGACCCATCGGGTGGTTCATGCCAAGCTTCATCACCGTGTCGATGCCTTCCTTCGTGGCGACACCTTCCATCAGGCAATAGACAGCCTCGTTGATCATCGGCATCAGCACGCGGTTGCTGACGAAGCCCGGGTAGTCGTTGGCTTCCACCGGCGTCTTGTCCAAGGAGCTCGAGCACTCGACGATCGTCTTGGTCGTGGCATCCGAGGTCTCTTGGCCGCGGATGATCTCGACGAGCTTCATCAACGGCACCGGATTCATGAAGTGCATGCCGATCACGCGATCGGCGCGCTTGGTCGCCGCGGCGATCTCGGTGATCGAGATCGAGCTCGTGTTCGAGGCCAGGATGGTGCGCGCCGGGCACTGCGCGTCGAGCTGCGCGAAGATCTTCTTCTTGAGGTCGGGCCGCTCGCTGACGGCTTCGACCACCAGGTCCACATCGCCGATGTCTTCGACCTTGGTGCTCGTGCCCAAGCGCGCGCGCGACGCGGCTTGATGATCGGCGGTGATCACGCCCTTCTCGGCCAGCTTGGCGAGCGACTTCTCGATCGCGGCCACGCCTTTGGCGAGTCCTTCGGGATTGATGTCCACCAGGAGCACCTGCGCGCCGCACGAGGCGAAGACTTGCGCGATGCCATTGCCCATCGTGCCCGCGCCGATGACGGCGACCTTCTTGAGGGTGCTGTCGCCCATCTCAGCAGGCCTCCACCGCGAGGCTGACCGCGTTGCCGCCGCCGAGGCAGAGGCTCGCCATGCCCGTCTTCTTGCCGCGTTGGCGCATGGCATGCAGCAGGGTGACGAGGATGCGCGCGCCCGAGGCGCCGATCGGGTGGCCGATAGCCACCGCGCCGCCGTTGACGTTGACCTTCTCGGGGTCGAGCGCGAGCACCTTCGTCAACGCGCACGCCGCGGCCGAGAAGGCCTCGTTGATCTCGTGCAGGTCGTAGTCGCCCGGGGCGCGCCCGGCCTTGGCGGCGCAAGCCTTGATCGAGCGTTCCGGCGCCATCATGACCCACTCCGGCGCGCAACCGCCCGTCGCGTAGTGCGTGATCTTCGCCATCGGCACGAGGCCCAGCGCCTTGGCCTTGGCGGCGCTCATCACGACCAGCGCCGCCGCGCCGTCGTTGATCGACGACGCGTTGGCCGCCGTGACCGAACCCGTGCCGTCCGTGACGAAGGCCGGCTTGAGCTTGGCGATGCCGTCGGCGGTCGTGTCGCCGCGGACGCCCTCGTCCGTGTCGAAGCGCAACGGATCGCCCTTCCGCTGCGGGATCTCCACCGCGAAGATCTCGTCCTTGAACGCACCGGCGGACTGGGCGGCGCCCGCGCGTTGGTGCGAGCGCGCCGCGTACTCGTCCTGCATGCGGCGCGTGATCTCGTGCTTCTTCGCCACGAGCTCGCCCGTGTTGCCCATGTGGAAGTCGTTGTAGACGTCCCACAGGCCGTCGCCGACCATCGAGTCGATCAACTTGCCGTGGCCAAGGCGCACGCCCGCGCGCGCTTCCGGCAACAAGTACGGCGCGTTGGTCATGCTCTCCATGCCGCCCGCCACGACGATCTCCGCGTCGCCGGCCTTGATCGCCTGCGCGGCGAGCATCACCGACTTGAGGCCCGAGCCGCAGACCTTGTTGATCGTCACCGCCGCCACCGTGTCGGGGCAGCCGCCCTTGAGGGCCGCCTGGCGCGCGGGGTTCTGGCCGAGGCCGGCCTGCAGCACATTGCCCATGATCACCTCGTCCACCAGTTGCGGATCGAGGCAGGCGCGGCGCATGGCCTCCTTGACGGCCAAGGCGCCCAGTTGCGGGGCGGTGAAGCCCGCGAGGCTGCCTTGGAACTTGGCCACCGCGGTGCGGCAGGCGCTGACGATGACGACTTCGGTCATGGCGGTCTCTCCGGATCGACTCTAGGCCGCGCTCGCCCCCTTGGGCAGGCGCGCCCCGACGCCGATTTTGGCGTGCGATGATAGTCGAGGCGCGACGCGGCGCGGCCACCGATTCCCGCCTTCCGCCGCGGAGCCGCGCGCCATCCGCTCGCCCGCCGCCGCCGCGCCCGCCCGCTCGCCCTCTCGCCTGCCCGGTCGGCCGCCCCCCGAGCCTTGGCGCGCGGGCCGTCCTTGCAGTCCCTTGATCGAGCGCGAGGGCGCGCGCCCGGCCCCTGCGGCCTCGCGCCGCGCCGGGCTCAGCCGAGCGCCGCGTACACGCGGTGGCAGTCGTCGTGGTCGTCGATGGCGCGCAGGAAGGCCACGACCTCGGCGCGCTGCGCGTCGTCGAGGACCACCAGGTCCTTGGGCTTGTACCCCATCTCCGACTTGGTCACCGCCCAACCGGCGGCGCGCAACGCCTTCGAGACGCTGTCGAGGTCGGTCGGCGCGCTGTAGAAGCGCCCGCCGCTCGTCTCGTCGTCGAGATCCTCGAGCTTCTCCACATCCTGCGCGCCGGCCTCGATGGCGGCCTCCTCGAGGTCGCGCCCCTCGCCCTCGCGCGTCGCCTCGATGATCCCCACGTGGTCGAAGAGGAACATGACCTTCGAGCCGAACTGCCCCTCGCGGAACAGCATGCGCATGTCCGGCGCCGTGCGGTTCCTGTTGTCCGTCAGGCACTCGACGACGACCGGGACGTTGTGGGGCGCGTAGCCTTCGATCGTCACGAGTTCCATCTGCGCCGCGTCGGCGCCGCCACCCGCGCCACGCTTGATGGCGCGTTGGATGACGTCGTTGCTCACCGACTGCTTGCGCGCCGCCTCGACGGCGACTTCAAGGCGCGGGTTGTGGGCCGGGTCGGGCACGCCCGTCTTGGCGGCCACGGTGATCTCGCGCACGAGCTTGGTCGTGATCGAGGCCCGCTTGTTGGCGGTGACTTCCTTCTTCGCGTGCAACCACTGGCGTCCCATGTCGCGTGCTCGTGCCTTCCTCGGCACGCCACCAGGGCGTACCGCACGCGATGGTAGCCCACGCACTGCTCGGCTGGCGAGCGGATCGGCGACTCTGCGGGGATTCCTATCAGCCAAGGCAAGAGGGACCGCCGCCCCGCAGGCGGGGACGCGCGACGAAAGGTGCCGGAGGTCAGGGTTGGTGCTTGTAGTCCGGCAAGCATTCGCGCGACCGTCGCAGCGGGACGGCGGAGTGACACACTCCTCGGCAAGAGGCCGAGGGAGTTGCTCGTCTAAGGTAGGCGGGACTCGTGCAGGGCCGACCGCCAACCCTCGGGAGCAGCACCTTGCACGAGTCCCATTATGGAAAGGTGGCACTGCTACGGCGCCACTGCGCCGCCGCCCCCTGGCGGCAGCTCGATCACTTCGATTTCCCCGACCCAGTGGTCGGTGCACATCCGGCCGGCGGCGTAGTCGGCCACCAGCTGGAACACATCGTCGGAGAACCCGCCGAGGTTCAGCACCTCCGGACGCTCCGGGAACTGCACCGAGCCATAGGGCTGCAGGTCGATGCACACCATCCGCAGATCGGGCCACCGACCTTTGAGCCGCCGGAACTGGAACTCCGCGATTGCTCCGCGCGCAGAGAGGGATGCATCCATCCACGACTCGTTGTCCGAGAGGAACACGATCGTGTCCACGCGCTCACCGGCCTTCAGGAGCAACTCGAGCGGCACCGAGCAATTGGTTCCGCCGCCACACATGCTCGCCAACCGGCGCGAGGCGGCGAACACCCCCTCCCGTGGGTCGAGCTCGAACTGGTGGCATGCCATGTCGAACGGCAGCACCACGGCTCCCGGGTTGCGGCGCGCCACGGCGCAGGCGTAGAGGGCCGCGACATCGACGCACGCCACCTTGGTCGTGCCGCCCCCTCGGGCTCCGGTCAGCGGGCTGCTCATCGAGCCGGAGACATCGATGCACACCACGACCTTCCCGGGCAATTCCGGAAGCGCGTCCAGCGAGGACTCGAGCGCTTCCTCCAGGGCGGCGCGGACCTCCGCGGGAACCTGGTCGTCCAGGTTCATGCAGGCCGCCAGCAACTGGTACGGCATGGCGCCCGCCTTGCGCGGCGCCTCGCGGTCGCGCAGGCGCGCGGCCACGAACGCGGTCATGTCCATTCCTTGTCCGGCTTCCATGTCCGGCTCCTTTCCCCCCGCCTGCGCGAGGACTCGAGGTCTGTTCCATCGTGGAAGCGCGCGCCGCACGCCGCATGGCATGCACGACAGCGCGCGCTTCCGTCATTCACCCTCGACACTCGCCGTGCCGGTCGTCCCGAAGACGCCGTGCCTGGCGAAGTTGTTGAGGTTCATGCGCAACTGCTGCCAACTGCAGCGCTGCGCCAGTTCCACCCATTCGTCTGCGGTCATTTGCAGACCAAGGGCCATTTCGAAGGGCACGCGCGGCAGCGGTTGGCTGGCGTCCGCAAGGCGGCGCTGGTAGGCGCGCACCTCCTCGGAGAGCAGGTTCTCGTCGTGCGGCTTGCCTAGCAGCCATGCGTAGAAGGCCCTTCGCGCGTCCGTTGCCGGACGCGGATGGACCATCGCCACGATGTCCGCCAAGGAAGGGCGACTGCCCACGCTGGCGTGGAGCAGTTGCACTTCGCTGCGCGCCTCCAACCAATGGCGGATGACGCGCTTGGCGACCGTGCCGAACGAGCGTCGACCGGCCTGACCGGAACGCACGATCTCGACGAAGGTGCGCAAGGTCCGCGGACTGTCGATCACCTGCGGGAAGACGCGCTCGAAGAGCGCGGGATCCCGCCGAGACAAGAGCGCCAGCAACAGCGCCGGCATGTCCTTCATGCGCCCGCGCCGACGCGCATACAGCGCGACGCGGGCCAAGTAGTCGGGTTCCACCCTGCGGGCGAGGTCGAGGATGGCGCGTCGCTGTTCGTCGTCCGACGCGTAGTAGGTGCTGTTGAGGCAACCCGTCGCCGCGTACTGGGCCAACTGGTGGCGCGCGCCGGGGTCGTAGCCGAGGCCTCCAGCCTCGTTCACCACCAACCCCGTTCCTCGACCCTCGTCCGGCAGGCCGGAACCGGAGAGTCGCCGAGTTGTCATAGAGCCTTTCCGTCACCAGCACGCGCTGGCGACGACTCCCTGAAAGCACTCGGCGTGCCATGGGCGACGAAATCTGGACCCCAAAATCACTTAAGTCTATATTTGGAAGTGACTTGCAAAATACTCGAGGCACGAGGCACCGCTCTGCGCACTTGGCGCTACGCCAAGAGATGCGATCTTTCCTGATACTTTCTTATCTCTATGGCTAAATCCTTGCCCCTCGTGGCGGTCGGATTCCTCGGGCAGACCCTCGACCAGGGCACAGGCGAGGAGCGCTGGCGGCGTTGGCGTCCGACCATCCACGCCGCCTCGATCCCCGAGTTGCCGTTGGCGCGCTTCGAGTTGCTCGTGATCGGCGAGCACCCCGCGCTCGAGGCGCAAGTCGTGCGCGACATCGGCGAGCGCAGCCCGCGGACCAAGGTGCGCGTGACGCGCCTCGCCGTGCGCGACCCGTGGGACTTCGCCGAGATGTACGCGGCGTTGGACGATTGGGCGCGCGCGCACGCGCCCGACCGCGAGAGCGAGGACTGCGTGGTCCACGTGACCACGGGCACGCACGTGGCGCAGATCTGCCTGTTCCTCCTGGTCGAGACCAAGCGCCTGCCGGGGCGGCTGTTGCAGACCTCGCCGCCGAAGCAGCTCGACGGAGGGCCGGTCGGAGGCCACGCGTTGATCGACCTCGACCTGTCGGTGTACGACCGGCTGAAGCGCCGCGGCGCGCGCGAGCAACGCGAGCACCAGGCCTTCTTGAAGAGCGGCATCCGCACGCGCAACAAGGCCTTCAACCTGCTGATCGAGCGCATCGAGCGCGTGGCGCTCGCCTCGGACGCGCCGATGCTGCTGACCGGGCCGACCGGCGCGGGCAAGTCGCAACTGGCGCGGCAGATCCACCTGCTGCGCAAGCGCGAAGGTCGCCTCGCGGGCGCGTTCGTGGACGTGAACTGCGCCACGCTGCGCGGCGACGGCGCGATGAGCGCCTTGTTCGGCCATGTGAAGGGCGCCTTCACCGGCGCGGCCGCCGACCGCGCGGGCCTCCTGCGTTCGGCGGACGGCGGGCTGCTGTTCCTCGACGAGATCGGCGAGCTTGGCCTCGACGAGCAGGCGATGCTGCTGCGCGCCATCGAGGAGAAGACCTTCCTGCCGGTGGGATCCGACAAGGAGGCGCGCAGCGAGTTCCAACTGGTGGCGGGCACGAACCGCGACCTCGACGCCGAAGTGCGCGCCGGCCGGTTCCGCGAGGATCTCCTGGCGCGCATCAACCTGTGGACGTTCCGTCTGCCGGCTCTCGCCGAGCGGCGCGAGGACCTCGAGCCCAACCTCGACTGGGAGCTCGAGCGCTGGGAGGAGGCGCGCGGCCGGCGCGTCTCGATCAACAAGGAGGCGCGCCAGCGCTTCCTCGCCTTCGCGACTTCGCCGCAGGCGCGCTGGCCGGGCAACTTCCGCGACTTCAACGCCTCGCTCGTGCGCATGGCGACCCTCGCCCCCGCCGGCCGCATCGACGTCGCCACCGTCGACGAGGAGATCGCGCGACTGCGCGAGGCGTGGCAGGCGTCAAGCACGGTTGACACCGGCCCCGCGACGCTCGAGGAGCTGCTCGGCCCCTCCGCCCGCGAGCTCGACCGGTTCGACGCGGTGCAACTGGCCGATGTCGTCGCCGCCTGCCGCGCCTCGCGCTCCCTCTCCGAGGCCGGCCGCGTCCTCTACGCCGCCTCGCGCGCCAGGAAGGGCTCCGTCAACGACGCCGACCGCCTGCGCAAGTACCTCGCCAAGTTCGGCCTCGAGTTCGAGCGCGTGCGCGGCGCCTGACCGCCACGGGCCGGCCTTGCCTAGTCGGGCATGCAGCCCATCGTCGC
>JBKDQQ010000186.1:0-4473 GCA_046341775.1 Planctomycetia bacterium
GTTGAAGGACACGGCGCCCGACGCGTTCTTGGCGAACACGTAGCAGTAGCCGGTGACCATGTTGGGGTTGTCGCTCTTCGTGCGGACCGTCAGCGTGTCGTTCGGGGTCAGGTTGCGCGTACGGTTGAACTCGAGGCAGTCGTAGCCGTCGATGTACACGTACTCGATCGTGACCGAGTCGGTGGCGCTGGTGTTCGTGACGGTGAGGAAGGTCTCGTCGCCACGGGCGTTGTCGAAGAGGGGGAAGAGGAGGAGGCTGCCCGGCTGGGTCGTGCCAGCGAAGGCGGAACCGGAGACGCCGGCGAGAACCAACGTCGCGAGGAGGCTATTCTTCATGTTGCTCGATCAGTGTTGGAGAAGCTTGCGATCCGCGGATGATCGGCTCACGCATCGCTGGGGAGAAGCCTCTGGGTCAGCCGACGACGCGGGAAGTCCCGCCGAGCCAGATCGCTTCGTTACGAGGACGCATTCTAGGGACAGGTAGTTGAAATGCAAGATGTTTGCCGCTCCTACCAGAGTTGAATGTGATATGTGGCCGTATTCCCATGTGAATTATAGCTTTACGGCTCTGTGGCGGTTGAATATCGAGCGCCCTTCTAGGGGATTGCATCATTTTTTCGGCGGTGTCGCAAACAGGAATTGGTTGTGCGCGAATGATCTGACACCCTCCTCCCACGCTCCGGACTCCCCATGCGAACGCTGCTCCTCGCCCTGTTGCTCTTGCTGGCTCCTACGACCGCCAGTGCGCTGCAAGACCCGCCGACGGATGGCGCGGTGTTGGAGCTCGACGGACAGCGCATCGAGCCCGATGCGTACGCCTCCTGGCTGCTGCTCACCCACGGCGAGCGCCTCGCGCGCGTCTACGGAGCGGAGCACGCGGCGGTCGAGCGCGCCGCGCGCGCCGCGGGCGTGGACCTGCCCCAGGCCGAGCTCGAGGCGCAAGTGCAACGCGACTTCGACGAGCGCATCCAGCACGCCTTCTTCGGAAACCTCGACGAGTGGCGCGCCGAGTTCGCGCGCACGGGCCGCACCGAAGCCGGGGCGCGGCGCCAGCGCGAGGTCGAGGCCCGTCCATTCCTGCTGGCGCGCAAGATGGCCGCGATCGGCCGCGTGGTCCCCGAACACAAGGTCGTGCGCGAGTGGGAGCGGCTGCACGGCAAGTCCGGCCGCCGCTACCAACTGTCGATGAGCTTCTACCTCGCCGAGGTGCGCTCGCCCGCCCAATCCGGAGCCGAGGCGCGCAAGGCCGCGCAGGAGGAGGGGTGGTCCAAGGCGCGCGCACGCGCCTTGGCGGCGCGCGCGCGCATCGCCGCGGGCGAGGACTTCGGCAAGGTCGCGCGCGAGACGAGCGAGGACCCCGACACGCGCGATGGACGAGGCGTGCCGAGCGCGTTCCGCGACGAGGGTTGGCCCAAGGGCTTCCACGAAGAGCTCGCCAAGCTCGCCGTGGGCGAACTGTCGCAGCCGCTGCAGGCCAAGGGCGGCTGGTGGCTGGTCAAGGTGCGCGAGGTGCGGGCCACGCCGCTGGAGGCCGCTCGGCCGGAGATCGTCGCCATGCTCGCCGAGAAGGGGCCCGAGCCCGACGAGGTGGGGGCGATCCTCGAGCCGATCCACGCCGGCACCAAGGTCGAGGTGCTGCCGCAGATGTGGCAGGCGCCTTCGAAGGGCGAGCAGGGTGGCGGCGACCTGCCGGTGATGCTGGTCGACGGCGAACCCGTCGGCCGCGCGGAATACGCGCGCTTCCTGCTGTATTGGCAAGGCGAGACCGCGCTGACGCGCTTCGTCGAGGATTGGGCCGTCCAGCGCAAGGCCGCGGCCGCGGGCGTCTCGGTCGACGAAGCCGAAGTCCGCGCGCGCGTCGACGAGCACATCGAGGCGATGATCGACGAGGGCTTCAAGCGGCAGCGCGAGGGCTGGCTGGCCTTCCTGCGTCGCGCCGACCGCACGGAGGAGTCGGTCCGCGCGTCGCTCGCCGAGCGCTGGCGCATCGACCTGTTGGCCGAGAAGCTCATGCTCAAGGAGCGCGTGGTCGACGAGCGCGCGATCCGCGAGCGCTACGTGACGGCGTACGGCACGGAAGGCGAGCGCTTCGAGGTCGCGTGGATCGTGAGGCGCATCAAGGGCTCGCTGCCCGCGGGCGAGCCCTCGCGCGAGGCCGTCGAGGCCGAACTTGCGCGCGCCTCCGAGGCGGCGCGCATCGAGCTGGCGGCGCTGCTCGCGCGCGCCAAGGCGGGGGAGTCCTTCGCCGACCTGGCGCGCGAGGCGAGCGAGGACCTCGCCACGCGCGACGACGGCGGGCGTCGTCCCGGCCGCTTCAGGGCCGACTCCGTGCCCGCGGATCTGGCGGCGGCGGTGCTGGCCCAGCCGGTTGGCGGCGAGACCGGACCGCTGCTCTACGGATCGGCGTGGGTGGCGTTCCGCGTGCTCGAGCGCCGCAAGGTCTCCTACGAAGAGGCCAAGGCGGAGCTCGCCGAGGAGTTGCGCCTCCAACGGCCGTTCCTGACCGACATCGGCTCGTACCGCAACACGCTGGCGCGCGAGGTCGATGTGCGCATCCTGCCCGGGATGGCGCGCTGAACGCGCCATCCGATCCAAGTCCGCGCGCTCGCGGAAGTGCCGCGCGCGCCGCGGCGTTCACTCCGCCAGCAGGAGCTCGATCGTGGCCGGCTGGAGGTTCTTCGGCGAGTCGTGCCAGCGCACGCGGCCTTCGCGGTCGAGCAGCACCATGTCGGGCTTGCTGGCGAGGAACGAGAGCGCGATGCGCAGCTTGTGGTCGTAGACGACGGGGAAGTCGAAGCGCTTCTTGGGCACTTCGGCGCGCGCCACGTCGAGCGGCTCGGTGAACGCGCCGCTCTGCTTGTCCTGCTGCGGCACCAGCACGCCGACGAAGCGCACCTTCCCGGCGAGGCGCGTCGCCCACGCGGCCACGCAGTCGCGCTCGACGTCGCAGAAGCTGCACTGCGTCGAGAAGAAGTACAGGGCCACGACTTCGCCCAGGAGGCTCTCGAGCGGCCGCGGCTCGCCCTGCACCCAATCGGTGGAGGCGAAGGGCTTGGCCGGCTGGCCGAGCGCGGTGGTCTGGGCGCGCACGCGCGAGAGGTGGCTCGCGCGTTCCTTGTCTACGCCCGACCAGCGCGAGAGGTACAGGTCGAGGTCCGCCAGCGCTCCCGTGCGATCCAGCGCGTGCCGACGGACCTCGAGGCGCTTCTCCAAGGCGCGCCGCGACCACTCCGCCTGGCCCTCGTGCCGCTCGAGCACCAGGGTGTAGTCGCGCGCCGCGACAACCAGGTCGTTGTCGTAGAGCCTCGCGTTGCCGAGCAAGTAGCGCGCGCGCGCGGCGAGCGCCTTGTCGGCTTGGCGCTCGACCCACTCGAGGTGCGTCGCCGCGCGTTCGAAGCCCGCCTTCGCCGAAGCGTTGGACTTGCCGCACTCGCGCGCCCGGAAGCCGACGTTGATCCACGAGTTGGCGGCCTCCAGTCGCGCCTCGACGGCGCGCGCGGCCGCGGGATGGGCGGCGTGGAAGGCCTCGAACATGGGAGCCGCCGCCTGGTGGTCGCCCTTGGTCTTCAGCGCGAAGGCCGCTTGCCACTCGGCCTCGACTTGCGCCGCGTCCTCGGGCGCGGAGACGGGGAGGGGGACGGAGACGGGGACGGGCCCTTCCACCTCCTGCGGGGCGCCGTCGCCGCACTCGGGCGCGGGGACTTCCGCCGTCCCCGGCGTCGCGCCCTCGGCCTCGGATGTCGCGCGCGGCGCCATGGCTGGCGCGCCGGCCTTCGCGCCCGCGTCCGCGCGCTCCGCCCCGCCAGCGGCATCGTCGGAACACGCGACGACGGCGCAGCAGAGGAACGACGCGCCCAGCGCGGCGCGCGCGGAGGAAGGGAGGCGGAGGCGAAGAGGCATGGACGAAGCTCCTTTGGCAAGGCTTCCCACATGGTACGCCCGCGCGGCGCGCGGCGCGCGGGCTAGCCCGCGCCCGTCGCCAGCAGCCGATCGAGCAGCCGTTCGTGGTCGTCGTCGCGCCACAAGCGCTCGCGCGTGGCCTTGGGCACGAAGCCCTCGACCACCGCCTGGTCGACGAACGCCAAGAGCGCCGCCCAGTAGCCCTCCACGTCGAGCAGTCCGACAGGCTTGTCGTGGATGGAGAGCTGGTTCCATGTCACGACCTCGCACAACTCGTCGAAGGTGCCGAAGCCGCCGGGCAAGGCGAGGAAGGCGTCCGCGCGCCGCGCCATCAGGATCTTGCGCTCGTGCATGGTCTCCACCACGTGCAGCTGCGTGCAGCCCGCATGCGCCAGCTCGCGTTCGAGCAGGAGCCGCGGGATCACGCCCTGGACCTGCCCGCCGCCCGCGAGCACCGCGTCGGCGACGATGCCCATCAAGCCGACGTTCCCGCCGCCGTAGACGAGCTCGATGCCGCGCGCGGCCATGGTCGCGCCGAGCTCCCGCGCGGCGCGCGCGTACGCCGGGCGCGCG
>JBKDQQ010000187.1:0-12199 GCA_046341775.1 Planctomycetia bacterium
GGTGGAGGTCGCCAAGGTCGACCCGGAGCACAACCTCCTCGCCGCGCCGGCGAAGAAGCGCTGAATGGGCGTCTTCCGCCACTGGCCCAACCGCATCACCGCCATCCGCTTCGGGATGTCGGCGCTCCTGTTCTGGATCCTCGCCGTCGAGGAGCCGGGCGGCGCGCTCGGCTTCGAACTGGGATCCTCCTGGCGCGTCGCGGCCTTCTGGTTGTTCCTCGTCACGGCGGTCACGGACGTGCTCGATGGCTGGCTCGCGCGCCGCGGCAACTGCGTCACGGCCTTCGGCCGCATCGCCGATCCGTTCGTCGACAAGGTGCTCGTGATCGGCACCATGGTGCTGCTCCTCGACGCCCCGGCGCTGGAGAACGCCTCGGGCGTCGCCATCGCGGCCGGGCGCGACTACTTCGCCGCGTGGTTGGTCGTGGTGGTGGCCGCGCGCGAGTTCCTGATCACGGCCATCCGCGGCTACGTCGAATCGCTGGGCGCGCAACTGCCCGCCGATTGGATGGGCAAGGTCAAGATGGCGGCGCAGTGCGCGGCCTTGTCTGCCGTCCTCGGGCTGCGCGCCTTCGACTTCGGCCCCGACGCGGCGGCCTTCTGGCATCGGGCCGCGCAGGCCTTCGTGTGGCTGACCCTGGTCGCCACGATCGGCTCGTGCCTGAACTACCTCGTCAAGACGCGTCGTTTCCTGCTGGAGCAATCGGCCGGATGAACCTGCTCAAGCTCGCGCTCGTCAGCTTCGGCTTCCTCGGGTTGTCGCCCTTCGCCCCCGGCACCGTGGGCACGCTGGGCGGCGTGCTCGTGGCGTGGCTCCTGCGCGACCAGCCGCACTACCTGTGGTGGTCGCTCGCCGCGTGCGCGGCGCTCTACGCGGCCACGGCGCCGCTGGGCCGCTTCGCCGAGCAGCACGCGGGCAAGAAGGATCCCGGCATCTTCGTGGCCGACGAGGTGATCGGCTACCTGCTGACGATCGCCTGGACGAACGGTCCGAGCCTCGTGGCGCTGGTGGTGGCCTTCTTCGCCTTCCGGCTGTTCGACATCTGGAAGCCCTGGCCCGCGAGTCGCATGGAGAAGCTGCCGCACGGCCACGGCATCCTGATGGACGACGTGGTGGCGGGCTTGATGGCCTTCCTGTTCGTCATGTTGCCGCTGCGGTTGTTGCTGCCCGATGTCGGCTGGAGCGCCTGACCATGGTCGACGCCAATCGCAAGTCCAAGCGGCCGTCCGCGCAGGCCCGCCCCTCGGCGGGCGGCATGCGCCTGGCGACGCGCTTCGCGCTGACGATGACGCTCGCCTTGCTGCCGGTGCTGCTGGTCGCCGGATTCGTGCTGTACCAGCGCACCGCCGACCTCGCGCAGCAAGTGCAGGACAAGGCCTTCGTGGAGGCGGCCAGCATCCAAGGGCCGCGCCTCGAACTCATGCACGACAGCTACCGGCGCGAACGCATGGGCTTGCCGCCGCAGGAGGACTCCGTGGTGGTGGCGCCCAAGGCCGGCGGCGCGACGGTCGAGCACATGAAGGGCCGCCTGCGGGCGTGGGAGGGTTCGCTCGTCAGCGGCTCCGGCCGCGAACAGAAGAACCAGCCCGTGCTCGTCTACGAGTGGCGCGACGAGAAGGGCCAATCCGTGCTGCCGCCCCTCGCCGTGCCGGCCGAGCTCAAGGACCAGGCGACGGAGGGACTGCCGGCCACGATCGGCATGGCGATCCTCGCCATCCTCGTCGTCGGCGCGCTGGTGGCCTCCACCGTGGGCGCCGCGGTGGCGCGTCCCGTCGAAGTGCTGGTCGAGGACGTGGGCAAGATCGCGCGCGGCAACCTCGACCATCGCACGCGCGTCAAGGCGGGTGGCGAGGTCGCGCGCCTCGCCTCCGCCGTCGATCGCATGACCGCCGACCTGAAGGAGGCGCAGGCCGCGCAGGAGGAACTCGCCGCGCGCGAGCGCGAACTCGCGCTGGCCGCCGACGTGCGCGAGCAGTTGCTGCCCGCGGCGGCTCCCAGGTTGCAGGGGTACTCGCTGGCGGCCACGCACCTCGACTCGCCTTCGCCGGGCGGGGACTTCCACGACTTCCTCGCGCTTCCCGATGGTCGCGTGGGCGTGCTCGTCGGCGACGTCTCCGGTCGCGGCATCCCCGGCGCCATGATCGGCGCCATCGCGCGTTCGTACCTGCGCGTGGAACTGTCCCGCGGCGACGATCCGGCGCAGGCCTTCGCCCGCGCCAATCGCGAGATCGCGCGCGACGTGCGCCGCGGCATGTACATCAGCGCGCTCTACGTGCTGCTCGATCCGGCCGCGGGCGTCGCCACCGTCGTGTGCGCGGGCCACAAGCTGCCGCTCGTGCGCCTGCAGGCCGGCGACGGCCAGGTGCGCACGGTGCAGCCCGAAGGGATCGCGCTGGGCCTCGACAAGGGCCCGGTGTTCGAGCGTTCGCTGCAGGTCGTCGACGTGGCGGTCAACAAGGGCGATCGCCTGGTGCTCGCCAACACCGGGCCGGTCGCCGTCGTCGATCGCGCGGGCGCCGAGTTCGGCGAGAAGAACTACTACCGCGCGTTGCTGGCGGGCGGCAAGCTCAGGACCGACGCGATGCTCTCGCACCTCGTCAAGTCCCTGGAGGCGCACGCCGCCGGCACGCCATTCCCGCAGGACGTCTCCATCGTCGTGCTGTCGCGCGACGCCGCCTAGGAGCGACACGACCATGCGCATCCGCGACTCGCAGAAGCTGATCGAGGACATCTACTACGCGCGCGACTCGGCGCGCGGACTGCACGGAACGCACATGTGGTTCTGCGAGGAGGTCGGGGAACTGACGCGCGCCTTGCGGCGCGGCAAGCGCGACGAGCTCGAAGGCGAGTTCGCCGACGTCTACGCGTGGCTCTCCACGCTGGCGTCCATGTCGGGCATCGACCTCGAAGACGCCGTGGCGAGGAAGTACGGCAAGGGTTGCCCGCGCTGCGCACGGACTCCTTGCGGCTGCCCCTGAGGACTCGCGCGCCACGCGCACTCCCATGGCCGCACGACGCGGAGCCCAGGCCGGGACGGACGCCTTCGAGTTCGCGCGCGAGGAACCCGCGCGCGCGCCGGCGGCGCAAGCCGTCGCGTACGCCGAGGTGGCGCTGAACAAGCCGCTGCCCAGGGAGTACACCTACGCGGTGCGCGCGGAGCACGCGGCGCGCGCGCGGCCGGGCGCGCGGGTGGTCGTGCCCTTCGGTTCGCGGCGCGAGTTGGGCGTCGTCGTGGCGCTGCGCGTCGACACCGACCTCGATCCGCGCCGCGTGCGCGCCGTGCTGGACGCGCCCGACGCCGAGCCCTTGCTCGACGAGGCGGCGCTCAAGCTCGCGCGTTGGATGTCGGGCTACTACGCCTGCTCGCTGGGCGAGGCGTTGGCGGCCTTCCTGCCGGCGGCGCTCAAGCGCGAAGGCGAGGCGCGCAAGACGAAGCTCGTGCGGGCGATCTGCGACCGCGCGCAGCTCGCGGCGATCGAGACCAGCCACCCGCGCCACCATCGCCTGCTGCGGCTGCTGCTCGAGGTCGGGGACGCGTTGGAGGTGCGCGAAGCCTGTCGCCGCGCCAACGTCTCGCCGGCCTTCGCGAAGACGCTCGTCGACAAGGGCCTGTGCGCGTTCGAGCACGTCGCCGTGGAGGTCGACATGCTGCAGACCGCCAGCGTCGAGCGTCGTCGTCCGGACCGCCTCTCGGACGACCAGTCCCGCGCGTTGGAGGCGATCGAACTGGCCCTGCGCGAGCGGCGCTTCCAACCGTTCCTCCTGCAAGGCGTCACCGGCAGCGGCAAGACCGAGGTCTACCTGCGCGCCATCGAGTCCGCGCTGTCCATCGGCCGCGGCGCGATCGCCATCGTGCCCGAGATCGCCCTGACCCCGCAGACGGTCGGATGGTTCCGCTCGCGCTTCGGCGAGGTGGCGGTGCTGCACAGCGGCATGACCGAGGCCCAGCGGCGCGACATGTGGCTGCGCGTCAAGCAAGGTCGCGCGCGCGTCGTGGTCGGCGCGCGCTCGGCGGTGTTCGCGCCGGTGGCCGACCTCGGCGTGGTCGTGGTCGACGAGGAGCACGAGCCCTCGTACAAGCAGGGCGAGACGCCGCGCTACCACGCGCGCGACGTGGCGGTCGTCCGGGCGCGCGACGCGGGCGCGGCCTGCATCCTCGGCAGCGCCACTCCCGCGCTGGAGACATGGCACAACGCGCGCGAGGGGCGCTACGCGCTGCTGAAGCTGTCGACGCGCCCCGGCGGGGCGCGCTTGCCGCAGGTGGAGGTCGTCGACCTGCGCAACGAGGCCCGCGTCGACGGCCGGCCCGCGTTGTTCTCCTCCAAGCTCGCCTTCGCGCTCAAGCAGGCGCTGGCCGACCGGGAGCAGTCGATCCTCTTCATCAACCGGCGCGGCTGGTCGCCGACCTTGTGGTGCCAGGCGTGCGGCGAGACGCTGCGCTGCCGCCAATGCGACTCCGCGCTGGTCCTGCATCGCAGGATCGGCCGCGTCGTGTGCCACAGCTGTTGCGAGGAGATCGCGCCTCCCTCGGCCTGCCCGTCGTGCACGGCGCCCAAGCTGCGCATCTTCGGCGCGGGAGCGGAGCGCGTGGAGGGCGAACTGCAACTGCTGCTGCCGGAGGCGCGCGTGGCGCGCATGGACTCCGACACGATGGTGCGGCGCGAGGACTACGAGCGCGTGCTCGACCGGTTCGGCCGGCGCGAGATCGACGTGCTCGTCGGCACGCAGATGATCGCCAAGGGGCTCGACTTCCCGCTGGTGACGCTGGTTGGCGTGCTCGACGCCGACGCGGCGCTGCACATGCCCGACTTCCGCGCGGCTGAGCGCACCTTCCAGCTCCTCGCCCAAGTCGCCGGCCGCGCGGGGCGGGGCGATCGGCCGGGCCGCATCGTCGTGCAGACCTCGATGCCCGAGGCGCCCGTCATCCGCGCCGCCGCGCGCCACGACTACGAGGGCTTCGCGGCCCTGGAGTCCAAGCTGCGCGAGGAGCTCGGCTATCCGCCGCACGGCAAGCTCGTGCGCGTCGTGTTCGAGGACGAGGACGCGCAGGTGGCGCGCCAGGGCGCGACGGAGTGCTGCGCGGCGCTCGTGCGCGCGGCGGCGGGCGAACGCGGGCTCGTCGTGCTCGGTCCGAACGAAGCGCCCATCGCGCTCGTGCGCGGTCGCCACCGCCAGCATCTGCTCGTCAAGGCCCGCGGCGCGGGCGAGGGGCTGGCCCGCGTCCGCGCCGCGTTGCGCGCCTGGATCGTCGACCACGCGCGTCCGCGCGCCGTGGTCGACGTCGACCCGGTGTCGATGCTGTGACTTGGCGCGTCCGCCGCGCGTTCAGCGCGCCGCCACGGCGACCTTCGGCGCGACCATGTCGCGGAAGCGATGGAAGAGGTGCGCCGAGTCGAGCGGTCCCGGCGCCGATTCGGGGTGGTACTGCACCGAGAAGACCGGCGCCTTCGCGTGCCGCATGCCCTCGACGGTCATGTCGTTGAGGTTGACGTGCGTCGTCTCGATGTGCGCCGGCATGCTGGCGGGATCGACCGCGTAGCTGTGGTTCTGCGAGGTGATCTCGACCCTGCCGGTCAGCATGTCGCGCACCGGGTGGTTCGCGCCGTGGTGGCCGAAGGGCATCTTGTGCGTCTTCGCGCCGAAGACGATCGACAGGATCTGGTGGCCGAGGCAGATGCCGAACATCGGCTTGCGACCGACCAGCTTGTCGATGGCCGCGATCGCCGGCTTGACCGCGGCCGGGTCGCCGGGGCCGTTCGACAGGAAGATCGCCTCGGGATCCATGCCCAGCACGTCGTCGGCGCTGGTGCCCGCCGGCACGACGGTCACGTCGAAGCCGCAGTGCACGAGGCTCTTCAGGATGTTGCGCTTGGCGCCGAAGTCGTAGGCCACGACGCGGATCGGCTTCTTGTGGGCGGCCGACTCGATCCAGTTGGGGTACGAGCGCTCGTAGGCCTCGTTCCACGAGTACGGCTGCTTGCAGGTCACGCCCACCGTGAGGTCGCGTCCATCGGTGGCCGGCATGGCCTTGGCCTTGGCGACCAGCTTCGCGTGGTCGGACTCGTTGGTGGACACGACGACGCGCAACGAACCTTCCTCGCGCACGATGCGCGTCAGCCGACGCGTGTCGACGCCCTCGATGGCGACGATGCCCTGCTTGCCCAGCCAATCGGGCAACGAACTCGTCGCGCGGCGGTTGCTCGGGATGGTCGACATCTCGCGCAGGATGAAGGCCTCGGCCCAGCCGCGGGCGCTTTCGGCGTCCTCCTCGGCGACGCCGTAGTTGCCCATCAGCGGGTAGGTCATGATCACCGCCTGGCCGGCGTAGGACGGATCCGTGAGGATCTCGTGGTACCCGGTCATGGCCGTGTTGAAGACGAGGTCCCCGCCGGCCTCGCCCTGGGCGCCGCAGGCGCGGCCTTCCATCACGACTCCGTTCTCCAGCGCCAACCACGCCTTGCGTTCGCTCATCCCGCCTCCTTGCGGCCCGGTCGCCCGTGCACGACGCGCGCGATGCGCGCCGCTGCGCAACCCGCGCCGTAGCCGTTGTCGATGTTCACCACGACGACGCCGCCCGCGCACGAGTTGAGCATGCCGAGCAGCGCCGCCAAGCCTTCGAAGGACGCCCCGTACCCGACGGACGTGGGCACCGCGATCACCGGGCAGGCGACCAGTCCGCCGACGACCGAAGGCAGCGCGCCTTCCATGCCGGCGACGACCACCAGCACTTCCGCGCGTCGCAGCCGTTCGAGGCGCGCCACGAGGCGGTGCAGTCCCGCCACGCCCACATCGGCCACCAACTCGACGGCGGCGCCTCCGTGGCGCGCGGCGAGCAGGCACTCCTCCGCCACCGGCAGGTCGGAGGTGCCCGCGCACACGACGACCACGTCGCCGTGGCCTCGCGGCGCGTCGGCGGCCGTCCACGCCACGCAACGCGCGCGCTCGTGGTGCGTCGCGCCGGGGATGGCGGCCAGCACCTCGGCCGCGGTGGCGGGTTCGACGCGCGTGACGAGCAGGCGCGGACTGCGGACGACGATGGCGCGCGCGATCTCGACCACCTGCTCCGCCGTCTTGCCCGCCGCGTAGACCACCTCGGATTCGCCGCAGCGCGCCTCGCGCTGATGGTCGACATGCGCGTGTCCGAGTGCCTCGAAGGCCGATGCGGAGAACGGCAGCTCCGCCAGGCGTCGCGCGCCCTCGTCGATCCCGAGGCGGCGGTCGCGCACCGCCTCGAGCAGCTCCTTCATGCCGTCCAAGTCGGGCGCGGATTCTAGCGTGCGCCGGCCCCGGACACGAATGCCCTTCGCCGCCCGGCGCGCGAACTCAGCTGGCCTGCGCGTCCAGCCCCAGTCCCGCCACGCGTCCGGCGAGCAGCAACGGCGCCGCGTGCCCCGCGATCATGGCCGCGTTGTCGGTGCAATACGCCGGCGAGGGGAACAGCGCGCGCACGCCGCGTCGCGCCGCCTCGCGCGCCATCTGCTCGCGCAGGCGCCGGTTGCAGGCGACACCGCCGGCGACGAGCACCGTGTCGAGGGCCTCGCGCCGCGCGGCCTCGAGCGCCTGGTCGACGAGCACGTCGCACACGGCTTGTTCGAAGCTCGCCGCGAGGTCGGCGCGACCGCGGATCTCCTCCGGCGGCGGCAGCGGTCCGCCCTGGCTCTTGCCGCGCACCTTGTAGAGGACCGCGGTCTTGATGCCGCTGAACGAGAAGCCGAGCGTGCCGTCCTTGTTCCTGTGTCGGGGGAAGTCGTGCGCGCGCGGATCGCCCTCGGCCGCGAGCTTCGACACGGACGGGCCTCCCGGGTACGACAAGCCGAGGATGTGCGCCACCTTGTCGAAGGCCTCGCCCGCCGCGTCGTCCTTGGTGCGCGCGAGTTCCACGATGGCGAGCGGCGAGTCGCAGCGGTAGATCGACGAGTGCCCGCCCGACACGACCAGCGCGATGCACGGCCAAGTCGGGGCTTCGTGCTCCATCGTCGCGGCCCAGATGTGCGCTTCGATGTGGTGCACCGGCACGAGCGGCTTCTCGTGCACCCAAGCCCAGCTCTTCGCGGCGGACAAGCCCACGAGCAGCGATCCGATCAGGCCCGGCCGCGTCGTCACGGCCACGGCGTCGATCTCCTCCGGCGAGACGCGCGCCTCTTCGAGCGCGGCATCCATCACCGGCAGGATCTTCTGCAGGTGCGAGCGGCCCGCCAGTTCGGGGATGACGCCGCCATGGCGCGCGTGCATCTCGGCTTGGCTGTGCACGACCGACGACAGGATGCGCCGTCCGCCGCGCACCACGGCCGCCGCCGTCTCGTCGCACGAACTCTCGATGCCGAGGATCAGCGGCCCGTCGTCGGTCGAGCCTCGCGGCGCGTGTGCGTGCATGCACGCAGAGGATCGTCCGGGGTCGCGTGCGCCACAAGTGCGCGCGGACCTTCGCGCCGTTCGCCGGCCCGAGCAGCGCGAAGAGCGCGGTGCCGAGGGGGTGTCCTCCGCAAGCGTCATCGTCCCCCGACGGGGACTGGCGGCGGCTGGCGGCATTGGCTACAAGGCTATTTCGAGCAAGGACTTGCGGTTGCCGCCCACGGCCTCGTGCGGCTGGCACGGCATCTGCACCATCCGCAGGCGATTCGACTCCGCGCACGCCCCGTGCGCCCGACCCCGAAGGCTACCCATGCACAAGTTCCTCCTCTGCCTCGCCGTGTTCGGCTGCGTCGCCGTCGCCTACGGCCAGGAGACCGGTCCTGGCGCGCGACTTGGAACCAAGCCCGATCCGGCAGCCGGCCGCCAGGCGGACAAGCCCGCCACGAACGCCACGCTGGACCGCGCGCGGCGCACCTTCCAGGCCGCCGACAAGAACAACGACTCGCGCATCGAACAGGCCGAACTGGAGGCGGGCCGCTTGCGGGTGTCGGGCGACGAGTTCCGCCTGCGCGACCTCGACGCCAACGGCGCGTGGAACCGCGACGAGTTCACGCTGTGGTACCGCGGCTTGCTGATCAAGGGCGGCTTGAAGCCGGCCGCCGACCTCGAGGCCGAAGCCACGCGGGTCCTCGCGCAGCAACGCGCCAAGGCCGCCCCGGTCGTCGCCGCCGAGCCGCAAGATCCCGCCGCGGTGGAGCTGGAGGCGCGCTTGCAGCGCGCGCTCGACCACTTGGAGAAGCAGGCCTTGGCGCGCCAGGCGACCCGGGAGGACTTCAACGCCGTGCGCCAAGCATGGGAAGCGCGCCTCGCGGCGACGCAGGCCGGTGGCGACGAGGCCGCGCAAGCGACGCTGCGCCAGAAGGTCGGCCGCGCGCTCGAGGACCTCGAGCGTCGTGCCCGCGACGGCCAGGCGACCCGCGAGGAGTACACGCAGCTGCGTCAAGCGCTTTTGACGCGCGCCCGCGGCGCGGCGGCGCCCGTCGCTCCAGCCGGCGAAGGCGACGCGAGCCTCGATGCGCGCTTCGCGCAGGCGCTCGACGAACTGGAAGCGCAGGCGCTGGCGCGCCAGGCGACGCGCGAGCAATTCGGGGCCGTGCGCGGAATGTTGTCGGCCCGGGCGCGTCGGGCGGCCAAGGCCGAGGGCCTCGACGATGGCGCCGCCACGGAGTTGCAGCAGGAGTACGAGCGCGCACTCGCGCGCCTGGAGGAACGTGCCCTCGCCGGCGAGGTCACGCGCGCCGAATTCACCGAGCTGCGCGGCACCTTGGCTGCCCGCGCGCGCCGAGCCGCCAAGGGACCCGATGCCGGCGTGCCTCCCGTCGGCGCGCAACCACCCGAAGGCCAGGGTCGCACCGCCGGCCCGGCACCTGCGACGGATACGCCCACCAAGGCGGAAGCACCCACCGCGACGCCTGCGGCTCCTGCTGGGCAGGGGCGCGTGGCCCCGGCGCAACCTGCGCCTGCGACTCCCGCGCCCGGTGGAGAAGGCCGACGCGCGCCAAGTGCGCCTGTTGGCGCGCCGGAGGCGGACGCGATCGGCAGCGGCGGTGCGAGGAACGGCACGGCAGGCAACGGCACGGCAGGCACCGGCAAAGAGGAAACCGACCCCGCCAAGGGTGGCGCGGCCAAGGGCCGAGGGGTCAAGGCGGAGGGGACGGGCCAGCCAGCTCCAGCTCCAGCTCCTGCTCCGGTCCCGGTTCCGGTTCCGGTCCCCGCGACCGGTGGAGAAGGAGCGCGCCCCGCGCCCCAGCCGAAGCCCGGCGCTGCGCGCGGAGGCTGAAGCATCCCCGTCGCCGGCGGTCGTGCGCAGGCAGGCCGGTCGACCTGCGCCACCAACAGTGCCGCGGCCCTCGACGCCTTGTGGCATCGAGGGCCGCGTTCGTTCCCGAGAGTCTCGCCCGTTTCAGGCGGCAGCTTCGAGAGTGCCTTCCGCCGGGTCCCAGAGGTACCCGTGCTCGAGTTGGCCATCGCTGCCGGGACTCAGGACCCGCAGCGGGTGGTCGAGGTCGAGGCTGCAGCCGAGTCGCTCGAGCTCTTGGCGCGCCAAGCGTGCTTCGCGGCGATGGCTGGCGAGGTCGGATTCGAGTTCGCCGAGGCTGGCGCGCTTGCCGCGACGCTCGGCGGTGCGCTTGAGCTGGTCGATCGTCGTCTCCAGCGTCTCGATGGCCGCGTTGCGTTCGCGCAGTTCACGCGTGATCGAACGCAACAGCGGGACGAGGCGATGGGCCCGAGCTTGGTCGTACTTGTGACGAGTCATCATGGGACTGCCTCCTTTGGCTAAGGGGAGCCGGACCGGTCGGTGGCTCCGAAGCTGTTTTCGGATCGGGAAAGCCGCGAGCCACTGGAACCTTGGCACAGACTCGGATTCGTTGCGGGTCGAAAGTCGCTGGCGCCTGCGCACCAAGGACTTGCGACGACATCGCCGAAGGCGGGGAAGAGGCCGTAGTGCGCCGCTGGAGCGCACCGCCGCGCCACCGGGCGGCCTCAGGTGACCTGGATCACCTCGACCGGACACTGGGTGCGCGCTTCTTCCAATTGCTCGGCCACCTTGGGATCGCCAGCCTGCCGCAGAGCGTCGCCCTTGACGATGCAGGTCTCGCCCAAAGGCACGTGGAAGACCTCGGGGCACAGGTCCTCGCACAAGTTGCATGAAATGCAACCTTCTTCGATCCAGATGCGGCGCACGCTCATGGGCAGTGGGTGTCGGCCAGACGGCACCAAATCCTACGCCAACGGCAGGTTTTTTGGAGCACTTCCGACTCGGACGGGCGACCCCGCGCGGATGGTTGCTACCCTGCGCCCCAAGCGGGCCGATCCGGTACCCCGCAGCAGCCCGAGCCCCATGCAACAACCCTACGTCGAGATCACGCGCCGCGAGGAGTTCAGCGCGGCCCACCGGTTGCACAACCCGGGCCTCTCGGAGGCCGAGAACCGCGACCTGTTCGGCATTTGCAACAACCTGCATGGCCACGGTCACAACTACGCCTTCGAGGTGACCCTCGGCGGTCCCGTGCCGACCATGTCGGGCATGGTCATGGACCTCAATGTCCTGATGGGGATCCTGAAGACCGAGGTCGTGCAGCAACTCGACCACAAGCACCTGAATCAGGACGTGCCTTGGCTCGCCGGACGGGTCACGACGGCGGAGAACCTGTCGGTCGCCATCTGGGAGCGCGTCGCGCCGCACCTCGCGCGCCACGCGGGCGCCAAGCTCGTCAAGGTGCGCGTCTTCGAGAGTCGCGACAACTTCGTCGAGTACCGGGGGCAGATGGCATGAGCCACGACGCCGGCCAAGGTCGCATGCAGGAACTCGTGCGCGGGATGCTGGGCGAGCTGGGCGAGGACCCCGCGCGCCAAGGATTGCTGCGCACTCCCGAGCGCGTCGCCAAGTCGATGGCCGAGTTGACCTCGGGGGCGAAGCAGACCGTGGCCGAGGTCGTGGGCGAAGGTGTCTTCGACGAAGACTGCTCGGAGATGGTCGTCGTCAAGGACATCGAGTTCTACAGCCTGTGCGAGCACCACATGCTGCCCTTCTTCGGGCGCGTGCACGTGGCCTACATCCCCGACGGACGCATCATCGGGTTGTCGAAGATCCCGCGCATCGTCGACGTGTACGCGCGGCGCTTGCAGGTGCAGGAACGCATGACCGTGCAGATCGCCGAGGCTCTGCAGGACGTGCTGAAGCCCGAAGGCGTCGGTGTCGTGGTCGACGCCAGCCACCTCTGCATGATGATGCGCGGCGTGCAGAAGCAGAACAGCTCGACGACCACCTCGTGCCTGCTGGGC
>JBKDQQ010000188.1:0-12962 GCA_046341775.1 Planctomycetia bacterium
GGCTACGCCAGCAACCATGCAGAGCGACAAGTTGGCCGAGGCGCGAAGCGACCAGAAGCTCGACGAGGTCGAAACGGACTCTGAGGAAGAAGATGAGCAGCAGGACGGAGACCCTGAAGATCCCGAGAGGTATTTCCACGAGACCGAGCACTACACGATCGAGGCACAACTCGAGCCCAAGATCGTCCAACGCCTCGGCGTGCTCATGGAGGACATGCACCGCTTCTACGTGCAGGTCTACTTCGACGGCGATGCGTCGCGGATCACGATCCCGCGCGCCACGATCAAGATCCATCCGACGCAGGAGAGCATGGCCGCGGCCGGCGCCCCCGCGGGCCCCCCGCCCCCCCCGGGCGCCGCGGGCTACTGGTCCCCCGGCGAGAGGATGGTCGTCGCCTACGACACGCGCAGCGACAACGACGGCGCCGGCAACCTCGATTGGATGATCGAGGTGCTCTTCCACGAGGCGAGCCACCAGTTCACCACCATGCTGGAACTGGCCAACGAGGGCCGGCAGGTCCCGACTTGGATGAACGAAGGCACCGCCAGCTTCTTCGAAGGCGCGGTGGCGATGGCCGATGGGCGCGTCTTGTGGCCGCGCGCCGCGCAGAGGCGCCTAGATGTGCTCGTGCAGCAACTGACGAGCCGCGCCTCGGACCCGAGGACCCCGAGCGTCAAGCAGGTCGTGTCCTACCCTGGTCCCGGCTCCTACCCCGCCGAGTACTACACCTTCGGCTGGGGTCTCGCGTACTTCCTGCTGCAGTACGAGGACCCGACCACCTTCGAGTACGTCTACCGCGATCTGCACGAACGCTACCAGGCGGAGGCGATGGCCAAGGGCGCCGATCCGTACGCGTTGTTCGAGGCGCTGTTCACCGGCCCCCGCTCGCCGCTGCAGCACGCCAACTTCGACGAGTTCGCGGCGTTCTGGCGCCAGTGGATCCTGTCCGACGTGGCGCCGCTGCATCGCAGCGACGCCGAGGCGCGCACGCGCCGCATGGCGCGCTTCCAACGCTACATGGACGCGGCCAAGCTGGCGGCTGCGGACAAGAAGGCCAAGGTCGGCGAGCAGGAGCTGCTCGCGCGCGCCTTGGGCGAGCTCGAATGGGTCAAGACCCGCATCGACAAGCCGGACGCGCCGGACGGCATGGTGCTGCTCGCGCAGGCCGAGATCTGCGAGCGGCTGAAGCGCAACGCCTCCGCCGCGGCGCTGCTCGACCAGGTGCTGTCGCTGGTCGATGAGGGCGCGTTGCGGCTCGACGCGGACGACAAGGCCAACGACAAGAAGCGCTCCGAGCTCGAGCGGCGCCTCGCCAAGCTCGACCAGAAGAACGCGCCGTTGCGCGCGGTCAAGGCGCGCACGAAGGAGCTCCAGAAGGCCGCGCTGCCGCTCTTGTCGGACTACCGGCGCGCGAGCGGGCTGGAACTGCGCACCTACACCTACGCCCACCTGCTGGCGACGGCGCTCGCCGATGTGGGCGCGCTCGCAGAGACCGCCGAGGAGCTGCGGACAGCGGTCAAGCAACAGGGCAAGTTGATCGGCAGCGTGCGTTCGTCGTCGAGCAAGCCCGCGGATTGGAAGCCGCGCAGCACGCGACCGCACTCCTTCGAGATCGTCGAGGGCGGCGCCAAGCTCGCCTGCCGCGGCGGCACGCAAGCCCGGCGCGACGAGAGCCTCGTCGTGCAGGGCGAGTGCGAATGGACCTGCGTCGTCCAAGGCGAGGGCCCGGTGCATCCGGGTTCGGCCATCGGACTCGTGTTGGCCTCGCACGACGCCTTCGGCGACCTGTATCTGGGGCTGGACGAGCAAGGCAAGCCGGCCGCGTGGACGCTCAAGCTCACCGGCAACGGCGGCACGAGCCTGCGGCGCGACCGCGCCTTCCAATCGAGCGCCGTGTTCGAGCGCGGCAAGCCGCACGAGTGGCGCGCGCGCCTGCACGCCGACGGATCGGTGCAGGTGTGGATCGACGGCGTGGATGTGGCGCGCCTCCCGCTCTCGTATCCGCAAGGCGAGCCGCGCAGCGTCGGGTTGTTCGCGAAGGACTCCGCCGTGCGCACGACGCGCATTTCCCTCGAGATCCAGCCTTGAGCGACGAGGTCCCGGGCGACGAGCGCGCCCTGCTGCGCGCGGCCGTGGCCGCGTGGAATTCCGGGCGGTGGCGGGCGGCCCACGATGGATTCGAGGAGTTGTGGCGCGCGAGTTCCGAGGCGCAACCAAGCGCGGAGAACGCCCGCTCGGCACATGCTGGGCACGAGGCCGATGCAGCGCACGAGGGAGATGCAGCGCACAGCGGAGATGCGGCGCACAGGGCCGATGTCACGCACAGGGCCGATGTCACGCACAGGGGGAATGCCACGCACGAGTCCGATGCGCGCGCCGAAGCGGCGCGGGTCGCCGGCGACCCACGCCCCGAGTTGTGGCGCGCCTTGGCGCAGGCCGCGGCGGTGGGCGTCCTGTGGCGCCAAGGACGGGTGAACGGAGCGCGCGCGGTGGCGTCCAAGGCGGCGGCTCGCCTGCGAGTGTTGCGGGACGAACACGGCGGGCGACTGGAGGGCTTGGACCTCGAGGACGCGGCGAGGACTCTCGCCGCGTGCGTCGATGACGCCGCGCTCCTCGGACCGCTGCGCGTACTCGAACCCGAGGGATGAGGCGCGCGCGAGCCGCAGTCCGCTGTCCGCGACCAGCAACCAGCGACCGGGGACGCCGCTAGGAGACGCCGAACTCGTCGCGCAGGAGATCGAGCCGTCGCGACAAGCTGCCGCAGACGAGTTCGCACAGCTGCGAGATGCTGGCATCGGCGATGCGATAGTGCACGTGCTGGCCGTCCTTGCGGCGCGCCAGGACGCCTTCCTCGTGCAGCAAGGCGAGGTGGCGCGAGACGTTCGCCTGCGAGGTCGGGCAAACCAGGCACAGCTCGCCCACGGTGCGCTCGCCCTCCATCAAGGCTTGCAGCAGTGCCAGCCGCGACGGATCGCCCAAGGCGCGGAAGCGCTGCGCCACGAGCTCCAAGGCTTCGTTCGACAGGCGCCCGCCATCCTTGGCGGGGAGGCGCGACCTGCCCGGCGCAAGCTTGCCCGGCGCAAGCTTGCCCTGAGCAGACTTGCCGCCGCCCCGCACCACCTCGCGCCCCGTCCTGCTCGCACTCGATCCCATGGTCGTCACCGCCTCTCTTCCACCACTATCGGATCGTGGCCCGCAACGGTCAAGCCTATGCGTATATGCACAAATGCGTATAGACACAGAACGGCCCGCGTCCGATCATCCTTGGCGTCCGACCTGCGCGTCGCGCCGCGCCTTCCCGACGGGTGGGCTTGCCGCGCGCAGCGAGTCGACCAGGGAATCGAGGACATCCACATGAGCACCAAGACAGACGTTTCCTACACCATCGAGACCTTCGCCGACGCGGAGGGTTGCCGCGCCTACCTCGTCGTGGACAAGGACACCAAGCAGGCCTTGGCGATCGACCCGCGGCTCGACCAGGTGCCGGCCATCGAGGCCGCCCTCGCCAAGGCGGGCGCGACGCTGGTGCGCGCCATCGACACGCACACGCACGCCGACCACCTGTCCGGCGTCGAGGAACTGGCGCGGCGCACGCGCGCCCGGCACCTCGCCCATCCCAAGTCCAAGACCACCCACAAGGTCGAGCGCATCGACCCCGACGCGGAATTCGCGCTGGGCGCGACGCGCGTGCGCCTGATCCCCTCGCCCGGCCACACTCCCGACTCGGTGGCGCTGCTCGTCGGCGACCACCTCTTCACCGGCGACGCGTTGTTCGTCGGCGGCGCGGGGCGCGTCGACTTCCCGGGCGGCAGCGCGGGCGAACTGCACGAGACCTTCCAGCGCTACGCCGACCTGCCGTCGCGCACGATCGTCATGCCGGGCCACGTCTACGGCACGGCCGAGACCTCCACCTTGTTCGAGGAGGAGCGCTCCAATCCGCTCTACGCCCAGAAGGACCGCGCCAAGCTGGTCGAGCAGCTCTCGGGCTCGGCCGAGCCGCCCGCCAACATGATGGCCATCCTGCGCCACAACATGGGCCAGGCGCCGGACTCGCCGACGGTGCCGCCCAAGGACGCCGACATGCTGCGGCGCGCGCGCGCGGACCTGGTGCTGCTCGACGTGCGCACCAGCGCCGAATACGCCTCCGAGCACATCGAGGGCGCGCGCCTGATGCCGCTCGACCGCCTGCAGGAACGCAAGCACGAGTTGAAGGACGCGCGGGCCGTGGTCGTGGTCTGCCGCAGCGGCAGCCGCGCGCAATTGGCCGCCGACCAGTTGTCGGACCTCGGCGCCAAGGTGCAGGTGCTCGAGGGCGGCATGCTCGCCTGGCGCGCGGCCGGACTGCCGGTCAAGGAAGGCGCACGGCGCATGCTGCCGCTCGATCGCCAGGTGCAGTTGATCGTCGGCACGGCGGTGCTCCTCGGCACCGCGGCGGGGGTGTTCTGGAACCCGTGGGCCCTGGTGGTGCCGGCCTTCTTCGGCGCGGGCTTGGCCTTCGCTGGCGCCAGCGGCACCTGCGGCCTAGCCATGATCCTCGGCCGCATGCCTTGGAACCAGGTGGCGAGCGTCGCGGCGCAGGGCGGCAGCTGCGCCAGCGGGGTCAAGAGCGCGTGCGCCGCGCCGACGACCAACGCGTGCGCGGCCCCGACCACCAGCGCCTGCGCGGCCCCCGTCAAGAAAACCTGACAACACGGAGGCGCTGGCGGCCGCGGGAGTGGGAGATCCACCCCGCCCGCCGCCCGCGCAGGCGCCCTACTCGAGCACTGATCGCGGCTTACTGATCGCGGCTTACTGATCGCGGCTTACTGATCGCGGGGCCTGATCGCAGCGCCCGTTCGCAGCGCCTGTTCGCAGGGCCTAGCGCCAGCAGGTGCGCACGCGGTGACGCCGCGACCGGCGCGCTAGCCGAAGGCCTCGTCCCAGCCCTCGGGCGCGAAGCCGATGCACCATTTCGAGCCTGCGCGCGCGGTCGGCGCGCGCAGGTTGCCGGAAGGCCCGAGCGCGGCGGCCACGAGCTCCGGCGGCACGGCGCCCGCGCTCCAACGCCACGCCTCCACGCGCTTGCCCTTGGCCACGCGTGCTTCCCCGGCGACGCCGAAGAGCGCCGCCAAGTCCTCGGCGCCGTAGCGCGTCTTCTTCGCGTCCACCGTCTCACGGACGGCGAGCTTCCGGGCGCCCAGCCAGGCGTCGGAGCGGGTGCAGCTCGTTCAACCCTTGCGGTGGTAGTACCAGTCGATCGACTTCGCGGCCATGTCCGCCCCCTCCTTGCGGGGCTGATGGATCCTACGCCGCCCCCCTCCGCGGCGGATGCGCCTCCCCCCTTCCGCCCTCGCGGAACCGGAGTCCTCCTTGCGCTAGACTGCCCGCCGCAATGAGCGCACGCGACACCGTCCTCGTGGCCAACGGCCAGGGCTTCTGGGGCGACTCCATCCTCGCGCCCGTGCGCCTCGTGCGCGAAGGGCCGCTCGACTACTTGACGCTCGACTACCTCGCCGAGGTGACGATGAGCATCATGCAGAAGCTGCGCTCGCGCGCCCCCGAGGCGGGCTACGCGACCGACTTCGTGCGCTTGATCGACCGCATCGGGCCCGAGCTGGTGGCGAAGGACATCAAGGTGGTCGCCAACGCGGGAGGGGTGAACCCGCGCGCCTGCATGGCCGCGGTCGTGGCTTCCCTGAGGAAGCACGGGCTGCACGGCGTGAAGGTCGGCATCGTCGAGGGCGACGACATCCTCGGCTCGCTCGACCAACTGCTCTCCTCGGGCGAAACGCTGGCGAACATGGACACCGGCGCGCCTCTGGCGCCGTTCCGCTCGCAAGTCACGAGCGCCAATGTCTACCTAGGCGCCTTCCCCATCGCCGAAGCCTTGGCGCAAGGCGCGCGGATCGTCATCACCGGTCGCGGCACGGACCCCGGCCTCGTGCTCGGCCCGCTGATCCACGAGTACGGCTGGAAGCCGACCGACCACGACCTGCTGGCGGCCGGCACCGTGGCGGGCCACATCGTCGAGTGCGGCGCGCAATGCACCGGCGGCAACTACACCGATTGGAAGAGCGTGCCCGACATGGCGCGCATCGGCTATCCGATCGTCGAGGCGCGGCGCGACGGCGTGTTCCACGTCACCAAGCACGAGGGCACGGGCGGCATCGTCAACGTCTCGACGGTCAAGCACCAACTGGCCTACGAGATGGGCGATCCACGCGCCTACATCGGGCCGGACGTGGTCGCCGACTTCACCACGGCGCGCCTCGAGCAGGACGGCCGCGACCGGGTCAAGGTCTCGGGCGTGAAGGGCAAGCCGCCCACGCCGACCTACAAGGTTTCGATGAGCCACTCCGCGGGTTGGAAGGCGGTGGGCGAGCTCACGGTCAGCGGTCCCGACGCCTTGGCGAAGTCGCGGTTGTGCGCCCGCATCGGGTGGGAGCGCCTCGCCGCGGACGGCTTCCACTACTCGAGCGAGGAACGCCTCGAGGAGCACGTGGGCGCGGGCGTGTGCCACGCCGGCATCGCCGGCGGCGAGACGCGCGAACCGGTCGAGGTCGTGCTGCGGCTGGGCGTCAAGGGCCCGGACCGCGCCAAGGTCGACCGCTTCGGCATGGAGCTCGTGCCGCTCGTCACTTCGGGCCCGCCCGGCGTGACGGGCTTCGCCGGCGGTCGCCCGAAGGCCAGCGAGATCATCGGCTTCTGGCCGGCGCTGCTCGACAAGTCCAAGGTCTCCACGCGGGTCGAAGTCGTCTCGTCCTGACCCCCCCACCCCGCACGCGCACGAGGAAAGCACACATGCCGATCGTCCCCCTGTCGCGCATCGCCTGCGCACGCTCCGGCGACAAGGGCGAAGGTTCGAACGTCGGAGTGCTGGCGCGCTCCGTCGCCGCCTACGAGTGGCTCGAACGCGAACTGACCGCCGAGCGAGTGCAGGCGCACATGGCCGCCATCAACAAGGGCGGCGTGAAGCGCCACGCCTCGGTCGAGCTGCAGCTCCTGAACTTCATCCTCGAGGACAGCTTGGGCGGCGGCGGTTCCGCCAGCCTCAAGACCGATGCGCAAGGCAAGACGCACGGGCTCGCCGTGCTGCGCATGCAGGTCGATGTGCCGCAAGCGGTGCTCGACGCCACGCCGTGCGCCGAGGAAGGGACGGGCGCATGAACGTGCTGCTGGAGCTGCGCGAGAAGGCGCGCCGCGCGCAACGACGCATCGTGCTGCCCGAGACGCAGGACGCGCGCGTCATGGCGGCCGCGGCGATCCTCGCCAAGGAGAAGCTCTGCATCCCGGTGCTGGTCGACACGGGCCGCATGGCGGCGAGCCCGCCCGAGGGTTGCGAGGTGGTCGCGCCCGCGCGCGACCCGCGCACGGCCAAGTTCGCCGAAGCGCTGCACGAGAAGCGCAAGCACAAGGGCATGACGCTCGACGAGGCCCGCCAGAAGTGCGGCAGGGACGCGCTCTACTTCGGCGCCTTCCTCGTCGCGAGCGGCGACTGCGCCGGCGGGGTCGCCGGCAGCGAAGCGGCCACCGCCGACGTGCTGCGCGCCGGCCTGCAGGTGATCGGCCTCGCGCGCGGCATCGACACCTTGAGCTCGTGCTTCCTCATGGTGTTCCCCGACAAGGTGCTGACCTACGCCGACTGCGGCGTGGTGCCGAATCCGACCTCCGAGCAGCTCGTCGACATCGCCCTCGCCTCCGCCGAAGGCCATCGGCGCCTCGTGGGCGAGTCGCCGCGCGTGGCCTTGTTGTCGTTCAGCACGCACGGCTCGGCCGCGCACGCCGACGTCGACAAGGTCAGGAAGGCGGCCGAGGCGCTGAAGAAGCGCGCGCCGAACCTGACCTGCGACGGCGAGTTGCAGGCCGACGCCGCCATCGTGCCGAGCGTGGCCGAGCGCAAGGCGCCCGGCTCGCCCGTGGGTGGCAAGGCGAACGTGCTGGTGTTCCCCGACCTGGACGCCGGCAACATCGCCTACAAGCTCACCGAGCGCCTCGCGGGCGCCAAGGCGCTCGGCCCGCTGGTGCAAGGACTGGAGAAGCCCTTCATGGACCTGTCGCGCGGCTGCAAGGCCGACGACATCGTCGACGTGGCCGTGATCGCGGCGGTGCTGTCGTCATGAGCGCGGCGAAGCCGATCCGCGCCCCGTCCGCGACGCTCGCGCGCGGCCTGGCGCTCGCGCTGCTTGTCTTCGCCGCGTCCGGCTGCAGCCAGCTCGAGTCGGCCCGCCGCCCCATCGACGTGCGCCGCTCCTCCCACCGCTCGGCGAGCGGAGTCGAGTGGGACGATCTCTACGTGGGCCACGGCGACGCCGCGGCGCGCGGCGACACGGTGGTCGTGGACTACATCCTCGAACTGGCCGACGGCACGCGCGTGACTTCGACGCTCGAAACGGGCGCGCCGGTCTCCATGCGCCTCGGCGCCGCGCCCGTCCCGGGCCTCGACGAAGGGCTCGCCGGCATCCAGGCGACCGGTCGTCGCCGCATCGTCGTCCCGCCGGCGCAGGGCTACGGATCGCGTGGCGTGCCCGGACTGGTGCCCGCCGACGCGACGCTGCACTTCGAGGTGCACTGCCTCGAGGTCCGCGTTCCGCGCTGAGGCCGCGAGCCGGGCGCCCTGCAATCCCGCCCCTGCAGCAAGCCCCGCCCCCCCCACGAAGCGCCGCCCCTCCAACAAGCGCCGCCCCTCCAACAAGCACTGCGGGCCGCCTCCGGTGGTCCGGCGGCGGCCCGTCGTCAGCCGCGGCCCCGCGTACGGGACCGCAGGTTCGGCTTCGCGGACACGCGCAAGCGCGTCCGGGCCGATGCGTGGCATCAGCCTTGCGGCTTCTTCTCGGAGCAGCAGCCCGACGCGGCCTTGGCGGCTTGCGTGGCGGGGCACTGGCCGGCGGCCTGCTTGTCTTCGCAGTTCATCTTGCTGGCATCGCCGCAGGGGGCGGTGCACTCGGCCTTCGGCGCGCTCGTGTCGGAGACGCTGGCCTTGTCGGATTTGCAGGCGGCGAAGCACGCCACGAGGGCGAAAGCGACGATCATGTTCTTCATGGTTTGATTCCTCTCGAGGGGTTGATGCGGCCGTCCAGTAGGCGCACGCGGCGCGTCCTGACGGGCTCCCGGGGCTCTAGATCCGCCGAGAACGCCCCACATTGTACGGACGAAGGGCTGCCGGAGATGGAGGGCGGGGCCCTAAAATCGAGCCGGGATGGGTCCGCGCCGCGTCGATTGGGAAGAAATGGACGAACCGGAGGGCCCTCCGGAGGTCGACCTGCACGGCTTGCGGCCGTCCGACGCGCTGCGGCGCTTGTCCAGCGCCCTCGTGGCCGCGCGCCTCAGGCGCTCAACGGAGCTCGTGGTCGTCACGGGAAAGGGCCTCGGGAACCTGCGGCAGCAGCCGATCCTGCGCGACAAGGTCGAGGCGTGGCTGGCGGGGCCGGAGGGCGCGCGCCACGGCGTGACGGGCGTCGCGCGCGAGCCGCACGGCGGCGCGTTGCGCGCGCGGCTGCGCGTCTGAGGCGCGACCCGTCAAATTTGCTTGACGACGACGACCCGCGCGTGCGCGGAGTTCAGGCCAGGTGGCGCAGCACGTGGTCGACCTCGTCGGGGCTGCCCATGACGACGCTGGTTCTTTGATGGATGCCGGTGGGCACGCGCTCCATCAGGCGCACCGGCCCGGCGTAGGCCTTGCCGCCCGCCTGCTCGACGATCATCGCCATGGGGTTGCCCTCGTACAGCAAGCGCAGCTTGCCCTCGGGCGCCTTCTTCGTCGGCGGGTAGAGGAACACTCCGCCCTTCAGCAGGATGCGGTGCACGTCGGCCACCATCGTGCCGGAGTAGCGCGTCGAATAGGACTGCGACTGGGCCCAGTCGAGGTAGCGCTGGTACCCCTCGGGGAAGGTCAGGCGGTTGCCTTCGTTGCACGAGTAGTACTTGCCCGACCGCGGGATGCGCAGGCCATCGGCGACGCGCAGGAACGCGCCGATGGAGGGATCGAGCACGAACATCGAGACGCCGTTGCCGGTGGTCAGCACGAAGACGGTCGAGCTGCCGTACAGGCTGTAGCCGGCGGCCACCTGTTCGGCGCCGCGCTGCAGCAGGCTCGCCATCGGATCGTCGCCGCGGCGGTCGTAGCGCAGCACGGAGAAGATCGTCCCCACCGCGGCGCCGGTGTCGATGTTCGAGCTGCCGTCGAGCGGATCGAACAGCACGACATAGGGGCGCTCCCCCTCGAAGGTGCGCCGCAGGACGATCGGCTCCTCGTTCTCCTCGCTGGCGACGATCGCGACACCTGCGCGCGTTCCCAGGCAGCGCAGCAGCGTCTCGTTGGCGATGACGTCGAGCTTCTGCTGCGCCTCGCCTTGCACGTTCTCGCTGTCGAGCTCGCCGAGCACGCTCTGCAGGCGCGCGCGCCGGATCTTGGCGCTGATCACGCGGCCGCTGAAGGAGAGCGCCGACAGGATCCACGACAGCGTGCCGCTGGCGTTGTGGCGCGCCTGCTCGGCGAGGATGTGGTTCTGGAGGGTGGTCAGGTTCTCCCCGCGCGTCAGCGGCAGGGAGTCGAGCTCGGTCAGCGGATCGCCCATGTCGTCCTCGATGTCGCGTCCTCGAAGCGAGGACGGCTCGATTGTGGCCGATCGTGGAGGTCCGATCCAACCCGGGAAGGCCGACTACCGCGACGCTTCGACTTCAGGGGGCGAAGACGACGCGCAGTCCGTCCGACAAGTTCGAGCCCGCCCCTCCCGCCAACACGTTGCGGTACCACAGCTGGAAGTGGCGCGTGGCGCCCGGGACGATGGCGTTCGGCCCGCCGTTCAAGGGCGGCTGCGTGTGATCGATGCGGCGCGAGTAGAGCCCGCTCGCGCCCACGGACGTCGCCCCGCCGATGCGCGTGGTGGTGCCCGCCACGCAGCGCCAGCCGTTGGCGAACGGTTGCTGCGCCTGGTTGGGCCCGCAATAGAGCAGCGTCGTGGTGTTGGGCGGCAGCCCGGCGCAGGTCACGACGAAGTCGTTCAAGGCGTGGACGGCGTTGCCCTGTGCGCCGATGGTGGCGCCGGAACCCGTCGAGTTGGGCGCGGCGATGCAGTAGGTCGAGAAGCCGAAGCCCGCGGCGCCCAGCGTCCCGTCGGCGTTCAGGTTCTGCGCCACGATGTCGCCGCCGGCGGTGCGCTCGTCGTCCCACGACATGCGCACCACGCCGGAGGCATCGAGCACCAGCTCGAGGTCGTCCTTGGCCGAGGCCGCGCTGGAGACCGTCGCCGGGGCCGTCGGCCACAGCGGCGCGCCGCCCGCGTCGAGGCGCCAAGCGAGCACGGATGCGGCGGTCGAGCCGCTCGGCGACTGGAAGCAGGCCACCACCGCCGTGTCGCCGATGGCGAGCGCGCGCGGGAACGACTCGAATGTGGAGTCGAGCGGCAGGACCGCGATGCCGCTCGCGCCCCATGCGAGCAAGCCAGCCGGCGTGATGCGCTGCGCGCCGAGGCCCCATTGGCTCTGCGCGGAGTTGCGCTTGCCGAAGGCCACCAGCAGGTCGCCGTTCGCGAGGCGCGCGATCGACGGATCGATCTTGGTCATGTTGGCTTCGCTCGAGACGGCGAGCCCGTTGTGCGCGTACTGCTCGACGCCGTTCGCGTCGAGGCGCTGCACGAGCGTGTCGAAGAAGCTGCCCGCGGAGCGGTGCCAGGCGATCCAGCACCCGTCCCCGTCGGCGACGAGGCGCGGCCAATGGGCGATGGGCACGGCGCCCGCGTCGTAGACGGATACGGGCGCCGCCCATCGAGCGAGTCCTTGCGCGTCGAACTTCTGCGCGCGCACGTGGCGCGGCGAGCTGAAGGTGGCGATGTCGCGCACGTACGACACGATGAAGCCGCCATCGTCGGTGGCGACGATGCGCTGGAAGCCCGGCTTCTCCGCGCCTCCGCCCGCGATGGCGGCCGGCGGGTTCCACTGCGCCACGCCGTTGGCGTCGAGCTTCTGCAGCCGGATGGCGCCGGGCCCGGGGCTCGGCAGGTCGGCCCACGCGACGACGAAAGATCCGTCCGCGAGGCGCGCGATGGTCGGATTGGCCTCGTAGTCGGCGTCGTTCGACAGGGTCGCGCCGTTCGGCCCCCACGCTTGCGCGCCCGAGGCGTCGAGGCGGTAGGCGTACACATCGAGATCGGCGCCCGCGCGGATGTCGGTGAAGGCCAGCACGCACCCGCCTTGGCCATCGTGCACCAGGTCCCAATCGACCAGCGAAGTCGATTGCGGTTGGCTGCTGACGACGATGCCCGCGGGGAACACCGCCACGCCCGCGGCGTCGAGCTTCTGCGCGCGCACGACATACGCTCCGCTCGCGTTGTCGAACCAGCCGAACCAGGTGGAGCCGTCGCCGCAGGCGGCGAGCTTGGGCACCGCCGAATCGCCCGGGAAGGCGCCCACCACGGTGTTCGCGGCGGGGTTGGAGGTCCACTGGGCGGCGACGGGCGCGGCGCAGCAGAGGAGGACGGACAGGCGAAGGAGGGCTCGGGTCATGGCTGCGAGTGCCGGCGAAGCGCGCCGGACGTCCACTCCAGCGTATCCCGTTCGGCCGGAACGCGCAGGGTGCCTTCCGGCGCGGAGCGACGCGCCGCCCGCGGCGGAGGCGAATGTCAAATTTACTTGACGCGCCTTGCTCGGGTCGCGCTCCCGAGACGCGCGCCCGCCCGGCGGCATGCCGAAGCGCGACGAGCGCCGCGGTTCGCCTCCACCGCTTGCGCGCCCTCGCACGGAAAGCCGTGGAGGGTTGGCCGCCCTGCGGGTAGGGCCGGAGAAGAGGATCGGCCGGCGCGGGAAACCCGGACTCCGAGGCGCACCAGGCAGATCCACCCCATTTCTTCGAGATGGAAATTTCCTCGAGATGGAAGGCACTTTCGAGCAGTAGTTCCTCTGCCCATGAGGTGCCGGACCCCCTCGAAGGTACCAACATAAGTTGTTTATAGTCAGACTTTTATGAACACTCTCACCTAAACGGCAG
>JBKDQQ010000189.1:0-68789 GCA_046341775.1 Planctomycetia bacterium
TCGCACCGCGCGGGTGTCACGCACCGGTCGCGGAGACCGGGTCGCGGGAACCGGTCGCCCGTCCGGCCTCGAGCGCCTCGAGGCCGGCACCGGATTCAGTCGCCCTCGTCCTTGCGCTCCTCGCGTTCGGTGAGGACGGCACCCAACCAGTCGCGGTTCATGCGGGCGATGTTGGAGACCGGAATGCCCTTGGGACAGGCGGCGCCGCACTCGAAGTGGTTCGAGCAGTTGCCGAAGCCCTCGCGGTCCATCGCCGCCACCATTGCCAGGGCGCGCTTCTTGCGCTCGGGCTGCCCTTGGGGCAAGAGGCCGAGGTGCGCGATCTTGGCCGAGACGAAGAGCATGGCGGACGCATTGGGGCAGGCGGCCACGCAGGCGCCGCAGCCGATGCACTGCGCCGCGTCCATGGCGCGGTCCGCGTCCTCCTTCGGCACGAGCACCGCGTTGGCGGCGGGAGCCGAGCCGGTGTTGACGCTGACGTAGCCGCCGGCCTGCTGGATGCGGTCGAAGGCGCCGCGATCGACGACGAGGTCCTTCAGCACGGGGAAGGCCGCCGCGCGGAACGGCTCGACCGTGATCGTGTCGCCGTCCGCGAAGCTGCGCATGTGCAGTTGGCAGGTCGTCGTGTTCTTGTGGGGGCCGTGCGCCTGTCCGTTGAGGACCAGGCTGCACGAACCGCAGATGCCCTCGCGGCAGTCGTGCTCGAAGGCGATCGCCTCCTTGCCTTCCGACACGAGCTTGTCGTTCAGCACGTCGAGCACCTCGAGGAACGACATGTCCGGCGACACGTCGCAGGCGTGCGTCTCGAGTCGACCAGCTTCCTTGGCGTTCTTCTGGCGCCAGACGTTCAGCGTGATGTGCATGGTGCGGGCTCCGGTCGCTTGCGGTCGCGTCACTTGTAGTTGCGCTGGGCGGGCTTGACGATCTCGAACACGAGCGGCTCGATGTTGCGCCGCTCGGGCGCGCCATCGCCGGTCCATTCCCACGCCGCGGCGTGCTGGAAGTTGACGTCGTCGCGGCGCGCTTCGCCGTCGCTCGTCTGGTGCTCCTCGCGGAAGTGGCCGCCGCAGGACTCCTCGCGCTCGCACGCGTCGCGCGCGAGCAACTCGGCGAACTCGAGGAAGTCGGCGACGCGGCCGGCGTGCTCGAGCTGCTGGTTGAGGTCCGCGCCGGATCCGGGGACGTTGACGTTCTCCCAGAACTCAGCGCGCAGCGCGGCGATGTCGCGCATCGCCTGCTGCAGTCCGTCCTTGTTGCGCGCCATGCCGATCTGGTTCCACACGATCCCGCCGAGTTGGCGGTGGATCGAGTCGGCCGAGCGCTTGCCCTTGATGCCGAGCAGGCGCCGCGTGCGTTCCTCGACCTGCGAGGCGACCGCGCGGAACTCGGGGTGGTCCTCGTCGACCGCCGGCAACGCGCGGCCGGCGAGGTGCGCGGCGATCGTGGCGGGGATGACGAAGTAGCCGTCGGCGAGGCCTTGCATCAGCGCGCTCGCGCCGAGGCGGTTCGCGCCGTGGTCGGAGAAGTTGGCTTCGCCGAGCACGAACAAGCCGGGGATGGTGGCCTCGAGGTTGTAGTCCACCCACAAGCCGCCCATCGTGTAGTGCACGGCGGGATAGATGCGCATCGGCGTCTTGTAGGGGTTCTCGCCCGTGATGCGCGCGTACATCTGGAACAGGTTGCCGTAGCGCGCGCGGATCGCGTCCTCGCCGTCGCGCGCGATGGCGTCGCGGAAGTCGAGGTACACGGCCATCTTCGTCGCGCCCACGCCCTTGCCGGCGTCGGTCTGCTCCTTGGCGCTGCGCGAGGCGATGTCGCGCGGCACGAGGTTGCCGAAGCTCGGGTACTTGCGCTCGAGGTAGTAGTCGCGCTCCGCCTCGGGGATCTGCTCCGGGCCGCGCGCGTCGCCCGCGCCGCTCGGCACCCACACGCGCCCGTCGTTGCGCAACGACTCGCTCATCAAGGTGAGCTTGCTCTGGTAGTGGCCCGAGACGGGGATGCAGGTCGGGTGGATCTGCGTGAAGCAGGGATTCGCGAAGAAGGCGCCGCGCTTGTGGGCGCGCCACGTCGCGGTGACGTTGCAATTCTTGGCGTTGGTCGAGAGGTAGAAGACGTTGCCGTAGCCGCCGGTGCACAACAGCACCACGTCGGCCGCGTAGCGCTCGATCTCGCCGGTGGCGAGGTTGCGCGCCACGACACCGCGCGCCACGCCGTCGACGACGACGAGGTCCAGCATCTCGCGGCGCGGCCGCAGGTTCACGCGGCCGAGCCCGACCTGTCGCGACAGCGCGCTGTAGGCCCCGAGCAGCAGTTGCTGCCCGGTCTGCCCGCGCGCGTAGAAGGTGCGGCTGACCTGCGCACCGCCGAAGCTGCGGTTGGCGAGCAGGCCGCCGTACTCGCGCGCGAAGGGCACGCCCTGCGCCACGCACTGGTCGATGATCTGCGTCGAGCACTCCGCCAGGCGGTGCACGTTGCTCTCGCGGGCGCGGAAATCGCCGCCCTTGACCGTGTCGTAGAACAGGCGGAAGACGCTGTCGCCGTCGTTCGGGTAGTTCTTAGCGGCGTTGATCCCGCCTTGCGCCGCGATCGAGTGCGCGCGACGCGGCGAGTCGTGGATGCACAGCGTCGTGACCTTGTAGCCCATCTCCGCCAGGGTCGCCGAGGCGGAGCTGCCGGCGAGGCCGGTGCCGACGACGAGCACCTTGAACTTGCGGCGGTTGGCGGGGTTGATCAGCTTCAGGTCGAACTTGTGCTTCGTCCACCGCTCCGCCATGGGCCCGCTCGGGCTCTTGGACTGGAGCTTCGGATGCACGCCCTGCTGCGGGGCTTGGATCGTTTCCGTGGCCATGGTCTGGGTCTCGCGTTCGGCTGCTCGAGGAGCGCTCAGGTGGAGAGGAGGAAGTACAGCGGGAACGACATGAAGCCGAGCGCCAGCACGACCGCCAGCCAGCGCAGCTTCTCCCACGCTTCGTCCAGGTGCGGGTGCGCGGCGCCCAGCGTCTGGAAGACGCTGCGCAGCGCGTGCCAGAGGTGGAACCCCAAGGCTCCCATGCCGATGACATACGCCACGGCGAGCCACGGTTGTTGCAACTCGCGCTTGACCAGCGTGTACAGGTCGTAGTGCGCGCCCGTCGCCTGCGCCGTCGCGTAGCCCGGATCGGACAACTTGCCGATGCGGAAGTTCCAGATGTGCAGCAGCAGGAACCCGAGGAGGATCAGGCCCGTCCAGATCATCGTGGCCGAGGCCGTCGTCTTGCGGCCCTTGTCGGCTTGCACCGCGTAGCGGCTCGTGCGCGCCTTGCGGTTCTCCAGCGTGACGCGCACGGCGAGACCGATGTGCGCGAGGAACAGGACCACCAGACCCGCCTCGGCCAACGGCAGCAGCGGGTTGGTCTCCAGCAAGTGCGCGTAGGCGTTGAAGCTCTCCGCGTCCTTGTAGACGATCAGGTTCCCTGCGAGATGGGCGACCAGGAACAGGACCAGCAAGAGTCCGGTGATCGCCGTGAGGTACTTCTTGCCCAGCGAGGACGAGAGGATCTTCTGCAGCCAGGTCGGCATCGAGTCGTGCACCTGTGGAGGGGGGGTACGCTCGCGGCGCCCGCTTGGCGCGCAAGCGGGCCGGGAGCTATTTCAGCCAGAGTAGAGGACGCGCGCGCGCATTGTCCATCGGTGATTCCACTCGGCACGCGCGGCGCTGGCCGCAACTCGGTCTGCGGATGGATACCTCCCAAGGAGTCGCGCCGCCGCGGGCTCCGGGGTTCGGGTGCCTAGTTGTTGAAGGGAAAGCCCTTCGGCCCCTTGCCCGGTCCGGCGTGCGGACCACCTTGGGCAGGTCCGGCGCCCGTGGCGCCCGGAGGCAATTGCGACTCCATCGTCTTGCGCAACTCGACGAGGCTCTCGCCGAAGTGGAAGGCCAGCCACACGAATTGGCAATCGATGTTGTCTACGGGATCGTCGACTTCGAAGGCCGCCTTGCAGGTCAGGTCGCAGGGCCGCGCTTGGTTGAGGAAACAGAACTTCTTGGCCATCGTGCGGGCGTGGGCGGGGTGTGGGGTCCTACGGGTCTTGCAGGGCGGCGACGCTGTGGCGCCGCGTCGTGTTCAACCTTCGGCGCGACGCATCAGGACCGTCCATTCGCCGACGAGCACGGTCTCGCCGCGGCGGTCGCGCAGGTCGAGGCGCAACTCGACGCGCCCGCGGCGCGGATGCGGCTCGGCGTCGCGGTCGACCACCTCCAAGCGGAGCGTCAACTCCTCCGGCGGCGCCACCGGCTTCAGGTAGCGGGCCGCGGTGCGCTCGATGGCGATGATCGTGCCGGTGAACCAACCGGTGCGCCACGCCAGTCCGGCGGCGAGCGATTGGACCAACGCGCCATGCGCGATGCGCTTGCGGAAGGGTGTTCGCGCGGCGTGCTCGCCGTCGAGGTGCAAGGGGTTGTCGTCGCCGGTCAGGCGCGCGAAGTCGTCGACCATGCCTTGATCGATGGCGACGGTGGGCGAGTCGACGCCCAGCCCGGGGACGAGCTCGTCGAAGGTCAGGGGGTGGGCGCTCTGGGCTGGGGCGGGCATCGGCGTGGCAGCATCGCACGGTAGCACATGCGGCCGGGCGGGACCCGCGCAGCGGTCGGGTGAATCCAGGGCCTAGGTCGCAGCGCGCGGCCCCTCGCAAAAGAATCAGAACGTACATTATCAGACACGGAAGCATGCCCGGAAAGGGCCTGGGGCGTGGTTTGGGGCCCAATTCGTCTCCAGTCGTCGATCTGCGGCGATCCCCAGCTCTTGACCCTCGACTCGCAACTTGGCGGCGATTTGGCGCACCGCTCGCCTGCGCGCATCCCGCGGTGCCGACGCGAGGTCGAGCCCGAGCCAGCCCTCGTGGCGTCTCGACCGGCTGGAACCTCATCCACTTCGAATGCAGGCTAGCCCCATGATCGACGCCTCCCACCGCAGTGCCATCCCGTGCGCGCCGACTTCGTGCCCGCGCGCCTTGGTCTCCTCCGCCAGCCTGGCGGCGGCGCTCTCCTGCCTGGCCATGCTGGCGGGATGCCACACCGATGGCGGCTCGACGGGTGGCGCGGCCGACCCCCGGGTCGCGTCGAAGCCGGTGCCGCTGGCGCTGGACCTGCCGTTGACCGTCCAGCCGTACGAGCGCGTCCACGCCAACTTCAAGGAACGGCTCGACCAGCCCTACGTCTACCGCGAGGTGCGCGGCAGCTACGCGCAGACGATGCGCTCGCTCGCCGCGTTCGCCGCCGAGGTGCGCGCCAAGGGCCTGGTCGTGTCCGGACCTCCGTTCGGGCTCTACTACGACGACCCGGGCGCCACGCCCTTGTCCGAACTGCGCTCGCGCTTGTGCCTGCCGGTCGACGCGCGCGACGGCAAGGGCTTGCCGTTCGAGGTCCTGCCGCAGCAGGCCGTCGTCTACGCCTATGTCGCGGGGCCGTATCCGGAGGTGCCGAGGGCCTTGCCGGGCCTGCTCGACTACATGCGCGGCATGCGCTGGCGGATCGATGGTCCGGTGCGCGAGGTCTACTTGGTGCCGCCGTCGGGCGCGCGCGCCGAGGACCTCGTGTGCGAGTTGCAGGTGCCTGTCAAGGGAACTTGACAGGCGCCGGTCCCGGGCGCGCGGCGAGGGGACTTGGATGCGCGCCGCGCCGTCGCGCCGACCTAGTCGGGGGCCAGGTCCGGATGCACGGCGTACACCGCGAGGCGTCCCTCGTCGTCGATGCGCCCGCGCAGCAAGTCCCCCGGGCGCAGCCACTCGGCCAGCACCATGTCGAGGCGCGCGGCGACCATCTCGCCATCGAGCTCCAACTCGGCCAATCCGTCCTCCGACATGGCTCGCAGGCGATGCATGTCCCCGCCCTTGCCGGCGCGCGTGCGCCGCGCGTTCGCCTCGGCGATGCGCGGCAGTTGCGCCTCGAGTCGCTTCAGCAGCGCATCGCCTTCCGCGCCCAGGTCGACGTCGTGGACTTCGCGCGCCCAGCGCACGAAGCGTCGCAGCGCGGCGACGAGCGCTTGCGCTTCGCCCGCGCCGCGCACCAAGCCCGCTTCGAGCACGTGCATCCCCGCCCAGCGCGCCAAGTCCAGCGGCGACAGGTTCTCGAAGACGCCCACGTCGCGCGCGGACTCGCCCAGCGATTCCAGGCTGCGCAACTCGGCAGCGGCCTGCACGCCGTGCTCCGCGGCGGTTTCCCACAGGAACTCCGTCACCATGGCGCCCACGACGCCGGGGAAGTCCGGCGCGGGCGCCAGCTCGTCCTCGTCGGGCTCGATGGTGATGTCCAGCTCGCGCTCGAGCTCGTCGAGCATCTGCGACAAGGGCCGGCCTTCCTGCGTGCCTTGCCGGAAGCGCGCCAAGGCCGTCTCGACCGCGCCTTCGCCGCCCGGGGCGGATGCCGGCACCAGGCTCGCGCCTTGTCCGGGACCGAACCGGGCCAACGCATGCCACGCCGCGATCAACACGCGTCGCGCCTCGTCGAGGTCGACCGACGTGTCGAAGGCGAGAGCATCGAGGATGGGCGCCAACGCGTCGTCGGCGCCGTGCACGATGCGGCGCGGATCGAAGGGAGCCTGTGCGAGGTCCTGCATCCAGCGCTCGATGTCGGCGGGCGCGGCGCCCGCGGTCGCCAGCAACTTGCGGGCGGCCGCGACCGGATCCACCTCGGGATCGGCCGGCGGCGCGAACATGGCTTCCAGTTCCCCGCCACCGATGCGCACCACGCCGCGGCGCGCCTTGCGCGCCTCGGACAGATCGGCGCGCAGCGCCTGCAGCAAGGACGGCGAGCGACGCACGAAGGCCGAGCGCGCCAGCGCGTGGTCGCCGTTGCCCAACGGGTAGAGTCGGCCCGCGACCACGTCGCCGACCTGCACCAGCGCGCTGGCTTCCGACTCGCGCACCGGGTACTCGCCCAACGAGCCGAGGTCGCGCAACCAAAAGCCGTCGCCGGTCCGCACGCCGGTGACCTCGAACACGCCCGTGTGGCTGTCGCGCAAGGCGCGCCTGCACTCGGGCTCGAGGGCCAGCGCCTCGCCGTGCCGCGCCCAGACTTCGTCGAGGAAGAGGCCCGAGCCGCTGGCTTGCTCGCACAAGAACCACTCCAGATGGCGTCGCGCCGCCGCCGCGTCCCTGCCCCGGCCTTGGTTGGGGCCGAAGTACCCGCGCAGGCTCGCCGCGCAGGCAGCGAGCAACTCCGGGTCTTGTTGCACCGCCGACCCCAGTCGGGTCAGGCAGGCTTCGATGGTCTGCACGTCCACGGATCTTGCTCGCTGATGGGCTGTTTCGCGCCTCTTGCCACAAGTCTAGGTCGGCGGAGCGGCCCGGGGTAGCGCGAGTTGCTCGGCGGCGCTTGCTTTTGCGTTGCATGCCGCGCGCGGAAAGGGCATCACACCCCCATGACGGTCGCCGCCGCCTCCTTTTCTGTCCATTGGGTCGACGCCGTCGGCCTCGCCATCGTGCTGCTGTTCGCCTTCCTGGGCGCACGTCGGGGCCTGTGGTGGCAAGGGGTGCGACTGCTCGGCGCCATCGCGACGGTGGCGGCCGCGCGCGCCTTGTCGCCGCGGCTCGCGCCGAGCGTCGCCGAGTGGTTCGGCGGCATCGACCACGCCGTCGCCGAAGGCTTGGTGTGGACGCTCTTCGTGTCCCTGGGACTCGTGGGCGTGGCGCTCGTCGGGCGCATCGGCCGCGAGGCCATCGAAGCGGCCGAGTTCACCACGCTGGATCGCGTGGGCGGGATCTTCGCCGGCATCGCCACGGCGCTCGTCGTCCACGCGAGCCTCGTCATCGGCATGGCGTTGGTCGCGGGCGACGGGTTCGTCGAACGCCACATCCTCGGCACGACCTCGCAAGGCGTGATCGCCAGCTTGAGTCGCGCCATGCCCGGCTTCGTCGAAGCGCACGCGGCCGATCGACTGCGCGACTAGCCTTGCGCGCGGCGTGTTCGGCGCAAGCGCGCCGGCGGCCTTTCGTCCGTCCCTGCAACGAGTTCCGACCGGCCCTGGGCGCGAGGCTTGACGCTTCCTGATCCGCTGGCGTACGGTAAGGATCGAAACGGGCGCGCAGCTCGGGGAAGCAGGTGCGAATCCTGCACGGTCCCGCCACTGTGAGCCGCCAACAACGGATCGTCGGGGCTTGGCGCCAGCCAAGCCGGCCACTGCAGGTCCGATCGTCCTCCTCGCGCGCGCCCAGCCGGCGTCCCGCGACGACGATCGATCCGCGCGGGAAGGCTGCGACGGATTCCGGGCGGTGAGTCAGGATATCCGATGCGCGTCGCGTGGTCAGGTGCGTCGCGCCCCGCAAGGGGATTCGCCGCGCCGCGACCGAAAGCTCGTCGACCTCGGACGAAGGTCGCGCGCGTGGCGCAGTTCGACTCCGCGGCGACTCCCCCATCGAGGACCTCGCCCGTAGGATCGCACCGCGCTTCGAGCGCGGCTCCACGCGCCATGGTCCTCGGGCCGTTCCCTCGCTTCGAACGGACTTTTCGAACGACCATGACCAGCATCGATCGCAACCGCCACCGCACCTCCGACCTCGCCGAGCGCGGCTTGCTCGCCCTCGGTTCCCTCGCCTTCGCCTGCGCCACTTCGGCCCGGGCCGACCAGTACGCATCCGGGCTCGTCGTCCAGGCCGAGCACGCGATCGCCAGCACCGCGGCGACTCCGCTCGCCAACGGTGGGCACGCCACCTTCGACGGCCAGTCGATCGTGGTTCACGACGCGACCGGGGCCATCGTGCAGACGAACGTCGTGCTGCCGACCTTCGCCTTTCCGTCCTTCCTCGTGCTGCAGCCCGACGGCGTCACGCTCCTCTTCGGGGAGTCGAGCAACGGCAACATCTACGAGTACGCGTTGCCCGCCGGCCCCCTGACGCTGCTCTCCAACGCGGCCTTCAACTACGACGCCAGCGTGGCGCCGAACGGCTCCTACGCCGTGGTCTCCGCGGCCACTTGCGGCTTCGGTTGCGGCAACACCTTGCTGAAGGTCGATCTGTCGAGCGGCGCCACCACGCCGATCGGCACGGTGGCGGGCCCATCCGGACCGGTCGCCTTCGACACGAACGGCGACCTCGTCTACGGCGTGCAATCGCCCTTCTTCCCCGCCCCGCCGCAGAGCTTCGGCGTGGTGCGCTGGCCTGCGGCGCTGTTGGCATCCGGCACGCCGCTCTCCGACGCGAACGCGCAGGTGGTCGTTCCGGCCCTGGATGGATGCGCCGATGTCGTCGTCGACGCGCGCAGCCGCGATCTCGTCGTGGTCGAATCGGTCTTCGGCGGCGCGAGCACCGTGCGCTTGCATCGCGGCGACGGCCTCCTGAAGGGCATCCTCGCCAGCTCGAGCGACTACCTCGGCGGCGTGGGCATCGCCGTGGCCGCTTCCCCCGCCGCGCAGGGGGCGTTCCAACCTTTCGCGCCCCAGGGCTCGCGCTACACCTACAGCGCCACGGACTTCGTCGCTTCGCGCCTCGTCGTGCTGGCACCGGTGCGGCCGCAACTCACGGCGTCCGGCCCGGGCCTGACGGGTCCCGGACAGGCGAACTTCGCCATCGCCGGCGGCCAGCCCCTCGGGCGCGCCGTGCTCGTCGCCTGCACGCAAGCCAACTGGAGCCCCGTGCCGACGATCGTCGACCTGCCGCTCCACCAACTGCACAGCGGCCTGCCCTTCGCAGCGGGACTCGTGCGCCGCAGCGGCCTCGTGTCGCTCGACGCCAACGGCTCGGGCTCGCGCGTCTTCGCGAATCCCGGTTCCACCGCGCCGGGATTCGTGCTGCAAGCGCTGCTGCTCGATGCCCAGAACCAGGTCGTCGGCGCAAGCAACGAGCAGCCGTGGTGACGCCCCGCGCGCGGCGCGCGCCTGTCAAGCGTATTGGACAGGAGCGCGCCGCGCGCGAACTCGGCGCCCTTTTCCAAGCGGCACCCGCGACGCGGGGCCACTAGACTGCGCCCTGCTACCCGCGCGATCCATGCACCCCCCCCCGAACATCCGATCTGTCGACCAGGCCCGCGACGCGGACCGGGAACTCGCGGACCTGAGGAGGACCGCGCGCGCGCGGCTCGCCTCGCTGGCCAAGCCGCCGGGGAGCATGGGGCGGCTCGAGGACCTGGCCGAGGCGCTGTGCGTGGCCCAACGCAGCATGGCGCCGTGCACCACGCCGCGCCTGCACCTCGTGTTCTGCGGCGACCACGCGGCGGCCTCCGCCACCAGTGCCTGGCCCTCGAGCGTGAGCGCCCTCGTCGCCCGCACCTTGGGGCTGGGCGGAGCGGTCTCCAGCGTCCTCGCGCGACGCTTCGACGCCGCCACGCGCGTGGTGGACGTGGCGCTGCATGGAGCGTGCGGCTTGGAAGCCGGCTGCGCCGAAGGAGTCGAGTTCCACGCCGCGCGACTCGTCCCCGGAGCCAAGGACATCCGCCACGAGGACGCGCTTTCCTCCGAGCAATTCGAAGCCTGCTGGCGCCTTGGCGCGTCCGAGGCGGAGCGCGCCGCGCAACGCGGCGTGCGCTTGCTCGTGCCGGGCGAGGTCGGCATCGGCAACACCGCCAGCGCGGCCGCCATGGCCATGCTCGTGTTGGGCTTGCCCGTCGGCGACGCCACCGGACGCGGCGCGGGGTGCGACGATGCGCAGCACGAGGCCAAGCGCCGCGCCGTGGCGCAAGCGGTCGCGCGCGCCAAGGAACGCCACGCCGCGCCGCTGGAACGCCTGCGAGCCGTGGCCGGGGCGGAACTCGTCGCCATGGCTGGTTCGCTGTCGCGCGCCAGCCAACTCGGCCTGACGAGCGTGCTCGACGGAGCGCTCGCCGCCGCCGCCGGCTTGCTGGCGCGCGAGCGCACGCCCGGTTGCGAGAGCCGTTGGCTCGCTTCGCACCTCGGCGCCGAACCTCTGCACGGCCACGCCCTCGAGAGCCTCGGGCTCCAACCGTGGCTCGCCTGGGACATGCGCCTCGGGGAAGGCAGCGGCGCGTTGCTGCTGTTGCCGCTCCTCGACGCGGCGGCGGACCTCGTGCGCTCGGTGGCGACCTTGGACGAGGCCTTGGGCCGCGCACCCGGGGAGCTTCGTCCATGAGCATCCTCGCTCGCGAATGGCGCGCGGCCTGGGTGGCGACGAGCTTCCTGACCCGCCTGCCGGTGCCGCCCGCGACGCACCACTTGCAGCCCGGCGACCTGCAACGCGCCGCGAGCTGGTTCCCGCTGGTCGGCGCGCTCGTGGGATGCGCGACGGCGGGGCTGACTTGGTTGCTGCACCCCCACCTGCCCTTCGGCATCGCCTTGCTCGTGGCCCTGCTCGTCGAGGCGCGCTTGACGGGCGCCTTCCACGAGGATGCCGTCGCCGACGCCTTCGACGCCTTCGGCGGCGGTTTCTCGCGCGAACGCGTGCTCGAGATCCTCAAGGACTCGCGCATCGGATCCTACGGCGCACTGGCCTTGTTCGGAGCGTTCCTGTTGCGCTACGAATCGAGCAAGGCGCTGTGGCTGGTGCGCGGCGAGCTGTTCTTCGCCGGCCTCGTGTGCGCGGCGAGCCTGGGCCGCTTGTCGGGGATGCTGCTGCTCGCCGCGTTGCCGACGATCCCCGAGCGGCAGAGCCTTTCGCGCGACCTGCTGGCCTTGCCCGCCTCGCGCGTGTCGCTGGCCGTGCTCGCCAGCCTGCCCGCGCTCTTGTGGCTCGCGTGGCTCGATCGCGCCGCGGCGCTCATGGCGGTCGGGGCCTGCGCCGCGGTGGTGTGGATCGCCGCGCGCTACTTGCGCCGGCGCATCGGCGGCTCGACGGGTGACGCGCTCGGCACCGCCACCTACGCGGTCCAACTGACGACGCTGCTCGCCGTGTTGTGGCGCTTCTGAAGGTGCATGGACCGCGACGCGGTCGGGCCCGCAAGGTGCGTCCTGTTCGCCGCGGCCTCAGCGCCGCCAGCGCACCGCCTGCAACCACGGCAGTCCGGCGCGCAAGCGCGGTTCGATCAGGCTCGACATGGTCGAGTCGGAGGCATGGCAGCGCGCGCAGGCGCCGTCCAAGCGCAACTCGAGGTCGCCGTCGTCGACGGCCAGCAGTTGGACCGAGCCGCCGTCCGCCGCCAAGAGAGGCGCGACCGAGTCCAACACGGCTTGCACCTCGCGCACGCGCGCCGCATCCCCGCGCGGCTGCGTGGGCGCTTCCCCCAAGCCCCAGCCCGCCGTCAGCCGGTCCAGCCAGCTCACGTGGACACCAAGTCGCAGGTGCCGCGCTCGAAGTCCAGCGCGAGGCGGGCACCCGCCGGTGCCAGCCGCGCCTCCACCAACACGCGCGCCGCGAACTCGAAGTCCATGCGATCGAGAGGACCTTCCGATCCCAGGTCGAGTGGTCGCTGTTCGGCCGCGAGTCGCTTCTTCACCAGCGTCCACAAGAGCCGCGCCGCGCGCGGCGTGCAGGCGGGCCGCGCCTCGTCGCCGCACAAGGCGGCGAGCAACTCGCCTTGCGCAGCCAGCGAAGCGCCGCATGCGGCGAGGTCCTCGCCACGCTCGCCGACCACGTCCGCGCCCACGTGCTTGCAGAGCGCATCCATCGCCGACAAGTACTGCGCGGCGTTGTTCACCTCGTGCAGCACGGAGCCGAGCAGGTCGGCGGCGAGGGCGGCGTGCTTCACTGCGAAGAAGGGACGCGGAGAGGTGCTTGGGAGGATGGTGCCGAGGGGGGGACTTGAACCCCCACTCCTGTTAAGGGAAGCGGATTTTGAATCCGCCGCGTCTGCCATTTCGCCACCCCGGCACGGGGATCGTCGAGCCGGAACAGGATAGCGCGGTCGCCCCGCCCTTCCAACGGAGTTCGCCGCCCCCGCGCGCTCAGGGCGCGAGCGCGTGTTCCAGCCCGCGCGCCACGCCGAGGGCGCGCGCCGCGTGCCGCGCGGCGGACAGCAGGCCGGGTCCGAAGGCCTCCGGCGAGGACATGTCGTGGCGCAGGGTCAGGCGCTCTCCAGGCGCTCCGAACACGACCTCCTGGTGCGCGTAGTGTCCGGGCAAGCGCACCGAGTGGATCGGGATCTCGCCGCGGCCGGGCCGGTCGGCGCGCAGCTTGTTCGCCGTGTCGATCGCCGTGCCCGATGGCGCGTCCTTCTTGCGCTCGTGGTGCAGCTCGATGATCTCCACCTGCGGCATGTGGCGCGCGAACTCCAACGCCGCGCGCTGCAAGAGCACCATGCCCAGGGAGAAGTTCGGCACGACCAGGCCGCCCAGGCCCAAGCCGCGCGCCAGCGCGTCGAGCTCGGCGAGCTCGACGTCGGAGACGCCGGAAGTGCCGACGAGCGGACGAACGCCATTCTCGAGCATGATGCGCGCGTGTCGCGCGCCGAGTCCCGCCTCGGTGGCGTCGAGCGCGACCTCGGGGCGCGCTTCGCGCAGTGCCGAGCGCAGGTCGTGGCCGCGCCCGATGCGCGCGACGAGCTCGAAGCTCGCGTGGCCGCCGTAGCATTCGGCGGCGCGTGCGCCGAGTCGCCCCGTCGCCCCCACCACGGCGATGCGCAACTTGCTCACGCCTGGTCCTTGCAAGCCAGCGCGGAGAGCAGCAGGCACAAGTCGCGGAACGACAGGCCGGCATGCGCCGCCTCCTGCGGCAACAACGAGCGCTCGGTCATGCCGGGCAAGGTGTTCACTTCCAACGCGACTGGTTCGCCGAATCCGCCCGTCGGCGTGCGCGGCGTGAGGAAGTCGATGCGCGCGTAGGAGCGTCCACCGACGGCGCGGAAGGCGCGGCGCGCCGCGACGCGGATCGCCTCGCACGCGTCGGCCGGCAAGCTCGTCGGCGGGCAGTGCTCGCTGGCTCCTTGGGCGCTGTACTTCTCCTCGTAGTCGAAGAAGCGCCCATCCTTGGGCGTGATCTCGATGGGCATCAAGGCGACGACGTCGCCATCGCCGTCGCCGAGCACGCCGCAGGATGTCTCCACGCCTCGCACGCGCGCCTCCACCAACGCGCGGTCGCCGGTCGCCAGGACGCACTCGATCGCCGCCGCGACGCCGTCCAACTCGGACTCCAGCGAGGTCGCAACCGACGAGCCGCCGCTGTTGGGCTTGACGCACCATCCGTCGGCGGAAAGTTCGCGCACGCGGGCCAGGGACGCTTCGCGCGCCGTGCGCCACTCGCCACGCGGCAACTCCAGGCCCGGGGCGACGCGCACGCCGGCGCGTCGCAGCACGTCCTTGGTGGCGGACTTGTTCATGCACAGGGCCGAGGTCCACACGCCTTCCCCCGTGTGGCGGCGACCGAGCATGCGCAGCAGTCCCTGCAAGGTGCCGTCCTCGCCCTCGCCGCCATGCAAGGCGAGGAAGAACGGCGCGTCCACGGGGATCCGCGCCAACGCCTCGGCCGGTTCGAGCCGCTCTTCACCCAACAGCCACCAGCCATCGGGCTCCAACTGCACTTCGCGCACGCGTCGCGGTCCGCGTCCGTCGCTCGCGTCGCTCGCGTCGCGCAAGGCGGCCGCCACCGCCGCTCCGGAGCGCAGCGAGACTTCGCGTTCGCTCGAGCGTCCGCCCGACAAGACGACGACTTGCGACTCGCCGAGCCGCCGCCACGCCGATTCCGGCGCGAGGGCGAGCAGATCTCCGCGCCCGGGTCCGGGCTGGCGCGGCGCAGGCTCGCCGTGCGCCGTGGAACGCCCGTCCGCCGAGGACGGCCGCGTCGAGGAGAGCGGCGCCGAGGCTTCCTGCGTCACGGGTTCCAGCCCTCGCCGTAGTACGTGCCGCGCTCGGTGCGCACATGCCGGTGCTCCGGCCCGCGGTGCGCGAACTCGCGCGCCGATTCGGCGTAGACCGGATCGATCTCGATCTGCACGTTGCCCGTTTCGTCCATGCGCGGCAAGGCCAAGCCCGCCTCGGCCGCCCAGCGCGCGTGCATGGCGCACAAGTCGCGCCGCGTGGTGGCGGGCGAGTCGTCGCCTTCCTTGTTCTTGACCGGCGAGAACTCCTCGCGACGCTCGACCTCGAGGATGGCGCTCTCGTCGGCGAAGGCCAACGCGTCGAACACGAAGGTCTCGAACTTGAAGCCGGCCGTGGTGGTCGGCGCGCCCGCGGAGTCGATGCAGGGGATCTGCTTCTTGGCCACGTGCCACGGCAGCTCCAGTCGCGCGCCGACGAGGCGCTCCACGAAGGAGCGATCGATGGCGTGCAGCGCGATGTTGCCTGCCGAGTAGAGCAGTTCGCCGCGCTCGTCCGTGGCATGGCGCAGGTCGGCCGGCAGGTCCGAATACTCGATGCACGAAAGGCGCCCGTCGACCTTGCCCAAGACGCCCACCTTCTCGTGCGCGTCGCGCTTCTTGACCACCTTGCTCGACATCTGCGAGCCGGAGAGCGCATGCAGGCCCAGGAACAGCGGATCCGCGGGAGGCGCGAGAGGATTGTCCACCTGGAAGTAGCTGAAGACTTCGACTCCGCGCTCGCCCGCCGAGCGCAAGGCCCCGCTGGTTTGCAGGGCGAGCAGCGAGCCGCCGTGGCCGTTCGGAGCGAGGAACAACTCGGTCGCCGAGGCCATCAGGATCCGTCCTTCGGAGTCGAGCGCAGGCAGCATCGATTGCGCGAAGAACACGATCTCGTCGGCGGGCAGGCCGAAGTGGTCGTGGCGCGCGAAGAACTCGCGCGTCGTGGCGTCGTTGCCCTCCGACGTCATGATGTACCAAGGCGTGGGCACGCCGTGCCGGCGGCGCACGGCGTGCAACCGGCGCGCGAAGATCTCGAACAACGACCGTCCGGTCACCGGTCCGATCGGGAAGCAGCCCTTGGGCCCCTCGTATCCGAGGCGCGAGGCCTGGCCGCCTGCGACCAGGAGGTAGCCCACCTTGCCGCGCGACAGCAGGTCTTCCCCTGCTTCGCGGGCCTCCTTGGCGCGCGCGGCTTGGCGCTGGTCGAGGCCGAAGACCGCCGGCGCCTCGAAGCGCGGAGACGCCCCGCCGTCGGAACCGGAACGCGCCAGGCGCGCCAGTTCTCCGATCAGAGGGAGGTCGAGGCTCGCGAGCCGGCTCAGGAGCGCCTCGCGCGGCGCCCCTGCGAGGCGCGTGGCGTGGGTCCACAGGTGGCCTTGGCCGGCGGCCTCGAGGCTTTGCTGCAACAGGCGCGGATCGGGTGTGCTCATGGCGCTGGTTGGGCCACTCTAGCCTCGTCGCCCGCGCGTTCCAGCCGTCGCATCGTGGAGCGGCCGACGGCCGCGCGCGCGCGCGTCAGTCGGGACGGCCGATCAGGATCGACACGTTGTGCCCGCCGAAGCCCAGCGAGTTGGACAGGGCGTTCCGGATCTGCACGGCGCGCGCCGCGCCCGGCACGTAGTCGAGGTCGCAGTCCGGATCGGGCGTCGTGTAGTTGCGGGTGGGGTGCACCATGCCATGGTGCACCGACAGGGCGGTGACCACGAGCTCGACCGCGGCCGAGGCGCCCAGCAGGTGCCCGACCATCGACTTGGTCGAGTTGACGGCGAGCTTCCTGGCGTGGTCGCCGAAGCACAGCTTCAACGCGCGCGTCTCGATGGCGTCGTTGTACGGAGTGCTCGTGCCGTGCGCGTTGATGTAGTCGACCTGGTCGGGAGCGACCCGGCCGTGGCGCAGCGCTTCGCGGAAGGCGCGCGCGGGGCCGCGTCCATCCTCCTTCGGGGCCGTGATGTGGTGCGCATCGTCGGTCGAGCCGTAGCCCTTGACTTCGGCGTAGATGCGCGCGCCGCGCCGCTTGGCGCGTTCGTACTCCTCGAAGACGAGGATGCCGCAGCCTTCGCCCATCACGAAGCCGTCGCGGTCCTTGTCGAAGGGCCGCGAGGCCGCCGAGGGATCGTCGTTGCGCGTCGACAACGCCTTCATGTTGGCGAAGCCCGCCAGGCTCAACGCCGTCGTGGCGGACTCCGCGCCGCCCGTGGCGACGACATCGCAGTCGCCCCATTGGATGGCGCGCCACGCCATGCCGATGGCGTGTCCGGCCGAGGCGCAGGCCGACGAGGTCGTGAACGAGGTGCCGAGCAGCCCGTGGCGGATGGAAACCTGGCCGGAGACGGCGTTGGCCATGATCTTCGGGACGAAGTGCGGGCTGACCCGCCGCGGCCCGCGCTCGAGCATGTCGCGGTACTGCTCCTCGATGCCCGTGATGCCGCCGATGCCGGTGCCGATGATCGCGCCGAAGCGCTCGCGCTCCTCCTCGCCCGCGGCCTTGGGCTCGAGTCCGGCGTCCTTGAAGGCCTGGTCCGAGCACATCAGGGCCCACATGGTGAACGGGTCGTACTTGCGCAGGTCCGGACCGGCGAACGCGGTCGCCGGATCCCAGTGCACGCTGCCCGCGAAGTGAACCGAGTGGTCCTTGGTGTCGAACTTCGTGATCGGGCCGATGCCGTTCTCCCCGCGCAGCAGGCGGGCCCACGTCGTCTCGACGTCGTTGCCCAGGGCGTTCATGGTGCCGAGGCCGGTGATGACTACGCGACGCATGTGTGTGGGTTGCTCGAAGGCCCGCGCGCGGCGGGCGGTTGCGGAGGTGCGGAGCGGGTCGATCCGGATCCGGTCGAGGCGCGCCGCCTCCGCGGAACGGCGTCGAGGACGACTCCGTGATCAGGACTTGCTGCTGATGTAGTCGATGGCCGCGCCGACGGTGCGGATCTTCTCGGCGTCCTCGTCGGGGATCGTGATCTCGAACTCGTCCTCGAAGCTCATGACGAGCTCGACCGTGTCCAGCGAGTCGGCGCCGAGGTCGTTCACGAAGTCGGTCTCGCGCTTCACCTTCTCGCGCGGCTGGCTCATCTTGTCGCAGACGATCTTGATGACGCGCTCTTCGACGGTGGCGGTGTTGGCGTTGTTGGACATCGTTCTTGCTCCTTGTGGAAGACAGGCCGCGGCGCGAGGCCCCGGCGCGGGGTGAGGGGATCTGGGTCGGTCGTCGTGCGAGTCGTCCGCGTCGTCGGGAGCGCGATTCGGTGTCGCGCGCCACGGCGCGGCCGTGGATGTGTGGCGTGGGCCGTCGGCTCGGCCCAGGCGGGACGCAGGGTCCCGCTGCGAGTCAGAGCGACAGTCCTCCGTCGACGACGAGGACTTGGCCGGTGACGTAGGCGCCGCCCGGGCCGACGAGGTAGTCGACCGCCAGCGCGATCTCCGCCGGCTCGCCGATGCGGCCGAGCGGAATGTTCTCCTTGAGCTTGGCGACGGCGGCCTCGTCGGCGATGGCCGCCGTCATGTCCGAGCGCACGTAGCCGGGTGCGACGAGGTTCACGCGCACCTTGCGGCCGGCCAGTTCCTTGGCGAGCGACTTGGTGAGGCCGACGAGCGCGGCCTTCGAGGCGGCGTAGTTGCACTGGCCGGCGTTGCCCGTGAGGCCCACGATCGAGCCGATGTTGACGATGGCGCCGCCGGTCTTCATCAGCGTGCGCGACGCGGACTTGCAGAAGTTCCAAGCGCCCTTGAGGTTCACGTCGAGCACGCGGTCGAAGTCCTCCTCGCTCATGCGCAGGATGAGCTGGTCCTTCGTCACGCCGGCGTTGTTCACGAGGATGTCGATGCGTCCGTGCTCCTTGACGACGCCATCGACGAGCGCGGCGACGGCCGCCGTCTGGGCCACGTCCACGCCCAGGGCCTGGGCGCCGGGAGTCAGCTCGGAGCACCTGGCGGCGGTCTCGGCCGCGCGATCCGCGCTCGTGGCGACGCAAACCACCTTGGCGCCGCGGGATGCCAGTTGCAGGGCGATGGAGGCGCCGATGCCGCGCGAGGCACCGGTGACGATGGCCACCTGTCCAGCGAGGACGCGCGGCGATTCAGCTTGGGCGGTCAAGGCGATCGGAGACGGGGGGGAGCCGGGGGAGGTGCGACCCTTGGCGGGCGCACCCTAGTGGAGGGACTGTAGCGGGGTGCGCAGTCAGGGTCAACGCGCAGGCGGATGGCGGTCGCCGGGCTCGAAGGATCAGGCTTGAACGCAGGAATGCGCATCCTCGGGCTTGGCCGCGGAGGCGACCTGCGCCGATTCGTCGATCTTGGACATGATGCCCGCGAGCACCGCGCCGGGGCCGGGTTCGAGGAAGCGCTTGATGCCCAAGGCAAGGGCCGTGCGCATCGACTTCTCCCACAACACGCTGCGGCACACTTGCTCGGCCAGGCTGGCGCGGATCTCGGCCGGAGTCGCGAGTGCTTCACCCGTGACATTGGTGAGGAAAGTGCAGCGCGGTGCGCGGATCTCCACTTGCTCCAAGGCCTGTCGCAGGCGTTCGGCGGCCGGGCGCATGCACTCGCTGTGGAAGCCGCCGGCGACGACCAGGCGTCGAGTGCGGCGCACACCGTAGTCCTTCGCCGCCGCTTCGGCCGCGTCCAAGGCCTTCAGCTCGCCGGCGATGACGATCTGACCGGGGGCGTTCAGGTTGGCGACCTGGCAGATGCCGAACTGCGCGCCATGGGCCGCGACTTGGCGGGCTTGCTCTTCGGTGGCGCCCATCAAGCTGGTCATGGAGCTCTGGATGGACTCGGCGGCCGCTTGCATCGCCTCGCCACGCAAGCGCACGAGGCGCAAGCCATCTGCGAAGGACAAGGAACCGGCGGCCCAAAGGGCCGTGTACTCGCCCAGCGAGAGCCCCGCGACCAGCGGCACCTTGGCGAGGTCGAGCCCGTGGCCTTGCAGCACGGTCGTGATCGCCACCGAGGTGGTGAAGATGCCGGGTTGGGCGATGTCGGTGCGGTTCACCGCCTCGCCTTGGTTCCAGCAAGCGTCCGAGAGCGGGAAGCCGAGGATGCGATCGGCCTCGGCCCACACGCGCTTGGCCGCGTCGTGCGCCGCGCACCAGTCGCGGCCCATGCCGGAATGCTGGGCGCCTTGGCCGGGGAAGAGGAGGGCGGGTTGTGCATGCATCGCGGGAGGATCCTGGCGGCGAGCGGGTTTGGAAGTCGGCGGCGCGGTCACCAACGGACGAGCGCGCCGCCCCAGGTGAGGCCCGCGCCGAAGGCCACGAGCACGACCAGCTTGCCCTTCTCGACGCGGCCGGCTCGCACGCCTTCGTCGAACGCCACCGGCACGCTGGCGGCCGATGTGTTGCCGTACTTGTCGATGTTCACCATGACCTTCTCGTTGGTCCAGCCCAGGCGTTCCAAGGCGGCGTCGATGATGCGCTGGTTGACTTGGTGGGGCACCACGAGGCCGATCTCGTCGTAGGAGTGGCCTTCGGTCATCTCGGAGATGAGCTCCCCCATCGTGGCCACGGCGAACTTGAAGACCTCGCGGCCTTGCACGCGGATGTAGTGGTCGCCCCGCTCGATCGATTCGTGCGTCGGAGGGTTGGCGGCGCCGCCACCTTTCATGTGGATCAGCTCGTAGCCCGCGCCGTCGGCTCCCAGCGTGCGCCTCAGGATCTCGCCCTGTCCGCAATCGTCGAAGCGCCGCAGCACCGCGGCGCCGGCTCCGTCGCCGAAGAGGATGCAGCTGCCGCGATCCTTGATGTCGAGGAAGCGCGACAAGGTCTCCGCGCCGATGACGAGCACGTTGCGCGCCGTGCCCGCGGCGATGAACGCCTCGGCGGTCGTCATGGCGGTCAGGAAGCCCGAGCACGCGGCGTTCAGGTCGTAGGCCGCGGCCTTCTTGGCGCCCAAGGCCTGCTGGACCAACAAGGCGCAGGCGGGCAGCATGTGGTCGGGGCTGACGGTGGCGACGAGGATCAGGTCGAGCTCGCCGGCGTCGAGTCCGGCCGCCTGCAACGCGCGCCGACCCGCCTCGATGCAGAAGGTGGAGGTCGACTCGCCGGGCGCGGCGAAGCGGCGCGCCTTGATGCCGGTCCGTTGGATGATCCACTCGTCGGAGGTGTCGACCCCCTGTTCGGCGAACCAGTTGTTGTCGACCACGCGTTCGGGCATGTACGAACCGGTGCCCGCGATGCCGACCCTGTGACGTTGATTCATCGTGTTGCGTAGCCCCCGAGGTGCGGGGACAAGCAGCCAATCTGCAAAGAACGGGCGAGCGATGCAACCGTGGGGCGCCTCGGACGGTGCCGGGCACATGCCCATGTCGCCCCTTCATGGAGCGCGCCCACGATGGTCCAAGGCGCCGCGACGGCTGGCGCGGGGTGGGCAGGAACTCCTGCGTGGCGTGGCGTCAAGGAGGCCGAGAATGCCCGCGCCGCAAGCGCGCACGCCGATCGGCGGCAAGGTGCGCGAATCGTCGGGGCCTTGCGCAGAGGTGGGCGCCATCACGGCTGCACCGCACCGTGGTCGACACATGCGGCACCACCTGCTCGTGGCGCAGCCGGCACGTTCGCTCGACCACGCCCACGTCGGCAGCAGCGCACCGCATCCAGCCTTCCCGCGAGCACGGTCGCGGCGAGCACGCGTCGTCCGATCAGCCGCGTCGCCCGATCAGCAAAGTCGCCCGATCAGCCAAGTCGTCCGATCAGCCAAGTCGTCCGATCAGCCAAGTCGTCCGATCAGCCAAGTCGTCCGATCAGCTAAGTCGTCCGATCAGCTAAGTCGTCCGATCAGCTTTGCGTGCCAGCATCGACGGCAGCGAGCGCAGCCACGATGTGATCGTTGATGCGTGCGTCCAGCGCACGTTGCGCGGCGGCCAGGGCGTTCGAAACCGCGTTATGGTCCGAGCGACCGTGGCCCTTGAAGACGATCCCGTTCACTCCGAGCAGCAACGCGCCGCCGTACTCGGAGTAGTCGATGCGCTTCTGGATCTTCGCCAAGGCCTCGCGCGGGATTTGAACGCCCGCCGCGGCCGCTTCGGCGACGACCAGTTGGATCATTCGCGCGGCGAAGTCTTCGCTGAACTTGAGGAGGACGTTGCCCGTGAATCCGTCCGTGACGAGCACGTCGCAGCTGTCGCGGAAGACATGGTTGCCCTCGACGTTGCCGACGAAGCGGATGGGCGCGGAGGCAAGCAAGGGATGTGCGCTCTTCAGCACGTCGGTGCCCTTGCCGGACTCCTCGCCGATGTTCAGCAAGCCGACGCGCGGCTCGGAAAGTCCGAAGGCGGCCTTGGCGAAGGCGGCGCCCATCACGCCTTGTTGCGCCAGATTCTCCGGCTTGGGCTGCGCCAGCGCACCCATGTCGAGCATGGTGATCGGCTTGCCGCCGAAGTTCATCGTCACCGCGATGGCGGGGCGCAGCACGCCCGGCAGCGTGCCGAGCAGCAGTGTCGCGGCGCCGACGACGGCGCCCGTGTTGCCCATAGAGACGGCGGCGCCGGCGTGACCTTGCTTGACCGCTCCCATCATCTTCACGATGGAGGAGTCCTGCTTGGAGCGCAGCGCGGTCGCGGGCGACTCGCACATCTCGATCACCTGCGAGGCGTGCAGGTACCGGAAGCCCGGGTCGCCGCCATTCGCCGACAACCACGACTTGATGGAGGACTCGTCCCCCACGAGCAGGATGCGCGCGGGGTCGAGCTTCCACTTGCCATCCTGCGCGACCGCCTGGAGCGCACCCTTGAGGGTGCACTCGGGAGCATGGTCGCCGCCGGGGACATCGAGTGCGATGAGCGGAGAGTTCATCGACGCGAGCCTTCAGGAAAGGGCGATCAGAAGGCTTCCTTGTCGAGGACGGCCGTGCCCTTGTTGCCGCCCTTGTCGAAGCCGTAGTGGCCGCAGTTGTCGCACACGCGGTGCGGCTTGGTCGCGGCGCCGCAGCGCGGGCAGTGGTTGGCGGGCGTGGCACCCAGGGCGTGGTGCGAGCGACGGATGCCCTTGCGGTGCTTGCTGTGGCGTCGTTTCGGATTCGGCATGGCTCTGCTCTCGTTCGGTCGGCCGCCAAGGCGGCTCGACCCTCGCCCGCCAGCCGCCTCGGAGGGCGCTGTGCGGAAAAGGGCCAAATACAGTAGCGGGTCCCGCTTGCAGCGTCAACGAGCGCCCCAAGTTCGAGCCCGGAGCCAGCTTTTCTTGAGCGGGGTGCAGCCCGGAAAAGACCACCAGGAGGGGCCGGCGGGGCCTGCACCGAGAAGGACGCCGGCCGTGCCTGCGGCATCCGCGTCCCGCGAGCCGATCCCGCTGACGATCCCCTCCAACTGGAGCCCGAGGAACCGGAAAGTACGGCTTGCGCCCGTCGCGCAGGGGCGTTCGGGGCGCGAGCTTCGGCACTTGTCCCTTCGTAGGTGGGGGCGTTGCGGGGCCCTCCACCAATATGGCCATCCCCCACCAACCCGTGTGGCGCGCCTCGTCCGGCGGTCGTGTGGTCCGGGCAAGGAACAGGCGGAGGGCATCGCAGCCGTTCGGCGCGCACGGCACCCCCCTCTTCGTGGTGGCCGGAACGAGGCGCAAGCCAAGATTGACCTGCGCACTGCCCAAGGCAGAGCTGGATGCCCGCAGGCTAGGAAGGCTGGCACCGTCGCATGATCTGCTTGCGGCCTCCCCGAGGAACCGCTCGACCCATGACGCGGCTGGAAGCGAAGTCCGGCGTGAACCGACGTGCGACCTGAACCGACGTGCGACCTGAACCGACGCAGGGTGTGAACCGACGCAGGGTCTGAACCGACGCAGGGTCTGAATCGAAGAGATTGCCGATCCCATGCGCTGACTCATCCGAGGCGTGGTTGGCGATGGTGCGTGGCTCGGATCGAGATGAGGTTCGGATTGCTGAAAGGCTCGACCCACGTTGCCGAACGGCGCACGTGGTCAGGTGAACAAGGGTGCCGAATTGCTCGGCACCCCGATTGCCATCGGCTCTCGGCAAGCAATCCGCGAGCATTCCCGGTAGCAGACTGCGTGTCCACCATCGGCGCGGAAGCGCGCCGATGGCGGCCTCGGATAGCGCGACTTCAGCTCAGGCCGAAGGCGGCCCTGACGGTCGCGATCGCAGCCGGCACCCCGTCGGGCTTTTGGCCTTGCCCTTGGGCGACATCCGGGCGTCCACCGCCTCCACCGCCGAGGTGCGGGCCGAGCGACTTGGCGATCTGGCCCGCGTTCTTGCCTGCGACGCCTTGGCAGACCACGACGAATGGCACGCGGCCTTCTTCGCGGCCGAAGACGGCCATCAGCACCTGGGAGTGCGCGGACTTGGTTTTTTCCGCCAGTTCACGCACGGCGTCGCCATTGGCGCTGGGCATGTCCAGCACGGCGATCTTGGCTCCACCAACTTCGACGAAGGCCGACTCGATTTCGCTCCAGAACTTGCCCAAGTCGCCCTTGGCGGCTGCAGCGGCCTTCTTCTCCGCCTCCTTGGCCGATTGGAGCACCTGGGCGATGCGCGTCCCGATGTCCTCGGGAGCGCTCTTGAGTTGAAGGGCGGCATCGCGCAACACGCGGCGTTGGTGCTGGAACTCGGCCACGGCGGCAGGGCCGGTGAGGGCTTCGATGCGGCGCACCCCGGCCTGCACGGCGCGTTCTTCCTTGACGAGGAAGGCGCCGATGTCCCCCGCGGCGCGCACGTGCGTGCCGCCGCACAGTTCCATCGACCAGCCGCCGACATCGAGCACGCGCACCTTCGCGTCGTACTTCTCGCCGAACATGGCGACGACGCCGCGGGCCTTGGCGGCATCCAACTCCTCGATCGTCGTCTTGACGGTCGCGTTGAGGGCGATGCGTTCGTTGACGATGCCCTCGATGCGTTCGATCTCCTCCTGCGTCACGGCCTTGGTGTGGGAGAAATCGAAGCGCAGTCGATCGGGTCCGACGTAGCTGCCCTGTTGCGAGACATGGGAGCCGAGCACCTCCTTGAGGGCCTTGTGCAACAGGTGCGTCGCGGTGTGGTTCTTGCGCGTCAGTTCCCGTTGCCTGGTGTCGACCGAGGCGACCACGGCCGCGCCCACCGCGGCCTTGCCGGCCGTGAAGTCGCCCAAGTGCACGATGACGGAGCCCGTGCGGCGCGTGTCGCGCACTTCGAAGCGGAACGAGCCGTCCTTGGCGGCGATCGCGCCACTGTCGCCACATTGTCCACCGCCCTCGGCGTAGAACGGCGACTGGTCGAGCACCATGGCCCATGCGTCGCCTGAGCGCTCGCACAGGACGACGGAGGCGGCGCTCTCGCAGCCTGCCGCGCCGTCGGCGTGGCAGGTCGAGGTCGTCGGCTTGACCGAGGCCAGGGCTTCGGCGGAGAGCACTTGCTTGAACTTGCCCTCGGCCTTGCTGGCCTCCTGGTGCGCCTTCTGCGCCTTGTCCCATCCGGCGAGGTCCACCGCCAAGCCGCGCTCGCGCGCCATCAACTCGACGAGGTCCTGCGGGAACCCGTAGGTGGCGTACAGCTCGTAGGCATCGCCGCCGTCGATGGTCGATTGCTTCGCCGCGGCGAGCTTGGCGGAAAGCTGGTCGAACAGCACCAGCCCGCGGCCCAGCGTGCGTCCGAACGACTCTTCTTCGCTCTTCACGAGCGCCTGGACATGTTCGATGCGGGCGCGCATCTCGGGGAACACCCCGCCGAGGATCTGCGCCACGGTGGGCACAACCTCGAAGAGGAACGGTTCTTCCTTCTTGAGGTGCTGGCGGCCGAAGCGCGAAGCGCGGCGCAATAGGCGACGCAGCACGTAGCCGCGGCCTTCGTTGCTCGGCAGGGCGCCGTCGGAGAACGCCGCCGTCAACGCGCGCACATGGTCGGCGATCACGCGGAAGGCGACATCCTTCTTGGAGTCCCCTCCTTCGTAAGTCATTCCCGTCAATTGCTCGACGCGCCGGAAGATGGGCTGGAAGAGGTCGGTGTCGTAGTTGCTGCGCTTCTTCTGCAGCACCGAGAGCACACGCTCGAAGCCCATGCCCGTGTCGACGCTCTTCGCCGGCAGCTCTTGCAGGCGTCCGTCGTCAAGGCGGTTGAACTGCATGAACACGTTGTTCCACAGTTCCATGAACCGCTCGTTGCCGGCATTCACGCCGATGACGGGATCGGCGCCGTCCTTCGGATCGGTACCCGGGCCGCCGCGGTCGATGTGGATTTCCGTGCACGGTCCGCAAGGACCGGTGTCGCCCATCTCCCAGAAATTCGCCTTGCGGCCGAAGCGCAGCACGCGTTCCGGCTTGATGCCGGCCTTTTCGATCCAGATGCGCGCGGCTTCATCGTCGGCCGGCAGCCCGTCGTCCTTGTCGCCGCCGAACACCGTCACCCACAGCCGCTCTTCGGGGATGCCCCACACCTTGGTCAGGAGTTCCCACGACCAGCAGATGGCGTCTTCCTTGAAGTAGTCGCCGAAGGACCAATTGCCGAGCATCTCGAAGAAGGTGTGGTGGTAGGTGTCCACCCCCACCTCCTCGAGGTCGTTGTGCTTGCCCGAGACGCGGATGCACTTCTGGGTGTCCGCGGCGCGCTTGTAGTCCCGTTGACCGGTGCCGAGGAACACGTCCTTGAACTGGTTCATCCCCGCGTTCGTGAACAGGAGCGTCGGGTCGTCCTGGGGGAACACCGGGCCGCTGGGCACGATGGCGTGGCCGCGGGCGCGGAAGAAATCGAGGAAGTCGGCGCGGACGCGTTCGGCGCTCCAGCGCGGATCGCTCGTCGGGGAATTCTCGGTCATCGGATCGTGCGTCGTTCGTGCGTTCGGGATCTACGGCGCGCCCGCCCGTTCCGCTCGAGCGGACGGACGCGCCGTGTTGCTTGCTCGTCGCCCGGTCTCCGCGGCGCGCGCCGGGAAGCGGGATCGACGGTCGGCTCGGGTTCAGGCGCGGCTCACTCGCCGCCGCCCTTGCCGAAGCTGCTCGGATCGGCCTTCGACTTGATCGTGCCCTCGATCATCGTGGACAGGTCCGGGTTGTCGATCAGGAACTGGCGCGCCTTTTCGAGGCCTTGGCCGATGCGCACCTCGCCGTCCTTCGGGTGCTTCATGCTGTACCAGGTGCCGGACTTGAGGATCACGCCGTTCTCGAGGCCGATCTCGAGCATCTCGCCCTCCTTCGAGATGCCGCGGTTGTACAGGATGTCGAACTCGCACTTGCGGAACGGCGGCGCGATCTTGTTCTTGACCACCGTGACCTTCGTGCGGTTGCCGACGACTTCCTCGCCATCCTTGATCTGTCCGATGCGCCGGATGTCGAGGCGCACCGAAGAGTAGAACTTCAAGGCGCGGCCGCCGGTGGTCGTCTCGGGCGAGCCGAACATGACGCCGATCTTCTCGCGGATCTGGTTGATGAAGATGACCAGCGTGTCGCTCTTCGCGATCGCCGCCGTCAGCTTGCGCAGGGCCTGGCTCATCAAGCGCGCGTGCAAGCCCACGAAGCTGTCGCCCATCTCGCCTTGGATTTCGGCGCGCGGCACCAGCGCCGCGACGGAGTCGATGACGATCACGTCGATGGCGTTGCTGCGCACGAGGGTCTCGACGATCTCGAGCGCTTGCTCGCCGGTGTCGGGTTGGCTGACGAGCAGGTCGTCGAGCTTGACGCCCAGCTTGCGCGCGTAGCCCGGATCGAGGGCGTGCTCCGCGTCGACGAAGGCGCAGATGCCGCCCGACTTCTGGGCGTTGGCGATCACTTGAAGGGTCAGGGTCGTCTTGCCCGACGATTCCGGACCGAAGATCTCGACGATGCGGCCCTTGGGCAGGCCCTTGCCTCCAAGGCACATGTCGAGGCCGATGGACCCGGTGGAGATGCAGGAGATCTCCTTCACCAGGGCGCCATCCCCGAGACGCATGATCGTGCCCTTGCCGAAGGCCTTTTCGATTTCGCCCAGCGCTCCATCGAGCGCGCGCGTCTTTTCGGCGAGACGCGGATCGGGCTTGGCGCCTTCGATCTTGGCGCCTTCGGTCTTCATGCCCTCGGGCTTCAAGCCTTCGGTCTTGGTCGGTCCTTTGACGGTCATGGTGCTTCGACTCCAGGTGCGCCGCGCGCGGCGCCGGTGCGGTCAGTGGTGCGGGTACGGGATGCGTTCCTTGGCCGGAGGAAGCCGCCGAGTCTAGCGGTCCGCCACCCCGAAAGAAGTCCCCCTGCACCCAGCTAGACGCTGGCCGAGGGACCGGCGTGGCAGTCAACCCAACGAGATGCGCGCAAAGGACATGTAGCGCCCGATTCCAGGGCCGTCCCTGCGACAAGCGAGGTGCAGGGACTCGACTTGGAACTCCCAGCCCGGTGCGCGCGCCGACGGCAGTGGCGCCGGGCCGGACTTGGGCCGTGCCACGGTCAGGTGCGGAGTCCCCGCCGGGGGGCGCGCCAAGCCCGCGCGCAAGCAGGCACGCGCCGTGCGCCCGACCGCGTCGGACCACCATGCGCCCTGCACTTCGTCGACGAGGGCCAGGTAGGCGACGCGCTTGGCGGAGCATTCGGCCGGGAACCCTTCCAAGGCCCCCAACCGCAAGCGGACCGGGCGCAGGCCGCGCAGTTCCGCCCTCAACGCCTGCGACAACTCCCGTGCGCGCTCCACGTCCAGCGGGCCCAGAAACGCCAAGGTCGCGTGCAGGTCTTCGGCCGCGCTGCGTCGCCAACCACCCTGCCTCAGGGCCTGCTCGCTCCACTCCGCCACCTCGCAGGCGACGAGCGCGGGCGGCCAAGCACCCACGAACCAGTTCCCGCCCGCCAAGGGGCGCGCGGCATCCGACTCATCGCCAAAGGCCAAGGCTCGCTGCGCCTCAGGGTTGTCGTGCACTCAAGGGTGATCGCCGCGCCTCAGGGTTGTCGCCGCGCCTCAGGGCGAGACGATCTGCAGCAGGTCGTCGTGGCGCGAGGCCAACTCGTCGTGCGTGCGCGCCACCAGCGCATCGGGGCCGAAACCCTGCACGCAGAAGCTCGCCGTCACCGTGCCCCACAGCATCGCGCGCCGCAAGGTCGGCGGGTCGATGCGCTCGCTCTTGGCCACGAAGCCCATGAAGCCGCCGGCGAAGGTGTCGCCTGCGCCGGTGGGGTCGATGACCTGTTCCACCGGGTAGGCCGGCAGCGAGAAGTGCACGTCCGCGCCCATCAGGAACGCGCCGTGTTCGCCCTTCTTCAAGAGCACGTACTTGGGTCCCATGCCGAGCACCGCGCCGGCGGCGCGGATCAGGTTGCGCTCGCCCGTGAGCAGGCGCGCCTCTTCGTCGTTGAGCACCACCGCGTCGACCTTGCGCAGCAGCCGGCGCAGGTCGTCGCGCGCGCACTCGATCCACAAGTTCATCGTGTCGGCCATCACGAACTGCGGCCGGTCGACTTGCTCCAGCGCTCTCAACTGCACCAGCGGCGCGGCGTTGGCGAGGAACACATGCCGCGCCGAGCGCCACTCGGCCGGGACCTTGGGGTCGAAGGTCTCGAGGACGTTGAGCTGCGTCTCCAGCGTCGTGCGCGTGTTCCAGTCGACCTCGTAGCGTCCGCTCCAGCGGAAGGTGCGACCCTTCTGCACCTCGAGGCCGCGCGTGTCCACGCCCTGCGCGTGCAGGAGCCGCAGGTGCTCCTCCTGGAAGTCCTCGCCGACCACGCCGACCAACGCGGGCTTGGTGTACTTGGCCGCTGCCAAGGCGAAGTAGACAGCCGACCCTCCGAGCACGTTCTCGCGGCGCGCGTAGGCGGTCTCGATCGTGTCGTAGGCCAAGGTGCCGATGACGAGCAGGCTCATGGTTGTGCAGTCTTTCCGCGCAAGGGACCGGAGGATGCTAACGGGGCGGCGGCTCGGCGGGAAGCGTCGAACCGCGACCGTCGCGCGCGTTCAGGCGCGCACATCGCGCGCCTCGTCGCGCGCGGAACGAGTCAAGAGGAACAGTCCGCCGAGGAGCCCCATGAAGGTCATCAACAGGCGGTAGCTGACGCTCACGGCGATGCCGATCGTGGCCGGCGCGCCCAGCTTGGCGTACACGAATCCGTAGATCGCCTCGCCCACGCCCCAACCACCGGGTGCCAGCGGAACGGAGGACACGACGTTGGCGATGGCTCCCGCGCCCAGCACATCCCAATACCCGAGCTCGAGGGCTCCGAAGGCGCGCGTCAACGACAACAACGCCAAGGCGATGATCAAGTGGTTGGCCACCGACAGGAGGATCGCCACCGCCAGCGTGCCCTTGTGGCGCGTGTATTCGCGCACCGCGCGATCGAGGCTCCGCAGGCGTTCGGCCTGCGGCATCCGCGCCAGCAGGGCTTCGATGCGCAGCATCCGGCGCGGCCACGCCCCGAGGAAGCACCATGCGCCGATGCACAAGCCCGCGAACACGAACAGCACCCACGCGCGCAGCTCGCCGAAGGTGTCGGGCGACAAGGTCACGGCGACCGCCGTCATGGCGATGATGACGAACAAGCCGAGCACGCGATCGACGACCACGGAGACGAGCGCGTCCGCGCGTTGCGTCGGGTTCTCGCGCACGACGAGGACGGCCTTGACGAGGTCGCCTCCGGTGAGGCCGGGCACCACCAAGTTGAAGAACACGCCGAGGAAGGTCAGGCGCGTGCAGGTCCACAGCTTGGCGCGCACGCCCACGGCCGCGAGCAAGCGCCACCAACGCACGACGCCCACGAGGATGGCGGCGAAGAGCAGCAGCAGAGGCGCGAGGAACGCGTCGGCGTCGGCGTCGGCCCACACGCGCCGGATGCCGGGGCGCCAGTCGTAGCCGTCGGCGCCGGCGGCGCGTCGCTCGAGGCGCAGGCCTTCGGGCGCGCGAGCGGCCCAGTCGGCGGCGAGGCGCGGCGGGAAGCCCGCGGGATCGAGCTCGGGCGCCGGGATGAAGCCGACCTGCGGTTCGTTCCACGGTCCGACGAGGACGCCGGGGATGCTGGACTCCCCCGCGCCATCGTGCACGAGCAGCCGATCGCGCCACGGCACGCTCCATCCCACGAGCGCGAGCAATCCCAGCGCGAAGGCGAGGCGCAAGGCCGCGACGAGTCGCGCGCGCCGAGTCGCCCGCCCGCTCGTCGTCGGTTGCTTCAGCGGCGCGCCGTCCACCATGCGTGCCAATCCTCTTCGCGCAGGCTCTTGAAGCCGGCTCCGGCCCGACGCGACAAGCACAGCATCGCGGCGTGCGCCACGGACTCCTCCGGGTCGGCCACCGCGAGTTGCACGAGCAGCCCCAGCCAGTCGTCGCGCGCCACGCCTTCGCCGTCGGCGGGCAATCCGCGTTCCGCCAAGGCGCGGCACGTCGACGCGCGCACCAAGGCCGACTCTTCGCGGCGGAAGAGTTCCCACACGACGGTGTTGCCGAGTCGCGGATCGCCGGCGAGGCAGGTGGCGAGGGCCGCGGCGCGCACCTCGTGCGCATCGTCCTGCAGTGCGGCGCCCAAGGCGCGCTTCCACAAGCGCACTTGCAATTCGCGCTGCGTCGCGCGCAGCTCGTCGCCGTCCTTCACGCGCAGCAGCGTGCGGACGAGCCGCTCCGCCCGCCACGCGCCAGCGAGATCGAGGTCGAGTTGCCGAAGCCCATCCAGCGCGGCATCGAGCCGCGCCTGCGCGCCGGGCTCCCTGTCCGCGGTGGCGCGCGCGGCGGACACGACTCCCGCCAGCGCCTGCGCCACGGCCTCGGGCGAGCTGGCTTGCGCGCCCTCGAGCGCCGCTTGCGGCAAGCCCGCGTCGATCCTGCGTCCCAGGGGACCAAGGGCTTCGACCGCGGCGGCGCGCACGACGAAGGCCGGGTCCTCGACGGCGAGGCGCGTGGCCCATTCGATCTGCAGCGCGAGCACCTCGTCGTCGTCCGCGTCCAGGGCGAGCAACTCGGCCAGGTTCTCGAGGCAGACCAGGGGCGGGTTCCTGACCTTCGAGGGCTCTTGGCCTTCGAGCCCGCCGGCTCCGGACTCGAGCACGTTGGCGAACGAGCTGCGCAGCACGAATTCGAAGTCGTCGACGAGCGCGGCGCTATAGCGATGGGCTCCCTCGGGAGTGTGCAGCGCCATCAGGTTGTGGTCGTTCTGGCCGGGCACTTGGCAGGCGGTCGTCCACGAGGTGCCGGCGGCGAGGGCGAGGAGGAGCGCGGTGCGCATCGATCGGCAGGGTAGCAGGGCCGGAGTGCGCAGGCGAGACAAGGCGCGCGTCGCGTCGCCGCCACGCCCCGGGCCGCCCGGGACCGATGCCGGGTCGGGATCCGAGGCGTGCGGCGGGTCCCATGGCGGCACATCGCGGCCGGATCCCGTGTCCAGCGCCCGGACGCCGACCGCAGGCGGCAGGCGGCAGGCGACCCCGTCGAGGAGGAGGACCTGTCGGTCCCGTCTCGGCGGGGTCGCTTGGATGGTGGAGGCGGCGGGAGTCGAACCCGCGTGTCGCCACGGCCGTGGCGCAGGGCATCTACGTGCGTGTTCCACGAACTTGGTTCTCGTCCGCGTCGCGCCCATGGACGGGCTCTTCGCGGACCAGCCTCTGTTGTGTCTCGTCCAGCCGCAGCGAGGCGATGCGACCGGACCAGCCTGCGAGTGGCGTCAGGCCAGGGCGGCAGGCGCACCCCGGCGAGACGGCGGACTGAACTAAATCAGGCCGCGAGAGCGTAACTGTCGGCAGGTCATGCCGTCCCGAGAGGATTGACAGGGTGACTCGAGATCCCCGGCACGCAGCCTTGCGACGATCGCAACGATCGAAACCGTTGCGCCCCCTTCGCGTGTGCTGCCGACGGCATCCTAGCACGAGATCGCGCGCGATCGCGCGAAATCGCCGCGCGCCGCCCGCCCCCCCCGCTTCCGATCAACGACGACGCGACATGGCGCGGTCGATGTCGCGGCGCGCCTCGCGCTCCTTGATGCCCTCGCGCTTGTCGTGCAGCTTCTTGCCCTTGGCGAGCGCCATCTCGACCTTGACGCGCGAGCCCTTGAAGTACAGCGCCAGCGGCACGATCGTCACGCCGCTTTCCTTCACCTTCCGCGCCCAATCCACGAGGCTCTTCTTGTGGACGAGCAGCTTGCGCGTGCGTTGCGTCTCGTGGTTGTGGATGTTGCCTTGCGCGTACTCGGCGATGTTGGCGCCATGCAGGTACAACTCGCCGTTCTTGATGAACCCGTAGCTCTGGTCGAGGCTCGCGCCACCGCAACGCAGCGACTTGACCTCGGTGCCGGCCAGCACGATGCCGCACTCCTGCGACTCGAGGATGTGGAACTCGAAGCGCGCCTTGCGGTTCTCTGCCAGGATGCGGATGACGGGGTCCGCCATGCTCCAGAGGGTAGCAGACCGCCGCGGGGTCCGTCGGCGCGCTCGCGCCGCGCGCCGCGCCGGGAAGTGCGGGAAGTGGAAGCCGCGCTCCAGCCTTGAACCGCGGACGCCGATCTTCGACAAGGTAGGCGCCAACCGCCACCACCCGAGCCACCATGCCGCAACCCGCCTCCTCCACGCCCTCCGACGACCGCTTGAACCTGCTCGAGGACGCGCTGCAGGGCGCGCAGGCCGACCATGTGCTCCTGCGTTGGCACCACAAGTCGACGCGCAGCGTCGCCGTGGAGAAGGGCCGCGTCGACAACGCGGCCTCGAACACCTACTCGGGGATCGGCGTGCGCGTCCTCGCGCACGGATCCTACGGATTCGCCTCGACCGACCGGCCGGAGAAGGACGCCATCCGGCGCGCCATCGAGGCCGCCACCGCGGCCGCCAAGGCCAGCGCGCGCCAGCGCCGCGAGAAGGTGGCGGCGCCCCCGCCGACACAGCTCGCGCGCGGCGTGTGGGAGTCCGCGGGCGCGCGCGAGTTGCGCGAGCGCCCCATGGAGGCCCTGCTGCGCTTGTGCCTCGACTCCGAAGCGGCCGCGCGCGGGGCGAGCGCCACGATCCAAAGCGCCACCTGCGGCTACAGCGAGATCCACGAGGAAAAGGCCATCGTCACCAGCGACGGCGCGCGCGCCCTGGTGCGCGTGGCGCGCCCGGAGCTGCGCTTGTTCGCCGTGGCGGCCAAGAACGGCCAGATGCAACGCGGTGTCGAGACGAGCGGCGTCACCGGTGGTTGGCAGTGCTTGTTCCAACGCGCCAGCGCGGCACAGATGGCCGACAGCGCGGCGCGCAAGGCGGTCGAGCTGCTCGAAGCCGAGCGTCCGCAGGGCGGCCGTTCGGTCGTGATCCTCTCGCCCGCGCTCGTCGGCATGCTCGTGCACGAGGCGGTCGGGCACACGGTCGAGGCCGACTTCGTGCTGGCGGGATCCGTCGCGCGCGGGCGGATCGGGACGCGGGTGGCGTCCGACCTCGTGACCTTGGAGGACTCCGGGCACTCCGAGTTCCTCGACGGCGCCGGCGGGCTGGTGGAGGTCGACGACGAAGGCGTGCCCGCGCGGCGCACGACGATCATCGAGCAAGGCCTGCTGCGCAGCTATCTCCACGACCGCGAGAGCGCCGCGCACTTCGGCGTCGAGCCGACCGGCAACGCGCGCGCGTGGGAGTACGACAACGAACCGCTTATCCGCATGCGCAACACCTACATCCGGCCCGGCGCGGGGACGCTGGAGGAACTCGTGGCGGGCACGCAGGACGGCTGGTTGCTCGAAGGCGCCAGCAACGGCCAGGCGGATTCGAACGGCGAGTTCATGTTCGGCACGCACGAGGCGCGCCGCATCGTGGGCGGCAAGCTCGGGGAACGCATGAAGGGCGTCAACATCTCCGGGTCCGCCTTCGAGGTGCTGCAGACCGTGGACGCGGTCACGGGCGACTTCCGCTGGGATCTGGGCTCAGGCCACTGCGGCAAGGGCCAGCCCGCCAAGGTGGACGCCGGCGGGCCTTGGCTGCGTTGCAAGGTGGTCCTCGGCGGGAAGGAGGCGTGAGCATGCGCACGACCCTCGAGAGCGCGCACTACGAGCCGCGCACCTTGCAGCAGTCGCTCGCCGAACGCTGTCGCCGCATGGTGGATCTGGCGCGGGCGGCCGGCGCCGACGAAGCCGAGGCCTTCGCTTCCGCGCGCCACGGCTCGTCGGTCAAGTACGAGAAGGGCGACCTCAAGCTCGTCTCCTCGGACGAGGGCGCGGTCGTCGGCTTGCGCGTGTTCAAGGACAAGCGCGCTGGCTTCGCCTCGACCAACCAGTCCGACGACGCGGCCCTCGAGGCCTGCGTGCGCGACGCCCTCGCGACCGCGGCCTTCGCGCCCGCGCACGAGGCGAACGTGCTGCCTGACGCGCGCCCTTGGGTCGAGCGCGTCGCGTGCAGTCGCGAGATGGCCGAGGCGGATGGCGAGTTGCTGCTGGAACTCGGCGCCGACTTGGTGCGCACGACGCGCGAGAAGAGCGCGAAGTTCTCGCTCGACGGCGCCTCGGCCGACTTGTCGCGCGGCGTGCAGGCCGTGGCCAACTCGCGCGGCGTGCTGGCCCACGAATCGGACGGACTGGTGTCCCTGTCCTTGATGGGCATGGCGATCGACGGCGACGAAGTCGGCGGTTTCCACTACGACTCCGGCGCGTGGCGCAGCCTCGCCGCTGCGCGCGCGGCCGCTCGCCCGATGGTCGAAGGCGTCGTCGACATCTGCCTCGCCAATCTCGGCGCCCGGGCGGCCACGAGCTACAAGGGACCGGTGCTGTTCTCGGCCGACGCGTTCGTCGACCTGTTCGTCGCGCCGTTGGTCGCCGGTTCGAGCGCGCTCGCCGTGCAACGCGGCCGTTCGCCGCTGGCGAAGCTCCTCGGCCAGGCGGTCGCCAGTCCGCTGTTCACGCTGCGCGACGCGCCGCACGATTTGGATCTCGCCGGAGCGGCGGCCTTCGATCGCGAGGGAGTGCCCACCGCCGCCTTCGACCTGGTTCGCGCGGGGGTGCTGCAAGGTTGGCTGCACAACGCGCACAGCGCCGCGGTCGGAGGCACCACCAGCACCGGACATGCGCGTGGTGGCGCGCGGGGCGTGCCCGGACTCGGCCCCCACGCGCTCGTCGTCGAGGCGGGCGATGGCGGCGACGAATCCGCGATGGCGCGCGCCCTCGGGCGCGGCCTGTGGGTCGAACGCTTCAGCGGCACCGTCGATCCCACCAACGGAGACTTCAGCGGCGTCGCCAAGTCGTCGCGCTGGGTCGACGGCGGAAGCGCGTCCCATGCGGTCAAGGAAACGATGATCTCGGGCAACGCGCTGCACCTGCTGCGCCAAATCGCGCGTGTCGGCAGCGTCCACACGCTGCTCGGCGGCGCGGCGAAGGCTCCCATGGTGCTCGTCGACGGCGTCGATGTGACCGCCGGTTGAGGCCGCAGGTCGGCACTTTTTCGCGCAACCTTCGCCCTGCGCTGGCTGGTGCTTGACCAGCCAGCTGCACGGGGCTATCTTCTCCGCCGCTTTCGATCGCCCGTGCCCGGGTGGCGGAATTGGCAGACGCGCCAGGTTCAGGTCCTGGTTCTCTTAAACGGGATTGGGGGTTCGACCCCCCCCCCGGGCACCACTTCTCCGCTGCACCGAGCAGCTGCGCCAGACCGAGCAGCGGCGCTAGGCCGAGCAGCGGCGTCCGGCTGTGCAGCGGCGTCCGGCTGTGCAGGGCCTTTAGGCTGGGCGGTGCGCGCCGTGCTTCTCCATTCGCGGGCCTGCACTGTCCGCTGGGCCTGCACTGGCGGCGGAGTTGGGTAGCGCGTCATCCGTTGCCGGGTGCTCGTCCCCGATGAGTGCCAGGCGCTACCGGTCGATCGGCTCCGCTGGTGCAGAGCTTCGCCAAGCGCCCCGTGCTTCGCTGGTTCCTGCTGCGCGATCGACGCCCTTCTGACGCCCGGCGCCGACGCGGCGATCCCTGCCGCGCGACCCCGGCGCCGTACTGCCATGGGCGCTGTGCGGCGATACCGCCCTTCCATTCCCCGTTCCCCTGGCTTGTGCCTGCGCAACGCTCCCATGCGCATCGACGAGAGGGCAAGGCAGGCTCCTGCGCCGAGTGCCGCGCGCGGAGGCGCGTTGCATGGATTGCGCGCTTGGCTACCCTCGCCGTTCGTCGCGGCGGCTCCGTCCACTGCGCCCCACACGTCCATGACCGCCCCGATCGCCACACTCCAAGCGCCAGATCCCGCCAACGCGCCCGCCACCGTCACACCGTTGATGGAGCGCGTGATCCTGGAGAACACCGTGCAGGACTGGATCGTGGGCTTGTCGATCCTCGCCGGCAGCTTCCTGCTGCTCGGCATCGCCAAGCGCCTCGTGATCTACCGCCTCGGGCACCTCGCGGCGCGGACGGAGACGGACATCGACGATCTGCTCGTCGATGTCGTGCGGCGCACCCGGCGCATGTTCTTGTTCGTCGTTTCGGTCTGGATCGCGGCGCACTTCCTGCGCCTGCCCGGCGCCGAGTACTCGCCCGAGGGCGACTTGGTGCAGGAGAGCGAGATCCAGCGCTATCTCGGCATCCTGGCCAACATCAGCTTCTGGATCCAGGCCGGCTTCTGGGGCCGCGGGCTGCTCGACTACGGCTTGAGGAAGCTGCTGTCGTCGCGCGGCATCGACGACCCGACGGTGAAGATGGGCTCGAACGTGCTGGGCTTCATCGGCCAGGTCGTGCTGTGGACGCTGGTGCTGCTCCTGTGCCTCGAGGCGGCCGGCTTCAACGTCAACTCCCTCATCGCCAGCCTCGGCATCGGCGGCATCGCGGTGGCGCTCGCCTTGCAGAACGTGCTCGGCGACTTGTTCGCGAGCATCTCGATCCTGCTCGACAAGCCGTTCGTCGTCGGCGACGCCGTGCAGACGGCGGATTTCTTCGGCAACGTCGAGCAGATCGGCGTCAAGAACACGCGCATCCGTTCGGTCACCGGCGAGGAGATCATCATCGGCAACAACGACCTCGCCAGCTCGCGCTTGCGCAACTACAAGCGACTGACGGAGCGTCGCTGCCTGCACACCTTGGGCCTCGTCTATTCGACGCCGCACGAGAAGCTGCGTCGCGTGCCGGGGTTGCTGGCGGAGATCGTCGCGGGCAATCCGCGCGCCAAGCTCGATCGCGCGCACTTCAAGGGCTTCGGCGACAGCGCCATCCTGTTCGAATTCGCCTTCTACACCCAAGGCCAGGAGTTCACCGTCATGATGGACGTGCAACAGGAGCTCCTCTTCGAGGTGCACCGGCGCTTCGAACTCGAGGGGTTGACCTTCGCCTTCCCCACCCAGACCCTGCATCTCGTCGACGGAGCGCGGTCGAAGGCGCCGGACGCGTCGCGCGGATGAGCATGCTCCGGAAGGAGGACGCGTGCGACGGCTCGCGCTAGAACGAGCCGTCGCGCGGGTAGAGCATGATCCCGAGCACGACGAGCAGCAGCACCAGGACGCCCACGACGACCCACGTCCAGCCCCACCAGCCAAGGGCCAACGCGATGAACTTGGCGCCTCCGACCATGGCTGGTCAGCCTTGCCCGCCGGGCGCGCGGTAGACGAGGATGGCGCGCGCGCCGTGCTCCGCCGGCAACTTGTACTCGTGCACGGCCTCCAGGCGGAAGCCCAGTCGTTCCGCCTCGCGTTCGGCGGCGCGCGATTCGCGCGACCAGCTCGGCCCCTTCATCAGCACGAGGTCCTTGAAGGAGTGGCGCACCTTGCGCAGCACGCGCACGTTCTCGCGCACCGAGCTGACGGCGCGCGCCACGACGATGTCCACGCGCTCCTTCGCCAGCCAATCCTCGGCCCGGCTCCAGACCGCCTTGGCGTGGCGCAGCTCGAAGCGCTGGATGCATCCTTCGACGAAGTCGACCTTCTTCCTCGTGCTGTCGCACAGGACGAACTGCGCCTCGCGCTCGGCCAGCGCCAGCACGATGCCGGGAAAGCCCGCTCCCGTGCCCATGTCGAACACCTTGCGACCGAACAACGGCACGGCGCGCGTCAGGTGCCAGCAATCGAGGTAGTGCTTGGCCGCGACCTCGTCCGGTTGGCAGATGGCGGTCAGGTTGACCGAGCGGTTCGTCTCCAGCAGGTGGCGCGCGTGGTCGGCGAAGCGCTCCAGCAATTCAGGAGGCGCCGCCTCGTTGGCGAAGGCCGTGCCCAAGGCTGCGCGCAGCTCGGCGCGCTCCGGCAACGGCGCCTGCGGGTCCGCGGGCAGTTCGGACTCGGCCTGCTCGGCCTGGTCGGGCACTTCGTCGTTGGACCTCATGTAGAGGCTTACTGTCGCCCATCGAGGCTCGACTGTCCATGCATGGCTCGCGCCAAACGACGCGCGGGCATGGGTGGCATGGCGCGCACGGCTCATTGCCAATGGAGGAGGGCGCATGGCGGAGGGCGGCCGCCGCACGGAAGCGTCCGCTTCGCGGTGCCAGCTTGGATGCGCCCATCGAGCGCGTCGCGCGCCCCAAGCGCGCCGTCGGGATGGCAGGCCAGCAAGGATTCGAACCTTGAACCTACTGATTTGGAATCAGTCGCTCTAACCGTTAGGAGCTACTGGCCTTCCCGGACGCCACGCGCAGGGCTCGGCTGGCGGCCCTGAACGCGGCGCGCAGAGGATACGGTCCGCGCACGCGAGCGGCAAGGATCGCATCGAGCCGGGCTGCAATGGCGACGAGCCTTGGGTACAGTTGAGGGCTCGCAAGCCTCGCCCGGGCGCTCGCCGCGCGGGCTCGAGGCGCGGGGCGCCCAAGCCGCTCCGCCGCCAAGCCAACCGAACTCGACCGATCGCGCCGCGCGCACGACACCTTCCCACTCTTCGACGCGCCCAGCCACGATGCGCTCCGACTCCTCGTCACAGCACCTGCGTCCGCGCACCGTGCCCGCCGACCAAATCGATGTGTCCGCCCTCGACCCCGCCGCGTTGCGTGTCGTCGCGCGCCTGAAGGACAAGGGCCACGAGACCTACCTCGTCGGGGGCTGCGTGCGCGACCTGCTGATCGGCCGCCGCCCGAAGGACTTCGATGTCGCCACCAGCGCGCATCCGCGCCAAGTGAAGAGCCTCTTCGGCAACGGCCGCATCATCGGCCGGCGCTTCAAGCTGGTGCACATCCACTACAACGGCAAGGTCATCGAGACGGCCACTTTCCGGCGCGAGCCGGCGCACAAGGAGGGCGAACTGCTCGATTTGGAAGCCGTCGAGCCGGAACTGGCGGAACTCGAAGGGCAGGTGGCCTCCGAACAGCCTCCCGAGGCGCCCAAGAAGGCCTCCAAGCCCAAGGCCGCCGACCTCGACGCGTTGCTGATCACCGAGGACAACGAGTACGGATCCGCGCAGGAGGATGCGCTGCGCCGCGACTTCACGGTCAACGCGCTGTTCTACGACCCGAAGAACCACGAGATCATCGACTGGGTCGGCGGACTCGAGGACTTGGAGCGGGGCGTGCTGCGCACGATCGGCGATCCCGACATCCGCCTCGCGGAGGATCCGGTGCGCATCCTGCGCGCCATCAAGTTCGCCACGCGCCTCGGATTGCGCATCGACGAATCCACCTGGCTGTCGATGTGCAGGCACGCCCCGCGCTTGGCGCGTTCGGCGCCGCCGCGCGTCCTCGAGGAGATCCTGCGCCTGTTGCGTTCCGGCTCGGCCTTGGGCGCCTTCCGCATGCTGCGGGCCTGCGACGCCTTGCGCGTGATCCTCCCGGCGGTCGACGAGTACCTCGGGGACAAGGACGACCCGCACGCCGCCGCGCGTGGCGAGACTTTCTGGCGCCTCCTCGAGGCGCTCGATGGCGAGGTCCACCAAGGCGGCGAGCCCGCCACGGCGGTGCTCGTCGCCCTCCTGTTCCTGCGCATCGTCGAACGCGAGTGCGATCCCGACACCCGCCTCGGCCCGGGTCCTGTGCCGGAGCTCCACGAAGTCGCCGGCGAAGTGCTCGAGCCCGTCGCCATGCGCACCCGCCTGCCGCGCAAGGACGTGGCCAGGGCGCGGCGCCTGCTGGTCATGCAGCGGCGGTTCCACCAGACCCCGTCCAAGCGCTTCCGGCCGCTGGTGTTCGCCGCCTCCGAGGATTTCGAGGAGGCCTTGCTCCTCTTCAAGCTGCGCGTCGCCGCCCGCGGGCAGGGTTGGGACATCTACGAGGGTTGGCGCGAGCGGCGCAGTCAGGCGTTGGAGGCGGCCCCTGAAGCGGTGGCGACCGAGCGCAAGAAGGCGCGCCGCCGCCGCCGGCGCCGTCGCGGCGGTGCTTCCAACCGGGCAGGGGCTTCTGGAGCCTGACAAGCGGCTTTGCTACCTCCGTGGCGTCAATGGGTTATGTGCCTCGCTCGAGTCCCGTCCAAGGGCGGCAAGTAGGAATCTGGTTTTTTCTCGCGCAGCCCTTTTGTGGGGTAAGGTTCTTTGGTTCGGAAAGACCAGAAGCTTCCGGGAGTGCCGGTAGCGTCCAATGCCCCTAGGGCCCGGGTGTGATGCGGGAATGCGGTGCCTGCACACGCGAGAAACCCGGGAGGACGCCTCGCAGGTGCTCCCGCGCGGGGAAGCTTCGGTCTAGGCCAGGAAACTGGACGAGCCCGCCGGTGCGGCGAGGGCATAGACCTTCGTCGCACTGGCTCTTTTTTGGCCAATGGCGGCCGCCCATGCGGGACGGGCGTAGCCAGTCGACGGGCTGAGTCCAAAGCAGAGCCCCGCGAAGGGCGACCTCGCCCGCAAGCGACCTCGCCCGCAAGCGCCCTCGCCCAGAGACGACCTCGGCCGGAGACGAGGCCCGTCGGCCGGAGACGAGGCCCGTCGGCCGCCCGCTCCCCTCGAGGTATGCCTCGACCATGGGCTGGCCGGGCCGGTTGCTCCCCCCAACTCCACTGCGTCAGGCGTCGCGCGTCGGCTCGGAGTTCGAAGCTCGGGCCGGGTGCACCTTCGGCTCCTCGCCCAGCACCAGCCCCAAGGCGTATCCTGCTGGCCATGCGTACGAGGCACTTGGCAGCGGTGGCTTTGCCCGCCTTGGCGTCGCTCCTCGCCGCTCCCGGGCCGGTTCGCGCCCAGGGCATGGCGTGCCTCGACCTGCTGGCGCAGGACGCGGCCTCCAAGCCGTCGGAGCCCACACCCGCCGAAGTCGATGCGCGCGCCAAGCGCGCCTTCGAGGCGCTCTCGGCGGCCGAGCGTGGCGAGGTGGTCGACTGGCTTTCGAGCACGATCGCGGGATTGAAGTGCTTCCGCGTCAATTTGATCGGACGCACGGTGGCGCAGTCGGAATCGACCGAGTCGGAGGCGCCCGCGCCTGCCGAGCGCACTTGGTTCGATCCCAAGGTGCACGCGCCGGCCCAGCCGATTCCGCGCCAGTTGGTGCGGGCTGGCGAGGCGCGCCACGACGCGCTGCTCAAGCGCTTCCGATTGGGCGCCGCGCGCGGCTGGAGCCCCGCGGCGAGCTACGATTGGGGTGCAGGTCGCATCGTGCGCGCGCGCGCGTCGGACGAGTCGCGACGCGTGTTCGAGAACGCGTTGCGCGGCCGCGCGCCGCGCGAAGATTGGGTCGAGGCGCTGGTCGAGGCGCGACTGGACGACGGTTCGCAGCGCAAGGCGCTCGCGGCCTTCGAGCACCTGTACACCGATCGCGCCGGCGGCGCCTTCGAGGGCGTGAGCCTGTACGACGCCTGGAAGAGCGGCGCGGACATCGAGATGCCTGACGTGGATGTGCTCGGCATCGTGCACGCGGTCAAGGGCGACTGGACCACCTGGACCGCCCCGGTGCCCGACCGGCAGCACGCGCGCCTGTACGAGACCGTCGGTGGATGGTTCGCCGAGGCGAAGGCGCATCGCGTGTTGCGCGTCGTGCTGGCGCGCTGCTTCCTCGACGCGGACGAACCGCTGCCCGACGGGTACGCCCACCTGGCGCCGAACTTCCACTGCCTGTGGGACGAGCACGAGTCGGATCCCGCCAAATTGCTGGCGGCGCTGCCGTCCGCCGCCGGGCAGAAGGCGTGGGTGGAAGCGCTCGCCGCGCGCGTGCGCGCCGACCCCGCCGCGTGGGAGCGCGGGCAGGTGCGCATCGCGGCCCTGCGCCGCGACGCCGCGGAGGTGCGCGCGGTGGCCTTGTGGGTCCTCTCGGAGTACGGCGCCTACGAGCGGCTGGAGCCGAACAAGTAGCCGCGTCGCGGCGCGTTTGTCAAATTGGTTTGACGGCGTGCGCCGCCACCTCCGCCGTGGCGAAGGCGGCCTGGAAGTTCAGGCCGCCGATGGGGCCTTGCAGGTCCAGCAACTCCCCCACCACGTGCAATCCCGGCGCGCCGCGCACGCGGCACGTGCCCGGATCGACCTCCGACAGGTCGAGGCCCCCGGCGGTCACTTCCGCGTGGTCGAAGCCGCGCGTGCCCTCGATCGGGATGCGCAGGGACTTGAGGGCAACCGCGAGCGCATGGCGCGCCGGCTTCGCCAGCGCGTTGGCGCGCATGTCCGGCGCGATCCCGGCTTGCGCGAAGGCCGCCTCCAGCACGCGCCGCGGAGCATCCAATTCGAGCGCCTTGGCGAGCAGCGGCCCGCCCGGTCGCGCCGCCGCGGCGAGCATGCGCTCGCGCAAGTCCTCGTGGGAGCGCGACGCGCACACGTCGATCGTCAGCTCCGCCTCGCAGGCGCGCCCCTCTTCCTCGGCGCGCGCGAAGGGTTCCGACAGGTCCATCGGCCCGGGACCGGAGAGGCCAAGATGCGTGAACAGCGCCGGGCGCGTCCTCTCGGCCAGCACGCGGCCCTCGGCGGACACGAGACGCACGACCGCTTCCTCGAGCGCGATGCCGGCCAACTCCTGCACCCAGCTCGCACCCGAGACGAGCGGCACCAGCGCCGGCACCGGCCGCACGAGCCGCAGCCCCAGGGATTCCAGCCACGGGTAGGCGTCGCCCGTCGTGCCGGTCTTCGCGTAGCTGCGCCCGCCGAGCGCCAGGACGACCTGCGGCGCGACGATGCTGCCCGCCCCTTCGATCTCCACTTTCCACGCCTCGCCGTCGCGCCTGAGCGCGCGCACCGCCTGCTCGTAGCGGATCTCCACGCCCCCCTCGAGCGCCCAAGCAACGAGGGCGTCGCGCACATCCCGCGCCCGCCCCGAGGCCGGGAAGATCTTCTCCCACGGCGCCTCCACGGTCGGCACCCCCAAGGCGTGAAAACGCTCGCGCACCGCCCGCGGCGGCAGGACCCTGAAGCCGTGCTTGAGGAAGCGCTCCCCGCGCGGACCGAACAACCTGGCCGCCTCGGCCGGTCCGAGGGTCGTGGTCAGGTTGCAGTGCGTGCCGCCGGACGCCAGCACCTTGGTGCCGGCGCGCGGGGTCTTTTCGAGCAGCAGCACGCGGCGACCGAGTTCGGCGGCGCGGGCGGCGCACCACAAGCCGGCGGCGCCGGCGCCGACGATGACCAGATCGGGGGGGCGCAACGCCGCCAATGATGCTGGCCCCGATCGTTGTGCGCAACTTGGCCAGGGGTTGGCGCGCCGTCGCGGGGAATTCCGGTGCGCATGCCACGGTCGGACCCTGGAGCGCGTCCATGCAAGGAAGGACGCGTGCAAGCATCGCGCGCCGCCGTGGCCGCGCCGAGGTCTGGAGCCGCAAGGGCCAGGGTCGGCAGCGCACCACGCGGCAAGGGTGGCGCCGCCAGCCGCGCGTCGTCGCGCGGATGCCCCACGAAGGTCCCGTGATGGTCGAGCGCGACCCGTGCGCCGGAACGCAGGAAATCGGCTCTGGCGCGCCGCGCCGGGCTGGTCGTGATGGACATCCGCAGGCCTCGAAGCCCGCCTGTCTGCCCCAACGCGGCCCGGACCTGCTGCTGAGCGCGATCCCATCAAGACGAAGACGCTCGATCGCCCCGCGGCGTGGCAGTCTGCGCCGAATTAGCCGTCCTGCGCGTGTTGCAACCGCGACTGGCGCGCGCACAATCATCGGGGCCAGCATCCATGGAATCCGCTCCCCTCCTCGCCACGGCCCTCGGTCTATGGGCCGGCATCCTGCACGCCGTCGGCGGCCCCGACCACCTCGCCGGCGTCGCCCCGCTCGCCGCTCGCGCGCGCACCCACGCCTGGCGCGCGGGTGCGGCTTGGGGATTGGGGCACGCCTTGGGAGCCGCGGCCGCGGCCTGCGTCGCCTTGGCGTTGCGCGAGCGACTGCCGGGATTCGAAGAGGTGATCTCCAGTTGGAGCGAGCGGATCGTCGGCGTGATCCTGTGCTTCGTGGGCGCCTTGGGCCTCTCGGGGGCCCTGCGGAGGCGCTTGCACGACCATGAAGCTCCGCGCGGGGCGCTGGGACTGGGTTTCGTGCACGGCGCCGCGGGATTGTCGCACCTGTGGGCCGTGTTGCCGGCGCTGGCCTTGCCCGGCGTCGTGGCGCCAGCCTGCTACCTCGGCGGGTACGCATTCGGGGCCCTCGTCCTCGTGTGCGCCTCGGCGCACGCCATCGGCCGCGCCGGAGAGCGCTTCGGCGACCACGGCATCGAGCGCATCGCCTCCGGCGCGAGCCTCGTCGTGGGCGCTTGGTGGCTCGTGGCCTCGGCCTGAACCTGACCGCGAGCCTGGCGCCGGCGCCAGGCTTGCGGGAGTCTTCCGCGCCTGCGCGGCGGTGCTCGCGACCTGCGCGCCGCAGGCGCACCTTCAGCCGCCGGAGATCTCGTCCTCGAACCCGGCTTCTCCCTCGCCCTCGGCTTCGCACGGCGGTCGGTCGTCGTCGCGCGAGTCCAACCAGCCATGCGGCAGCGCGACCTGCTTCTGCGCGCCGGCCTTGCCGCGGATCGCGCGCAGCGCGTTCATCGGGAATTCCTCGTCCATGTCGAGGCGCGCCAGCGCGGCGTGCAGCTCGTCGAGGGTCTCGACGCGCACCAGCGCCTCGCGCACCGCGCTCGATCCGCGGAAGCCCTTCGTGTACCACGCGCACCACTTGCGCATCTGGCGCATGCCCATCTCGGGACCGAAGAACTCGATCAGGAGGCGCGCATGCTCGTCGAGGATGGCGCACACCTCGCGCAGGTTCGGGGGTCTTGGCGTCGGCCGACCATCGATCACGGCCGCGAGTTCCGCGAACAGCCACGGCCTGCCGAGGCATCCGCGGCCCACGATGACCCCGTCGCAGCCGGTCGCGCGCAGCATGCGCAGCGCGTCCGTCGCCTCCCAGATGTCGCCGTTGCCGAGCACGGGGATCGTCCGCACGCGCGACTTGAGCTCGCCGATCGCGTCCCAATCCGCGCAGCCCGAGTAGAGCTGCTGCGCCGTGCGCGCATGCAGGCCGATCGCCGCGCATCCTTCCTCCTGCGCGATGCGACCGGCGTCGAGGCAGGTCGGAAGCTCGTCGGACACTCCCTTCCTGACCTTGATCGTCAGGGGCACCTGTCCAGCGCCCTTGACAGCCGCGCGCACGATGTTGGCGAGCAGGCGAGGCTTGAGCGGGATGGCGCTGCCTCCGCCGGAGCGCGTCACCTTCGGCACGGGGCAGCCGAAGTTCATGTCGAGGTGGTCGACGCCGGAGTCGGCCAGGCTGCGAGCCATCTCGCCGGCCTCCTCCGGGTCGGAGGCGTACATCTGCACGCTGCGCGGCGCTTCGTCGGGGCGGGAGTCCGCCAAGAGCCTCGTCAGGCGGTTGCCGCGCAAGTAGCCCTTGGCCGAGATCATCTCCGACACGTACAAGCCCGCGCCGAAGCGACGGCAGAGCTTGCGGAACGGGTAGTTCGTCACGCCGGCCATCGGCGCCAGCACCACCGGCGGCCACACGCTCAAGCGCCCGATGGCGAGCGGGCGGAACTCCGCCGGGGCGGCGCTGGGCGTCGCGGCGTTGCGCGCGGACACCCACGGAGGCTGGACGGCGCCGGACGCATCGGCGGCGGATCCCTCCGACCGACCGTGCGCGCCGTGCATCGTCGACGGGTCGCCCACGGCGCTCAACCGCCCCGCCTCGGCTCCCCGGCGTCGCCCTTCGGCTGCGGCGCGCCGCCGGCGGGCGCACCCGCCTCGGCGGGCTTCGGGGCCATGGCCTTCTTCTGCGGACTCATGGGCAAGCCTCGTCCGTCGTCGACCTTGGTCTCCAGCGCCTTCGTCTGCACGCGTCCTGCGACGCGCTGGCGCACGACCTCGACCACGGAACCGTCCGGCGCGTAGCCGACGACCATCTCGCCGTCGTGCGTGCGCACGAGGTGCGTGCTCGCGTCCTTGTCGAGGCGCATCTCCCAACGACCGATGGCCGGATCCCAGCCTTCGAACCACAGCACCTTGAAGGCCCCGGGATTGCGATGGAAGCCCATCGCCACGAGTCCCGTCACGCTGCCGCAATCGACCAGCGCGATGCGGTCCTCGATCGTGGTCGTGTCGAGCAGCGCGCCGTCGAGCCGGCGCTCGACGTTCGTGCGCCCGCCCACGTTCTCGCCCTTGACGAGCATCTCGCGACCGTTGCTCGAGAGCTTGACGCTGAAGGAGACCACTTCGCCGTTCTTGATCGTCTGCAGGACGGTCGTCTCGCCCGGCGCGACCGTGGCGGATCCCGGCAACGCGAGCCGGCCGGCGTAGGTCAGCGATCCGTCGAACTTGCGCGACACGACCCAGCGCTCGCCGCTGACCCTTTCGCCCACGGCGCGCGTCTCCACATGGCCGTGCATGACGGCCTCGCCGCCGGGCCACTCGACCTGCGCGACTTCGATGGGCTTGGTGAACTCGTCGCGCATGGCCTGCATGCGGGCGGCGAGGCGCTCGACGAGGCCGTCGAGCTCGGCGCGCGGCAGCACGCGGCCGCGCAGCACGACGTGCTTGGGCGAGCGCAAGGCCTGGATGTCCGCCTCGGGATCGCCTTCGACCACGACCAAGTCGGCGATGCGTCCCGGCGCCACCACGCCGCGTCGGGACTGGCCGAGGGCCGAGGCGGCCTCGCGCGTGACGAGGCGCAGGATGCGAGCGGAAGGCAATCCCGCGCGCTTGAGCATGGACAACTCGTCGTGCAGCGCGACCCCAGGCAGCATCCACGGACTCGGCGCGGCGCTGCCCGGCACGATGGTCGCCCCCGCCGCGTCGAGCGCGGCGGCGAGGCGTCCTTGCAGGTCGACGACGCCCACCCCTTCCTGCAAGCGCTGCGGTTGCGCCTCGAAGAAGGCTCGTCGGCCGGCGAAGTCGGCTTGCCAGAGCTGGGCGTAGTACGGCGTGACGTACTTCAACTCGGGCGTGCCGTCCTTGGGCGGCAGCAAGCGGCGCGCCCACAAGGCCAAGGTCGGCACGATGGCGCGCCGCGCCTCGCCGATGCGGCGCGCGTTGGCCGCGAGCTCGGACTCGACCGCCTTGTCCCAGCCGCTGCGCGCCTCGAGCAGCACATCGAGGTGGTGGAAGCCGTCCTGTCCCGCCTCGAGCGCCTCGGCGAGGGTCGAGCGCGCGAGCAGCGGCCCCCACACCTTGCGCTCTTGCGCATGCGCCAGGGCGATGGCGCGCTTCCACACCGGAAGCGACAAGCCCGGGGAGACGACGAACTCCTCGAAGCCCAGCTCGACCAGCCGCGGCAGCTTGTCCTCCAGCGCGGCGACATCCGCGCACACGACGGCGGTGTTCGAGAGCGGCGGCACGCCGTCGAGCACGGCGCCGCAGCCGGTGATCCACGGCCCGGGCACGCGGTCGCGCGCGGCGCGTTCGCGCTCGAGTCCGATGCGGGAAAGGTCGTTGCCCACGTCGCGCACGAGGGTCACGCCGGACGAGAGGTAGAGCGCGTCGTGGTCGGCGTCGTGGTTGGCGAACCCGTCGACCAGCCCCGGGACGAGGTGCAGTCCGGCGAGGTCGACGACCCGCGCGTCCGCGGGGATGGCGAGGTCCGGCCCGACCGCGACGATCGTGTCGTTCTCGACGAGCACGATCGCGGGCGCGGCGGGCGCATCGTCGACGAGGGTGTGGACCACGGCCCCCTTGAGGGCCACCACTTCCAGGAGGAGCGCGAACATCGCCGCCACTGTAATGAAAGCCGGATCCGGCGTGCACTGCGCTATGCTCGCCCGGATGGAGGAGCGCGCAAGAGTTCGGTTGGTGGGCGAGTCCACCGGCGGTCCGTGGATCTTCGGCCGGTCCGTCGCCCCGGTGGACTGGAAGCCCAAGGACGGCGACCTCGTCGACGTGGAGGACGAGCGCGGCCAGCACGTCGGCACCGGCTTCTGGAACAGCCGCTCCGACGTGCGCGTGCGCCTCTTGTCGCGCGGCAAGAAGAGCGACGTGCGCCACGAGCGCGAGTTCCTGCTGCGCAAGCTGGCGGCGGCCGACCGCCTGCGGAGGAAGACACTGCGCCTGCCGGACACGACCAGCGCCTGGAGGTTGTGCCACGCCGAGGGCGACGACCTGCCGGGGTTGATCGTCGACAAGCTCGCCGACGCGCTCGTGGTCGAGCACCACGCCTTGGCGTTCTGGCGGAGGCGCGCGCTCGTCGAGGAGGTGCTCCTCGAACTGCATCCCGGCTCGAAGGTCGTGCATCGCGTGCCCAAGGGCGCCGCGGACGCGGAGGGCTTCGATCCCGAGGAGTCGCCGCGCGACGTGGGCGAGGTGGAGATCGAGGAGAACGGCTTGAAGTTCCTCGTGGCGCCGGGCGCCGGCCACAAGACCGGCTGGTTCTGCGACCAGCGCGACAACCGCCTCAAGGTGGCGCAGCTCTGCAAGGGCGCCGACGTGCTCGACGTGTGCTGCAACATGGGCGGCTTCGCCTTGCAGGCCGCGTACTCCGGCGCGTGGCGCGTGCGCGGCGTCGACCTGGACGAGGTGGTGCTCGAGCGCGCGCGCGACGCGGCGCGCCGCAACAGCCTCGCCAACGTCGAGTTCATCCACGCCGACGGCTTCGACGCCTTGCGCGGCGTGGCGCGCGAGAAGGACCGGCCGGGCGTGGTCGTGGTCGATCCGCACAAGCTCATCCGATCGCGCGCGCGCGACGAGGAGGGCTTGAAGAAGTACAGCGACTGGAACTCGCTCGCCATCGCGGCGGTCAAGCCTGGCGGCATCGTGGCGACCTTCTCCTGCTCGGGCGCCCTCGACCTCCCCAGTTGGCTCGGCATCGTGTTCCGGTCCGCGCGCCGGGCCGAACGCGAGGTGCGGTTGCTGGAGATCCTCGGCGCCGGCCCCGACCACCCGCAGCGGCCCGACTTCGCGCGTTCGCGCTACCTGAAGGGCGCCCTGCTCGCCGTCGACTGAGGAGCGGCGCCTCCGCCGGGCGCGCAGTTGAACCGCGAGCCCGTCCGCGCCATACTCTCCCCCAGCGAGACCCCTCGCTCCACGCGCCCTGCTGGACCTATCGGTCCAGGAGGGCGCGTCCGTCGAGCGGGGGCGGTTTTGTGACAACCAACGCCCTCCTCGCCGCCCGCCGTCGACTCGCGAGTCGCACCGACGGGCGCGACTCCCGCACCACCGACGCAGCCCGACCGACAGCTTCGCAAAGGAATCGCACATGAGCCTCCAACTCCTCGTCGCCCAGGACCAATGGCAGGAATTCGACGACGCCTGGACCAAGCTCATCTCCGGCGGCGGCGCCGTCGAGGAGGTCGTCGCCGCGCTGCGCATCGTGCAGGAGAAGAAGCGCATGGCGCGCTGCATGCAGATGGTGCGCACGCACGTCGAGGCGCTGTCCTTGACCGGACGCCACGCCGACGCGGCGCGCCTCTTGGGTTGCGTCGTCTCCAGCGGCGCGGGCGGAGGCGAACTGGCGCCGATGATGTTCGAGCACATCGAGAAGGCCTGGGGTTCCAACGCCTGGTACCCCGCCTACGCCGCGATCGCGGGCATCAAGGAAGGCAACTCCGACGCGCGCGGCGTGTGGATCTCCTTCGAGCGCCTGCTGGCCTTCGAGGAGGGCAAGCTGGTCCACCACCCGGGTGGCTGGGGCGTGGGCGAAGTCGTCAAGCTGCACCCCGAGACGCTCGAGGTCGACGTGCGCTTCGGCTCCGGCAAGAAGGACCGCTTCCCGCTCTCGGCCGCGGTCGACATCTTCGAGCCGCTCTCCGAGGAGGACCTGCGCGCGCAGAACTACCGCGACGCCGACGGCCTGCGCAAGCGGATGAAGGACGATCCCTTGTCGGTGCTGCGCGCGATCCTGTCGCGCCATGGCGGACGCGCCTCCAACACCGGCATCAAGAACGCCATGCTGCAGATCGGCATCGACGGCAGCGCGTGGAGCTCGTGGTGGAAGAAGGCCCGCCAGGCCGCCGAGCACAGCGAGTGGTTCCGCGTCACCGGCACCGCGGCCAAGGGCGACATCATGCTGTTGCGCGCCGCGACGGATCCGGTGGCCGACATGCGCCGCACGCTCGAGCATCTCGGCTCGCTGCAGGATCTCATGGCGCGCTTGAAGACGCTGCTCGCCAGCAAGCCGACCCCGGACATGCACGCGATGATGCTCGAGGTGCTGGAGAAGAAGATCGCGGCGAGCAACGAGAAGGACTCGGTCAAGCTGCCGGCCCTGATGCTGCTGCGCGACGAGCGCGGCAGCACCCCGCAACTCCTGCTCGAGCGGCTGCGCGTCGCCGCGGGCGAGCCCCAACCCGCCGATCCCGCCGCGCCGCCGGCCTTGTGGAAGCTCTTCAACTTGCTCGTGCAGATGCGCGACCAGGAGCGTTGCGTGGCCCTCCTGCAGGAGGTGCTGCCCGAGGCGTGGGCCGACGAGGGGCTCAAGCACATCGCCCACGCGCCGCAGCACATGGTGCGTCCGCTGATCGACGCGCTCGCCTCCGCCGGCCGCAAGCAGGAATTGGCCTCCTTGTACGCGGAGCTGCTGTCGCGGCCGCTGCGCGCCCCCGACGTGCTCGTCGCGCTGGCGCGCATGGCCGAATCCGGCAAGCTCAAGGGCGCCTGGCCCGCCGCGTCCGCGCGCGCGCAGTCGATGTTGACTCTGGCCGTCAACCTGCGCGTGCGGCACGCGCAAGCCAAGGCCGCCGGCGCCAAGAAGCTCGAAGAAGCGCTCGAGCGCACGAACGAGCGCCTGGTCGAGTTGCTGACGAAGGGCGACGAGCCGCTGTTGAAGCGTCTGCTCGACCAGGCGGACAACACCGCCCTGCGGTCGGCGCGTTCGCTCGCCCGGCGCGGAGTCGACGAGCGGCTCGAGAACGTCGTCTCGGAGCTCACCTTCAAGCTCGCCACCGCCGCCGAGAAGGAGGCCGAGGGCTGGTTCTGGACCGATGGCCGCATCTGGACCACCAAGGCGGGCCTCGAGCGTCGCAGCGGCGAGCTCAAGCACCTGCGCGAGGTGAAGATCCCCGCCAACCAGGACGCCATCGGTCGCGCGGCCGCCATGGGCGACTTGTCCGAGAACGCGGAGTGGGAAGCCGCCATCGAGGAGCAGCGCAACCTCACGAATCGCGCCCAGGAGATCGAGGCCGAGCTGCGCCTGGCCGAGTTGATCGAGAACGCGATCCTGCCGGAGGGCGTGGCCTCGCCCGGCACGAAGGTCGTCTACCGCGACGCCAGCGGGGTGCACGAGGTGGCGATCCTCGGCCCGTGGGATGGCGAGGACGACGAATCGGTCATCTCCTACCGCGCGCCTCTGGCGTGGGGCCTCTTGGGCCACAAGGCGGGCGAGACGGTCTCGATCCAACTGCCGAGCGGCGTGGCGGAAGTCACGCTGCAAGCGGTCAGCGCCATGCCGATGGAAGCCTGATTCGTCGTCCCCGGCTTCTGGGGTGTTGCCACAAAGCCATGCCTAGCATGGCTTTGTGGCGTAATTGGAGCCTGATTCGGCGGCTGAATTGCGATTCATATCAATCCTTCATGAACTAGTGTACGAATAGTGCCCCAGATGACGGTGATCCCCGTTTCGCCGACCGAGCGCCTGCGCGTCCTCGCCGACGCGATGAGGCTGCGCATCCTGCTGCTGCTCGAGCGCGGGGAGCTGTCGGTGGGCGAACTCGCCCGCTCGCTCGGCACGAGCCAGTCGCGCGTCTCCAACCACCTGCGTCTCTTGCGCGAGGCGCAGATGCTGCGCGAACGGCACGAGGGACGCAGCACGCTGCTTTCGTTGGCGATCGTCGACGAGCCCGTCGTCGCGCGCCTGTGGGAGGCGCTGCGCGAGGAAGTGGAGCGGCAACCGGAGGCGCTCGCCGACCTCGAGCGCCGCGAGCGCGTGCTCGACGAGCGTCGCGGCAAGGAAGGCGACTTCTTCGACGCGGTCGCGGGACGTTGGGACAAGCTAGGCACCGACTTCGCCACCGGTGTCGCGCGCGAGCGCGCGCTGGGGTCGCTTCTGCCGCGCGGCATGGTGGTGGCGGACCTGGGCTGCGGCACGGGCTGGGTCTCGCGTTCGTTGTGCGGCATCGTCGCGCGCCTCGTGTGCGTGGACCGCTCCGCGCGCATGCTGGAGGTGGCGGCCGCGAAGATGCCGCCGCTCGGCCCGGGAGTCTCCGTCGAGTACAGGCGCGGCGAGCTCGACCAGTTGCCCATCGAATCGGGCGAGCTCGACGCCGCGGTGTGCGCCATGGTGCTGCACCACCTCGAGGACCTGCATCCCGCCTTGTCCGAGACGCGTCGCGCGCTGCGCGCCGGCGGCGCGCTCTCCATCGTCGAGCTCGCGCCGCACAAGGAAGCGTGGATGAAGGAGGCGCAGGGCGATCTGCGCCTCGGCATCGAACCGCGCGACCTCGTGGAGGCGCTGCGGCGCGCGGGCTTCGAGGACATCGCCCTCGAGTCCCCCAACGACTTCTACCGCCCGCGTCGCGACGACGGCACGCGGGCGGAGCTTCCCCTGTACCTGGTGCGGTGCCGCAAGCCGGCCCGCGACTGAACCAGCAGAGAACCGCCGGCCCGCGAGGGACGGCGACAACCAACGATCCGAGATCCAAGAACATGGCAGCCAGCACCAAGACCAAGAAGACTCAAGGCCTCGACTACAAGGTCAAGGACATCAACCTCGCCGCCTTCGGGCGCAAGCAGATCGAGCTCGCCGAGCACGAGATGCCCGGCCTGATGGCCCTGCGCGAGGAGTACGCGCGCCAGCAACCCCTGAAGGGCGCGCGCATCACCGGCTCGCTGCACATGACGATCCAGACCGCGGTCTTGATCGAGACGCTGGTCGACCTCGGCGCGGAAGTGCGCTGGGCCTCCTGTAACATCTTCTCGACGCAGGACGAGGCCGCCGCCGCCGTGGCGGTCGGTCGCGCCGGCACGACCGCCAATCCCAAGGGCGTGCCCGTGTTCGCCTGGAAGGGCGAGACCCTCGAGGAGTACTGGTGGTGCACCGAGCAGGCGCTGACCTGGCCGGACGGCGCGGGTCCGAACATGCTGCTCGACGACGGCGGCGACGCGACGCTGCTCGTGCACAAGGGCACCGAATGCGAGGCCGCCGGCAAGGTGCCGAAGGCCGCCAAGGGCGACTCCGAGGAGTGGTGCATCATCCTCGAGACCTTGCGCGCCTCGCTCGCCGCCAACCCCGGCAAGTGGACGAAGATCGGCAAGCAGATCCGCGGCGTCTCCGAGGAGACCACGACCGGCGTGCATCGCCTCTACCAGATGCAGGAGAAGGGCCAGTTGCTCTTCCCCGCCATCAACGTCAACGACTCCGTGACGAAGAGCAAGTTCGACAACCTGTACGGCTGCCGCCACTCGCTCGTCGACGGCATCATGCGCGCCACGGACGTGATGCTCGCGGGCAAGCTCGCGGTCGTGTGCGGCTACGGCGACGTCGGCAAGGGCAGCGCCCAGTCGCTGCGCGGCCAAGGCTGCCGCGTGGCCATCACCGAGATCGACCCGATCTGCGCGCTGCAGGCGTGCATGGAGGGCTACGAAGTCGTGCGCGTCGAGGACGTCATCGAGACGGCCGACCTGTTCATCACGGCCACCGGCAACAAGAACATCATCACCGTCGAGCACATGGCGCGCATGAAGCACAACGCCATCGTCGGCAACATCGGCCACTTCGACAACGAGATCGACATGGCCGGGCTGGCGAAGAAGAAGGGCGTCAAGCGCGTCGTGATCAAGCCGCAGGTCGACGAGTACGTCTTCCCCGACGGCCACTCCGTGATCATCCTCGCCGAAGGCCGCTTGCTGAACCTCGGTTGCGCCACCGGCCACCCGAGCTTCGTCATGAGCAGCTCCTTCACCAACCAGGTGATGGCGCAGATCGAGCTCTACAACAACAGCAAGAAGTACGACCGCGGCGTCTACACGCTGCCGAAGCACCTGGACGAGAAGGTCGCCCGCCTGCACCTGAAGAAGCTCGGCGCGCGCCTGACCGAGATGACGACCGAACAGTCGGAGTACCTCGGCGTGCCCAAGGATGGTCCGTACAAGCCGGGCCACTACCGCTACTGACCGCCTGCGGCGATCCGCGCGCGCCCGGGCGGGCGCGCGCAGGTCGACCCTCCCCGGGCGCGCGCGTCGGACGTGGACGCGCGCGCCTCGATCGAACTCCGCGCGCGGACGGTGCTCCGCGTTCCGCCACATGCTGCATCCGTCCGACGTCGAGGCGCTGCGCGGGCTGTGGCCCGCGGCTTTTCGTGCTCCGCGCGCGGAGCAGGATCGTTGGCTGCGGGATCCGCGCCGGGTCCTCGTCGAGCGCGACGCCGGCACCGTCTCCGGCGCCTGCGTGGTCTCCGCGCTGCGCCTCTTCGATGCGCGCGGCGAGCACCGCATCGCCTGGCTGCGGGCACTCGCCGTGCGACCCGACAGGCGCGGCCGCGGCACGGGTGCACGCCTCGTCGCGCGCGCCTTGGAACTCTCTCGCGCGCGCGGCTTCGAGCTCGCCTTGCGCTCTCCCCGGCGCGACCTGTACGCGCGCGCCGGACTGCGCGTCGCGGGAGAAGTCGTCGGAGCGCTCCTCGCCGCGCCGCTCGACGCGCTCGAGCCGACCGAGCGTTGCGTGCCGCGCGTGCTCCGTCGTGGAGCGGCCTGCGAGGCGGCGCGCGCCTGCGCCCTGGCCACGGGCTGCGCCATTCCTGTCCCCGGACCGCGCCTTCGCTCCGTCGCGCGTCGCGGCGCCATGTGCTCGCTCCCGGACGGCAGTGCCGCGGGCGTGGTCGCGCGCGAGGGCGTGGCGTGGCTCGCGGCCGATTCGATCGCTTCCGCCGCGCGCTTCGTGCACGCCGCCATGCCGCGCGGGCCTGGCGCGGGCTCGCGGGTGGATGCGCATCCTTCCCTGCTGGCCGGCATCGCCGGCGTGCAGGCGCGCTCCTTGGGGCCATGGTGGTGCAGCGCGGAGGACTGGTCCTGCGACCTGCCCGCCTCGGTGCTCTCCTGCCTCGACTAGGACTGGCGGCCGAGGCGTGCGACACTCGCGCCGCGCCAGCGCCGGCTCGCGCCATGCACACGTCCATGCTGCACGCTTCGCTCCTCTGCGCGCTGCTCCTCCAATCGCCCGAGTCCGCCTCCCAGGTGGCCGCCGCGCGCGCGCCGCAAGTGGACGTGCAGGCGCTGCTGGACCAGTTGCTGGACGACGCGTGGATGGCGCGTCCGGACGAGCCGCGTTGGACCCTGCTGGGAGCGTCCAGCGCCGGGCAACGCCACACGGGAGGCCAAGGGGCCGACGAGGACCGCGGGCACGGTGTGCGCGTGCTCGAGCGCGAAGGTCGGCGCGAAGCGGTGCTGGTCGACGCGCACGGACCGGGGGCGCTCGTGCGCTTGTGGTCGGCGAACCCGCGCGGCATCCTGCGCATCGAGGTCGACGGTGCGCGCGTCGTCGAAGCTTCCTTCGCCGATTTCCTCGCCGGCGCCGCGCTGGCGCCCGAGCCGCTCGCCCTGGCCACGGCCATGGGGCGCACCTCCTTGGCCCCCATCCCCTGCGCGCGCTCCTTGCTCGTCACGGTCGACGAGTGGGACGGCCTGCGTTGGCAGGCGGATTGGCGCTCCTACGAAGCGGATGCGCGCGTCGTGCCGTTCCAGCCCGCGGACGCGGTGCTGTGGCGGCGCGCGGCATCCTCGTTCGCCCGTCGCCCCGGTGGCGCTGCGTGGACCCACACATACTCACTGTCCGAGCACTCGGAGCGCGGCGGCGACTTGCTGGCCTTGTCGCCGGCCGTCGCGCAGGGGGCGCGCGCGGTGCGCGAGATCGATTTGGCGGTCGACGCCGACGACCTCGAGCGGGCCCTGTCGGGGATGGTGCTGAGGCTCTCCTTCGACGGGGAGGAGACGGTGCGCGTGCCCTTCTGCGAGTTCTTCGGCACGAGCGCGCGCGTCGACGAGCTGCGCACCCGCCATCTGGAGGTCGCCAAGCCGGCGCGCTTCGTGGCGCGCTGGCCCATGCCGTATCGCCGCTCCTTCGGCCTCGCCATCGACAGCCTCCACGACCCGCGCGTCCACGTCTCGGGAGCCGTGCGCACGGAGCCCTGGGACGACGCGCGCCCCTCGTGGCGCTTCCATGCGCGTTGGAACTCCACCGGTCCGCTCGCCACGCGGCCGCGAACCGAGGTCGAACTGCTATCTGTCAAGGGAACTGGACGCTACCTCGGCGCTGCGATCCACGTCGCCAATCCCGTGGGCGAGTGGTGGGGCGACGGCGACGAGCTCCTCGATGTGGACGGGCGCCTCGCGTGGCTCGGCACGGGCGCGGAAGACCACCTCGGGCAGGGCTGGCGCGCGGCGGAGCCCTGCTCCGCGCCGTGGGGTGCGCACGCCCGCGCCCGCGGACCGGCCCACCGAGGGCATGCCATCGTGTCGCGCCAGAGGCTGCTGGACGCGATCCCGTTCTCGATCGCCATGTCGGTGCGTCAGGAGAACCGGCATCGGGCCGACGCGACCATCGAGCGCTCCTCGACGGCCTGGTTCTACCTCGCGGCGGACGGGCAGGACGGCGACGCGCGCGAAGGACGCTCCGCCGCGGAACTCGTCGCCAGCCTGCCCGTGCTGCGCTTGTGGGAACGGCCCGGCTTCGTGGAGGCGGAGGACTTGCGGGTCGGCGGCGCTTCGCCTGGATTGATGCACGGCGCGCAGGAGTTGCTCGATGCGCCGGCGGGGCGCTGGTCCAGGGGCGCGCACCTGTGGGTGCGCTCGACCAAGCCGGGCGATTGGATCGAACTGGAGTTGCCCGTGGCTCCTCCGGGCCGACGCAGGCTCGTCGCGGCCATGACGCGCAGCCACGACTACGGCATCGTCTCCATCCAGGTCGACGGTGGCGCGCCGGTCGTGGTCGACACCGCCAGCGGTGGCGAAGTGGAGCCGCCGCGCGATGTGGACTTGGGCGTGCACGAACTCGGGGCCCGCACCAAGCTCAGGTTCGAAGTGGTCGGGGCCGGCGCGCGCAGCTCCGGCGCCCGGCACTACTTCGGCATCGACGGCGTGCTCGTGGAGTGAACCAGCCGCGTGGCGGCCCGCACGGCGTCGGGGGAACCGCCCAGCGCGAGCAAGTCGCCCGCCGCGAGCACGAGATCGTCGCCGGGCAAGGCGCGGGTCTTGCCGGCGCGCGCGCAAGCCAGTACCTCCGCTCCGGTCGAGCTCTGCAACTGGAGCTGGGCGAGGTCGCGACCGATGCAGTCGGCCTCCTCGGGAACGCGCACGACCGCGAGCTTGCCGATGCCGGGCAACAAGGCCTGCAACTGGCGCTCCAACTCGTGCGGTGGAAGCCCCAGCCCGAGGGCTTCGGCGATGACCTCGGCGCTGGCGCGCACGTGCGATGCGAGCTGCGTGGCGGCGCGCCACGCGACGAGCGCCACCACGAGGAACAGCAAGGCGAGCACGACCGGCGAGGCGAGCGCCGGCAGGAAGTGGGCCGACACGACGAGCACCGGCAAGGCGCTGGCGAGCAGCAGCAAGGCGTGCGCCATGGCCCCGAGCGCGCGCCGCGGAGTCGCCGCCGCGTCCATGCGGCCGACGACGCGCGGCAGGATGGCGTCGGCGACCAGTCCCGCGACCCGACGCGCATGCAGCTCCGTCCTCCAAGCCAAGGACCCGGCGGGCAAGGCCACGAGGGCCAGCAGCACCACGGCCGATCCAGCGCTTCCGAGGCCGGTGGCTCGCGCGATCCACGGCGTGCCGTGATCCCACAGGAAGCCCGCGGCCCCGAGCAGGATCGAGAGCAACGCGGTGGTGACGACGAGCGGGCTCAGGGCGGATTGCAGCACCGCGTAGCGCCGGGGCCGTCCACCGGAACCGCGCAGTTCCGCCAGCCACGAGGCGTAGACCTTGGTCAGGATGTCGAGGCGTTGCGGCAGGATCCTGTCCAAGGCGAGCGCCACGCGGTCGGCTTGCTGCAAGGCCAGGGGCGCCACGAAGGCGCACAGCGCGCAGGCCCCCACCGCGGTGGAGGCGTAGTGCGCGGGGAGGAAGCCGCCGGCCACGCCCAGGCCGGCGACGACGAAGTTGAGCTCGCCGATCTGCCCGCACGCCAAGGCGGCGCGCACCGCCACGGGGCGATCTGCGCCCGCCACGAGTGCGCCGATGAACACGCCGACGAACTTGCCGACCAGGACCAGTGCCGCCAACCCGAGCACGAGACCCCAGTGAGCCTGCAACTGGTCGGGATCGACGAGCATGCCCACGGTCACGAAGAACACGCCGGCGAACAGGTCGCGCACGCCTTCGATGCGCGCCTCCACTTCGTGCGACGCGTCGGCTTGCGCGAGGATCGAGCCGGCGAGGAACGCGCCCAGCGCGGGCGAGAAGCCGGCGCTGGAGGCGACGAGCGCCAGCACCAGGCAGAAGCCCAACGCGGCCATGGTCGTGGTCTCGTGCCGCCCGAGTCGGAGCACCGCCTTGGCGGCCGGCGGCACCAACCACGCCCCGAGCGCGATCACGCTGGCGAGGAACACGACGAGCCTCAGGCTCGTCGAGCCCAGTTCGTCCCAGCCGGCTTCGGCGCCGGAACCGAAGGCCGAGAGCAGCGCCAGCAGCAGGATCGCGCCCAGGTCCTCCACGACCAGCAACCCGAGCACCAGCGCGCGCAGGCGCGCGTCGACGCCGGCTTGGCCGACGAGGCGCTGCACCAGCATCGTGCTGGAGATCGCGACGAGCGTGCCGAGGAACAAGCCGCCGCGCGGGTCGAGGCCCATGGCGCGGCCGATCGCCGAGCCGAGCAGCAGTTGCGTGCCCATCTCCACCACGACGAGCAGCACCGCACCCAGCCCGAGGCCGCGCAGGCGCGAGAGGCTGAACTCGAGGCCGATGCCGAAGACGACCAGCGTCACGCCCAGCTCCGACAGTTCGCGCAGCGAGGCCTCGTCGCGCACGTAGAGCGGCACCGGGATGTAGGGCCCCAGCATCGCCCCGGCGAGCAGGTAGCCGAGGACGACCGGTTGCCCTAGGCGCTGGAACACCACCGACACCACCCCCGCCACCGCCAGCACGACGGCGAGGTCCCGCAGCAGTTGCGGGATCTCCATCGACGCGGAAAGGAGGGTCATGGCCGCAGTGTGCGTGTTGGCGCCTGCTCGCGGCAAGACGCAGGAAGGTGGCGCGGCGCGCCGCGTCGGGCGAGGATGGGCGCGTGATGCGTCCCGCTCGCGGCAGCACCTGCAGGTTCCTCCTTCTCTTCCTGGTGTGTTGGACCTGGGCCGCACCGTTGCGCGCCGAGGAAGTGGTGGCGCGCCTCGCGTTCGAAGCCCCCAAGGGACCGCGCTTCGTGCTGCGCGCCATGCTGCCTGTGCCCGACGGCTGGCGCGAACTCCCGCGGCTGGGCGTGCGCCTGCCGGACGAGACGACGGCGCGTCCCGCGCAAGCAGTGGTGGCGGCGCGGGATGCCACGGGCGCCATCGAGTTGGTCGAGCTCTGCTTCAGCGGACGCCGCGCCCCCAGCGCGCCCGCGGGCGGAGAACTGGTCGCGACGGTCGTCCTCCTCGACGCCGGAGCCAAGGTGGCGCAAATCGCCGCACCCGCCACCGACTCGCGCATCGCCGAGCTGCTCGATCGGCGCGGCAGCGGTCGCCTCTACCTGCGTGCTCGGGACCTGCACGGGCACGAGTACCGCGCCGAGCTGACGGGCGCGCCCGCGGCGCCCGGGACGCAGGCCGCCAGCTTGCTGGCTTCGGGGCCGCACCTGCGCCGCCGGCGCGTCGCCGCCGTGCTCCTTCCGGTGGTCGCCGAAGCGGCCGGGCGCGGGGCGCTGCCACACCTCTTCGGCGTGCACGCCTACCTGACCGAACGCGCCGACGTGCCGAGCCTCGGCATCGACTTGCGCATCCACAACGGCCTGCGTCCTCCGCAGGGCGACGCCGATCCGCGCCACGCCCCTCTGGGACCGGTGTGGTTCGAGCGCCTCGAGCTGGTGCACCCCCCCGGATTCGTGCTGGAACACGAGGTGGTCGATCCGCAGGTGGGGCCGCCGCGCCTCGAAGGAGGGATGGTCGTGGTGCCCTTGGTGCGGCCCTTGCCCGGCGCCTTGCATCCCATGCCGGCGCAAGCGCAGTTCGAGCGGCGCTTGTGCTTGCGCACCGACGACGCCGCTTGGGCGGCGCAGGATGCACTGGGCTTCGCCGACCTGGGGTTCCCCCTGCGGGGCCGCGGGCTGTGGTCGTGGCAGGACTTGCCGCGTTGGTTGGCGGCGCGCGATCCGTTGCCGGATCCAGCCTGGTTGGACGCGCGCGGAGGCGTCGCCTTGGTGCGGGCGCACGAGGCGCAGGCCTTGGGCCGCATCCTGCAGGTCCTGCGCAGCGGCGAAGGCTCCGGCTGGCCGTTCACCGCCGCGGCGATGGGTTGGTGCCACCCATGGTTCTCCCCCGCGCAGGGCGCGACCGGTGGCGAGGGCATCGTCGTGTCCGAGGGGCATTGGATCGCCGCCTCCGCGACGCGCAGCGGGGTGCTGCGCTTGTCCTTGCAGCACCGCATGACGAGCGCGCGCACGCCGCAGGCGGCGTGGGACCGACTCGGCCGGCCCTGCGAAGTCGAGACGTGCGTCGACGAAGCCGGTGTCGTGCCCTTCGACTACCGCATGAACGGCGACATCCGCCTGCCGGAATTCGCCGCGCGCGGCGCCGCGCACCCCGCCGCGCTCGAGCAGGCGCGCCTCGTCGCCGAACGCGGCTTGAGGCCGGCCTTCGACCGTGCCGATCCGTGGGCGAGGCGCGGTCGCAACGGCCTCCCCGCCGGCGAGGAGGCGCGCGACATCCACGGTTGGTGGCCGCACGACGACCAGCACCTCGCGCGCAGGACGAGCACGACCAAGGCCCTGGTGTGGCTCGCCAACGACGCCCTGGCGAAGGACGAGTTGCTGCACGTCGCCGCGCAGGCGCGGCTCGCCATGCACGAACGCCCCCACCGACCGGTGTCGTGGTCGCCCGGCGCGACGCTGCCCGTGATGGAGGCGCTCGTGGCCGCGAGGCCGAAGGGCGGATTGCCGTGGGGCCGAGGACAGGCGTGGATGATCGATGCGCTCGCCTCCGCGCACGCCATCGCCGGCGACGAATGGAGGGCGCGGCACGACGAGTGGTTCGCGCGCGCGACACGCCTGGTGCTGGAAGGAGCCATGCCTTCGGGGCTCGTGATGCGCGTCAACAACACCCGGCACGCCGGGCACGAACGGCACGACACCGCCCAGGCATTCGAGAGCTTGATCCTGGCGAACGCGTTGCGTGCGCTGGCCGAAGGCGTGCACGGGACCGCGCGGCCGGACCTGCGCGACGCGTTGCGGGAATTGCATCTGCGCGCCATGGCGAGCCTTTCGAGTCCGCCGTTGTGGACGGAACTCGCCGAGAAGGGCGGTCCGCGCCGCGGTCCGCGCCAGATCTTCCCGGTCGCGCCGCGTTGGCCCGCGCCCGGCGCGCCCTACTGCGACGCCGAGGAATGGGGCGCGGCGCACCTGCCCGCGGAAGCGGCCTCGGGCGCGATCGAGACCCTGTGGATGGCGAACGCGTTGGGGTGGAGTTGGCGGCTCGAAGGTGGCGCGCGAGACGCGCCCTCCGCGCGCACATTGTTGCTGCTCGGGGGCGGCGCGCGCGACCACGCGGCCTCCTCCCGCGAATGGGCGACCAAGGCGCGCCGCGCGGCCGACGACCACAGCGGCAACTTGCTGGCCTTGCTGGCGGAATGGCGTCGCGTGGGAGCCGCTCCTTGAGCGCGGCGCTCCACCCTGCGCCGCCCGGCGTCAAATATATTTGACAGTCCGCCGCCCTTGCGCGCGACGCCGCGCGGCATGGCCACGTCGCGGCTGCACGCCGTCGCGCCTTGGAAGCGCAACCGCCTCCCGCGCCCGCCTCGAAAGGCGACGCGGGAGGCGGCTTGGATGCATCCCGCCACGCAGGGCGGGACGACGATTCAGGCTCAGACCATGCCCTTGAGGTTCTTGAGGGGGCGGATCTTGATCACGTTGCGGGCCGGCTTGGCCTTGAACATCACTTCCTGCTTGGTGAAGGGGTTGATGCCCTTGCGCGCCTTGGTGGCGGGCTTGCGCACCACGGTGACCTTCATCAGGCCCGCGATGTTCAGCACTTCCGAGCAGCCCTTCGAGAGGTCGGCGGCGATGATGCGGCCCATGGTGTCGAAGACCGACGCGACTTGCTTGCGCGTGAGCTGGGTGTGCTCGGCGATCGTCGTGTAGAACTCGCCCTTCGTGCGCGGATTGCCCTTCTTGGCGGGGGTGATCTTGGCGGGCGCCTTGGCGGCGGCCTTGGTGGTTTTCTTGGCCATGGATTCCTTCGGTGAAGGAGTGGGTTCTCTTGTCGTTGGACTGGTTTTCGCCGGAAAAAACCGGCGAACGAGTTCGTGATAGCAGTCCGCGGAAGCTCGTCCAAAGAAAAAAACAGCGATTTCCAGCGCGGATTCCCGCCACTTCGGGGCCGAGCCTCACTCGAGCGGCAGCGCGAGCCGGGTGGGAGGCAGCGCCTCGAACGGCGCTTTCCCCCGCGAAAACACGCGTGCGCCGGTGCTGCCCTCGAGCCGCACGGTGCCGTCTTCGACCACCAGCCAAGCTCCCTCGCGCAGGCCGACCACCGGACGGGCGTTCATCTCGTGGTATTGGCGCAGGCGCTCCTCGCGGGTTTCGCCCATGTGCGTCGAGTCCGGAGCGGGGTCGAGGTAGTGCGGATTGATCTGGAAGGGCACCAACCCCAGCGCGTCGAAGCCGCCCGGGTCGACGATCGGCATGTCGTTCGTCGTCATGATCGTCGCGCAGGCCACGTTCGACCCCGCCGAGGAACCCATGTAGGGGGTCCCGGCCGCCACCGCGGCTCGCAGGGCGGGAATCAGGCCTTGGCGGCGCAGTTCCGCCAGCAGGCGGAAGGTGTTGCCGCCCCCCACGAAGAAGGCCTGCGCCTCGGCCACGGCGACGCGCGGGTCGGGAGCCTGGTGCACGCTGTCGAGTCGCAGGCCCATGGCCTCGAAGCGCGCTCGCGCCTTGGCGTGGTAGGCGTCGCGGTCAGCCAAGGCGTAGGGCACGAAGAGCACTTGCCGCACGGCCGGCCCGAGGAAGGACTGCATGGCGCCGGCGCAGTGGTCGAGGTAGCCCTGCCCGTGCAGGGTCGAGTTGGAGACGAGGAGCAGCTTCATGCCCGCATGGTAGCCGCATCCGGGCGCGACAAGCCGCGGCGCCGCTCGGAGCCGCGGGACGAATCCGACGGCCCCGACCGGCGCCGGGCGCAGGGCGAGCGGGACGGCGAACGTCCCGTCGCGCAGGAAGGCAGGTTCAGCCCGCCAAGGCCTTGGGCTTGCGGCCGCGCGGCATGCTGGCCTTGGGCAGGCGGATGCCTTGGCTCTCGAGGTACTCGCCCAGCGGCTTGCGCGCCGCGGCGAGGCCGTGCCGCACTTCATGGCCGGCTTCGTTGGCGGCGTTGAGGGCGCGATCGAGGGAGCGCAGGATGGTCAAGGCCTTCTTCATGTGCGGATCTTGCTTGGCCGTGGCGGCTTCGGCCCGGCGGCGCAACTGCTCGATTTGATCCTGCAGCGCCGCCACCCGTTCATCGATGCTGCGGCGTTGGCGGCGGCCCGCCTTCTCGCCGCTGGTCTTCTTCTTGGCCATGTCAAAGGTCCTTCGTGTGGTCCGTGATCGGGTTCGAGCACCGCGACACGCGGCGCAGTTCGAACGCAAGTAATGCCGAGCATGCCAAGGATCCCCGTGCCATTTCAAGTTCCGGCCACGGACATTGCCTATGTCCGACGGTGCCCAATTGACGGTCGGCCGCCCTTGGCATTCACCACGGCCATGCGCTACCTTTGCATTCGTCATGGGGCTGCAATCCGACTCCGTCGCCACCATCGAATTCGAGTTGCGGGACGACGAGGGCACCCTCTTGGATGCCTCGCCTCCGGGGCATCCCCTGGTGTTCCTCATGGGCCGACGCACGCTCTTCCCGGCGCTGGAAGAGGCGCTGATCGGCTTGGAGCCGGGCGAGGAATTGGTGGCCAAGCTGCCGCCGTCCGAGGCCTACGGCTATCCGGACGAGCGCTTGGTGCAACGCATTCCGCGCGAGCGTTTCCAAGGCGAGGTGGCCGTGGGAATGCAATTCGAAGCGCGCAACGAAGCCGGTCGGCGGCATGTGGCGCGCGTGCTCGCCGTGGAAGCGGAAGAAGTCCTGCTCGACGCCAACCATCCTCTCGCCGGACGCACATTGCATGTCGTCGTGCGCCTGCTCGACGCCCGGCAAGCGAGCGCGGAGGAGCTCGCCCACGGGCACGCCCACGGACCGGGCGCGCACGCGCATTGACCAGCCAGCTCGGGTGCGATGCGGCGCGGCACCCGACGCGTGCGCCACGCTCGCGAGCGCATCCGCCCCCCCACCCCCCTCATGACCCCATGACGACGACCCTCTCCATGTTGCACCTGACGGCCGCCGCGCTGCTCGCGGGCCTGCCCTGCCGCGCGCAGCCCGCGTTCCGCGTCCATGATGGACCTGGCGCGCACGCTTCCGTGGCGCCCGTCGACGACGCGATCGCCAAGGGCCTGCGCGACGGCAAGGCTTGGACCTACCTCGAGGAGCTCTGTCGCGTGGCGCCGCACCGCCTGTCCGGATCCCCGGGGCTCGACGAGGCGCTCGCTTGGGGCGAACGCGTGCTGAAGGCCATCCCCGGCACGCAGGTGCGGCGCGTGCCGTGCATGGTTCCGCATTGGGAGCGCGGACCCGTCGAGCGCCTGCAGATCGTCGGCGAGCCGGCGGAGGCGCGCACCCGCTTGCCCATCCTCGCCTTGGGCGGCAGCGTGGGGACCCCGGAGGGCGGCATCGAAGCCCCGGTGGTGCGCGTCGCCGTGCGTGAAGACCTCGCCCTGCTCGGCGAGCGCGCGAAGGGCGCCATCGTGTTCTTCGACGAGCCCTTCGACGCCGCGCGCGCCTCCATGGGCGAGGCGTACGGACGCGCCGTGTGGCAACGTTCGCGCGGGGCCTCCGAGGCCGCCAAGCTGGGCGCGGTCGCCGTCGTGGTGCGCAGCGTGTCGCCGCGCCTCGACGACCACCCGCACACCGGCGCGATGCGCTACGAAGAGGGCGTGGCGCGCATCCCCGCCGCGGCGGTGTCGACCTTGGGCGCCGACCGATTGGCGGCGGCGTTGGCGCGCGGCGCCGTGTCGTTGAAGCTGGAGCTGTCCTGCCGCAGCCTGCCCGACAAGCCGTCGGCCAACATCGTGGCCGACTTGCCGGGCACGGCCCCGGAGGCCGGGGTCGTGCTGCTGTCCGGCCACATCGACGCTTGGGACGTGGGCCAAGGCGCGCATGACGATGGCGCGGGCTGCGTGCACGCCATCGAGGCCATGCGCCTCGCCGCGCGCGACGGGTGGAAGCACAAGCGCGGACTGCGCGTCGTCCTCTACACGAACGAGGAGAACGGCGTGCGCGGTGGCGAGGCCCAACGCGACGCCACGCCACAGGGCGAGGTGCGCCTCGCCTTGGAATCGGACAGCGGCGGATTCGCGCCGGTGGGCTTGTCCATCGACGGATCCGAGGCGCTGATCTCCGCCCTGCGGGACGCGGGGCGCGCGCTGGAGCCCATCGCGGCCGGCATGGTGGTCAAGGGCGGCGGCGGAGTCGACGTCGGACCCTTGAAGGAGCGTGGCGCGACCGTCGGGCTGCTGCTCATCTCGGGCGCGCGCTATTTCGACCACCACCACGCGGACAGCGATCGCCTCGAGGCCGTGCACCCGCGCGAACTGCAGCTCGGGGCCGTGGCGTTCCTGCACTGGGCGCGCGCCGCGGCGGATCTGCCCGAGGAACTCTACGCGGCCGCCACCTCGGCGGCGCCGCGCTAGCGGCTCGAGTTCGACTCAGCCCGGGACGGCTCCGGCGCGCGCGCCATCGGGCCGCTCGGCGCGCAGGTGGTCCTCGCGGGCCTCCGCCGCTTCCACGAGGCTCTTCAAGCTGCGGTTGTGGGCCGAGTCGGCGCGCTCGGCGAACAAGGACTCCAGCCGTCGCGCGAGTTCCGCGTCCAGCGGCTCCGCGCGCGGAAGGCGCTCCGCTCCGCGTTCGTCGATGGCGTCGAGCACGTCGGCGATGCGCACCGAGTCGGCGTCGCGAGCCAGCACGAAACCGCGTCGCGCGCCATCCACCGCCTCGCGCAGCAACCCCGCTCGGGCGCAGCGACGCAGCACGTCGTCGAGGAGGCCTGGATCGACCGAAAGCTGCGCGCCGAGGTCCGCCGACGTGCGCAGGGGGCCCCCGCGCAGGTGGTCGGAGGCGAGGCGCGCCATGGCGCGCAAACCCGCCACTTGGCGCCGCGCCGCGCCGGCCGACTCGGAGGCCGGACCGCCCCACGCGGGCTCGATGGCGCGGGCGCGCGCGACTTCGGCGCCGAACAGCACGGCGGTCCAGCTGATGTGCACCCACAAGAGGAAGATGGGCAGCGCCGCGAAGCTCGAATAGATCGCGTTGTGCTTGGCGATGCCGATCTGGAACTGGATGTGCGCCAGCAGCACCAGTTGCCACAAGGTGCCCGCCACCACGGCGCCGCACAGCGCGTGCAGGAACCGAACGCGCGTGTTGGGCATCGTCATGTAGACGAACGTGAAGCCGATCCACAGCGCGAAGACCGGCGCGAACTTGAGCGCCGCCTCGAGGAACGAGCCCAAGCCCAGGTCCACCCGCAGGAAGTCGACCAGCGTGCTGTTGGAGAGCGCCGTGGTCGTGCCCGCGGCGGTGAACACGAAGATCGGCGCGACCACGACGAGCGCGAGGTAGTCGGCCACCTTGCGCACCCAGGTGCGTGCGCGCGAGACGCGCCAGATGTCGTTGAAGCCGCTCTCGACCTCGGAGAGCAGCTTGACCACCGAGTACAAGAGCAGCACCAGTCCGAACAACCCGAGTCCGGACACGTCCGTGCGCTCGACGAAGCGCAGGACCTGCTCGATCGCCACGCGCATCTCGTGCGCGCCCGCCTCGCGCACGAGGAGCGGCGTCGTCTCCTGCAGCGGACCGAAGGTGCGGTCGAGGAACGGACCGATGCTCTCCTCGAGCAAGGCGCCGTAGAAGCCGAAGCCCTTCGCCACGGCGAAGGCCAGTGCGAGCAGCGGCACGAGCGAGAGCACCGTCGTGTAGGTGAGGGCGGAGGCGCGGAACACGCACTTGTCCGCCACGAAGCCGCGTGCCGAGAGCAGTCCGGTGCGCAGCGCCGCCGCGATCCAGCCCGGCCTGCCATCGCGTCGCGCGATCCACGCCTCCGCGCGCTGGAGCAGCCCCTCCGCCCGCGGCCCGCCGTCTCCGGCCGATGCGATCTTGCCTGTCATTCCCCGTGCCTCCACCCTCTCGTCTACACGAAGCGCAAGGCGTCGAAAAGGGGGCTCGAGGCCGAAGTCGCGCCGATCAGAGCTGGGCCACGTCGACGGCCGAGACGGCGCGCGGCGTGAAAGGGGGCAGTTTCGACACGTCGTTGAAGTCGGTGTCGTAGGTCCAGTTGCGGTTGGGCGCGGTGTAGCGATTGCCGCCGTAGACCCACTGGCCGGTGGCGTGGGCCGAGTTCCAGGTGTTCACCAGCGATCCCTTGATGTTGCAGGCCTTGCCCGTCCAGTTCTCGTGGAAGCGCGGCAGGTTCTCCAAGCCGCCGTTGTAGGTGGCGCCGACCGTGTCCTGGTTGCCGGAGATCATCGCCATGTTGAAGGTGGTCGCCGAGGCGGAAGGCAGGCTGCTCGTGTGGGTCTTGCTGTCGTTCCACGAGTTGGACAGGAGGTTGACGGCGTCCCCGATCACCGCCGCCGGCTTCTTCGAGACGCTGCTGCTGCCCTGGTGGTAGTCGCCCTTGACGTAGACCGCGTTCTCGCTCGCCACGGTCAGCTTGGCCGGCAAGGTCGATCCGTTCGACAGGCGCACGCCCTTCGAACTCGTGCCCGTCCCGGCTCCCGAGTGGGCCGCGTACAGCAAGCCGTTGGAAGGCCACTTGCCGGAGGCGCCGAGCTTCTGCATGTCGATGTCGAGCACGCGCACGGTGCCTGCGCCGCCGTTGGCCTGCCGGGCGTCGTAGATGTTCTTGAACGTGATCGCGTGGTTGCCGGAGACGCCGCCGATGTTCTTGAGGCTGTCGGTGACTTCGAGGCCGTTGGCGTCGAAGGCCTTCCAGGAGGAACCGTCGACCCCGACCAGGATGGAGAGGCCCGCGT
>JBKDQQ010000190.1:0-11762 GCA_046341775.1 Planctomycetia bacterium
GTCTCTGCGTGCGCCCAGGCCGCGGCCAGGTGCCGTGCATCCGCCACCCGGCGCGTTCCGCATGGCCGGACGGGGTCCGTGGCCGCCATGGGCGGTGGATTTCGGGTCGCGCGAGCGGGGTGGTCGCTCGTACACACGCCCGCGGCGCGCACAATGATCGGGGCCAGCATCATGGCGACAAGCCCTGCGACCGCGCGCCGGTGGTGGCGACGCTGGCGTGGAGACGCACGCAGGGGCCGAGTGGCGACCACCGGGTGCCAGTGCAACGGTGGCCAGGCAGGTCGTCAGGGCGTGATTCGCCTGGCGGGGCGGAGACCGCTGCCGGAATAGCGGGACCCCGGGGGATAGCCGTATCCAACCGCGGACCTCGCGTTCTGAGGCGAGTTGAACCAACTGCCGCCACGCAGCACGCGCAGGGAGGTCTGATCGACGCCGGCATCCCGCAACCCGTCACCCTCGCGCGGAATCGCATCGGTTCTGGATGTGTCGCCGCACCACTCCAGTGCATTCCCGTGCACATCGTGAAGGCCAAACCCGTTCGGGCGCAGCTTGCCGACCGGCATGACGAATCCGTCCCTCTCGTCATGATCGCTGTTGGCGGCCCCGACGAGCGCGTTGGCCTCGTTCCCGACCCACCAAGTCGTCGTCGTCCCGGCGCGGCAGCCGGACTCCCACTGCGCTTCGGTCGGGAAGCCGCACCATCCGAGCTCCCGGGGCCACATCGCCAGGATGTCGTCCCACGAGTTGCCGGTCGCAGGCCTTCCCGACTTCCCACCCGTGTCGTCCTTCCTTCCCCGCGCCGACAGCCGATCCCATTGATCAACAGTCAGTTCGAACTTGGACAGGAAGAAGGGCGAGAGATCCACATTGGCGATCCAATCCTCTTGTCCCTGATCCTTCGAATCCGCCCTCGGCACGCGACCGCCAGGCAGCAGGACCAACACCATCCCTGTCTCGGGAGTCAGGGTCAATCGACCTTCCGCATCGCGCAGCACGCGCCCGTCCGGTCCGAGCTGCGGCTCGCCGCCCGACTGCAAGTGCACGAACTCCCACAGGCCCGTGGCAGGATTCTCGCCCAAGGGCAGCAGACCCACTTGGGGAGTCAATCGATCTCCACCAGGCCATGCCTGCCCTGCGTACTTCGGCGCCTTGGCGATCCCCTCGATCGCCTCGGCCCATCGCGACCGCGCCTCTGCGCTGTCGACGCTCGCCAAGGCCACTGCGTGCAGCTCGGACAACCGGAGCAACTCGGACTCCAGCTTCTGCAGCTGTTCATGCCACCAGTCCAACTGGCTGTCGGAGAAGCGCCAAGTGCGGCGACCTCCAGTCTGGACACGCAGTTGGGCCAGTCGCGGCTCGAACTTGCCACGCGCACGCGCTTCTCGCATGGCGAGTTCCGTCGGCCAGTCGATGGGAACGGACAGTTCCGACAGCTTCGCGATGGCGTCCGCCAGGTCCGCCTCGCGCTTCCTGGCGGACTTGCCGCTCCAACGCGCCAACTCCTTCTCCAACTTCGCCTTGGAGGACGAGGAGACCTCGCCAGCGGATTCGTCGCTGCCTCGTGCCCCGCCGGATTCGCCGGAGATCATCGGTGCCGCCAGCGCCAAGGCCAACGCGCGTTCCATGCTCGACTTCGCCTCGGCTTCGCGGCCCAGCAACGCAAGCGCCCAAGCATGCGCGTGCAACGCCGCGACGCCAGGGGACGCGCCTTGCAGCGTCAATGCGCGCTCGCAGCACAAGAGCGCCAGCAGCAGCGAATCCGGCGCACGCGGCGCACCATCCGGGTCGACGATCGACCATGCCCGTCGCACCAGCAGCGACGGGTCGGTCCCGGACAACAACTCCGCATGCGCGGTCGACACCTCGTCGGCATCCGGCCACTGCGCATGTCCGAGTCGGCACTTCGAGTAGGCGATGAACGCCGACAACTCGGTCAACTCCCGTTCATGGGATTGCGGGGCCGAGGCGATCGATTTCAGGTTCGCCTCGAGCTGCGACTGCAACTCGCGGATCCGACGTTGCGTCGGATCCGCGGCGGCATCGCGCACTTGGTCGTCGACCGTGTATGGCAGGGCCATGCCCCGCAGCTCCGCGATCTTCGCTTGCACATCCTTCAAGCCGGGCTGCCAATCGCTTCCAGTCGATGCATCCTCCTCCTGGCCATGCAGCAATCGGCCGGCCTCGTCGAGCCACCATCGCCAGGCGGGCTTGTCGAGGCGCTCCAGGCCATCGATCGTCCGGCACTGCGCGCGGAACCGGGCCAGTTCCTGGATCATCCCGCGCAGCTCTTGCTCTCGAGCCTGCGCCACCAGGCTCGCGTTGCTCGCCTCCAGTTGGCGGTTGAGCGTCGCGGTCTTGCTGCGCTCCTCGTTGGCGTCGCGAGCGCTTCGTTCCGCTCGGGCGTTCTGCTGCAGCACGAGCACGATCCCGCCGACAAGCACCAGCACTCCCGCCGCGATCGAAGCCGCCAACGGCTTGTTGCGCTTGATCCACTGCTTCGTTTCGGCCCAGGTGCCGGTCTCGTGCGCCTTGACCACTCGGCCTTCGATGTAAGCGCGCAGGTCGCTCGCCAAGGCCTCCATGTCCGGATAGCGCCGCGGGATCTCGCGCGCCATCGCCTTCTCCACGATCGCGACCAACGGCGCAGGGATGGTCTTGTCGAAGTCCGCGATCGCGCGCGGCGCGCCTTCCTGCACCAAGGCCAGCACGCGCGTCTGCGACAGGCGCACCCCGCGCGCCACGTACGGCATGTGGATGTGCCTGACGAGCAGCAGGTGGTAGAGCATCGCGCCCACCGCGTACACGTCCGAGCGAGGGCCGAGGCTGCCGATCTCGCCCTGCGCTTGTTCCGGCGGCATGTACGCAGGCGTGCCGACCACGTCGCCATCCATCGTCACCAACGGACTGTCAGGAGAATCCGCGCGCGAGTCGCGCCGTTCCGTGCGCACCGACTGGCGGGTCGAGCCGTCTGTCTGTTCGCGCAGGCGCAGATCGTGCAGGTCCTTCCGACCCGCCACGCGCGCCAGGCCCCAGTCCATCACATACACCTCGCCGTAGCGGCCGACCATGATGTTGGCCGGCTTCAGGTCGCGGTGGATCACGCCCTTCGAGTGCGCGTACGCCATCGACTCGCACACCTTCAGCATCACGCCAAGCGCGCGTGTCGTGTTCCAACCGTCGTGGCCGCTCTCCACATGCCCGTAGATCGCCCGCAGGTCCTCGCCCTTCACGAGACGCATCGTGAAGTACACCTGTCCATCCGAACCGAGGCCCAGCTCGTGCACCGGGACGATTCCGGGGTGGTCCAGCTGGCCCGTGATCTGCGCCTCTTCGAGGAACCGACCCAGCGTGCGGCCCTCGACGGCCGGAGTGGCACCCGTGCCCGGTCTGTTCGCGTGGCCGAGGGCCACCTTCATCGCCAACGTGCGACGCAAGTCCTGGTCCCACACGCGGATCACGGCGCCCATCCCGCCGCGACCGACCTCGTCGAGCACCTGGTAGCGCGAGTTCGTCGGAGCGTGCTCGCGCAAGCGGCGCAGCAGTGCGCTCGAGTGGCTCGACTCGTCGCCGATGCGTCCATCGTCCAGCACGATGCCGGGTTCCATTTCCGCGCCGGCCCGCCCGCCGGCCCTGCCCGACGAGCGGTTGTCGCCTCCCGAGTCGCTTCGCAGCTGGGCGAAGATCGCATCCAGGTGCTCGTACTGCGCATGCAGCCCACGCAGCTCCGCCGCATGGGCCTCGTGCGAGCCGCACCACGACTCGAACGACAACGATTCGTCCCGCTCGCGCAGCGCGAGGTACTCCGAGTACAGCTCCTGCGCGCGCGACAGCGGCTCGGGATCCGGAGGCGCGGGGACGGGGGACGGCGACGACATGGGACGGACTCGGTTGTGCTGGTCGAATCGGGTCCGGGACGCCGACCGACCAGGCGTGCCAGAGTCTAACCACGGCCAGGCAGCCCGAGCGGGCGGAGCGTCACGGATGGCGCCGGCCCAAGGAAGAGCCGCGCCGCCTAGTCCGCCAAGTCGCGCTCGCGTTGCTCGCGCAGGAACAGCGTGCCCACGACGAGCGTGATGCTGGCGATCGCCATCGGGTACCACAGCCCGGCGTAGGGGTCTTGGAACTTGTTCACGGCCCACAGGCCGATGAACGGGACGAGACCACCGAAGACGCCGTTGCCGATGTGGTAGGGCAGCGACATGGAGGTGTAGCGGATCCGCGTCGGGAAGATCTCCACCAGGAAGGCGGCGATGGGCCCGTAGACGAGGGTGACGTAGAGCACCTGCACGAGGACGAGCAGCACGAGCATGGTCGTGTCCGGCCCTTCCGGGAGGGTCGCGGCCGCCGTCATCGCCTTGTAGATCGGGATCCAGGTCGCGATGGCCAGCAGGCAGCCGAGCATCATCAGCGGCTTGCGGCCGATCTTGTCCGACAACGCGCCGAAGATGACGAAGAACGGCGTGCCCAAGAGCAGCGCGATGGCGACCACCTGGTTGGCGACGATGTAGTCGACCTTGAGTTGCGTCTGCAGGTAGTACAGCGCGTAGAACTGGCCCGTGTACCACACGACGCCTTGGCCCATCGTGGCCCCGAACAAGGCGAGCAGCACGAGGCGCAGGTTCTCCTTGCGGCCGAAGCTGTCGCGCAGCGGCGTCTTCGAGCCCTTGCCGGAAGCCTTCATCTCGGCGAACACCGGCGATTCCTGCATGCGGCGCCGGATCCACCAACTGAACAGCACGAGGACCACCGAGCCGAGGAAGGGCAGGCGCCAACCCCATTCCTTGAAGGACTCTTCGCCGAGTTGCGTCCGGCACAGGAGGATCACGCCCAAGGACACGAACAGCCCGAGCGTGGCGGTCGTCTGGATGAACGAGGTGTAGAAGCCGCGCCTATGGGTGGGCGCGTGTTCGGCGACATAGGTGGCGGCGCCGCCGTACTCGCCGCCGAGCGCGAGTCCTTGGAGGAGCCGCAGCACGAGCAGCAGGATCGGCGCCAGCACGCCGACCTGTTCGTAGGTCGGCAGGAGCCCGATCGCCATGGTCGAGCCGCCCATGATGAGCAGGGTGACGAGGAAGGCGTACTTGCGGCCGACGACATCGCCCACGCGCCCGAAGACCAGCGCGCCGAAGGGCCGCACGACGAAGCCGGTGGCGAAGGTCGCGAGCGTCGAGAGCAGCGCGACGAGCTCGTCGCCCTTCGGGAAGAACGCGCCCGAGATGATCGTGGCGAGGCTGCCGAAGATGTAGAAGTCGTACCACTCGATCAGCGTGCCCGCGCTCGAGGCGCCGATGACCGTCCAGATGCCGCGGGGGGAATCGGCCTTGCTCTGCATGCGCTCCAGCCTAGCTGGAGCGCGGACCCGCGCGTAGCGCCCGGGGCGCTCCCTCGAGCCGCGCCTTGTGCGCTTCCATGGGCTGTGCTCCCGAAGCGTCCAACCGTGGCGCCTTGGGCGGTCCGGTGCTTGGCGCGTCGCGACCGCCCATGCATCGTTCGGTGGGCGGTCCCGTGCAGCGAGTTCCGCGCGATGCCGGTCGTCGCGCCTCGCGGCGGTTCCCGGGTGCGGCGAGCTCCGATCGCGAGGGCATCGCCGTGCGCGACCGACGCTTGGGAGTCCGCGCTAGAGTGTGGGCCATGATCGACGCGTTGCTCGCCCTCGTCGCCGCCCTCGCTCCCCAGGAACCGCAGAAGTCCCCGTGGTCCGTGCAGGAGGCGCATGGACCTGCGCGCGAGGTGTCGTTCGACCTCGACGAGGGCACGTGGATGAACGTGGATCTGTCGCCGGATGGCGCGACGATCGCCTTCGACTGGCTGGGCGACATCTACACGATGCCCGCGAGCGGTGGCGAAGCGCGCGCCGTGCGCACCGGCCACGCCTGGCAGATGCAGCCGGCCTTCTCGCCGGACGGCAAGCGCCTCGCCTACACGAGCGACGAAGGCGGCGGCGACAACATCTGGGTGTGCGACCTCGATGGCGGCGATGCGCGGCAGGTCACGAAGGAGTCCTTCCGCTTGCTGACGCAGCCTTCGTGGTCGCCGGACGGGCAGTGGATCGCGGCGCGCAAGCACTACACGGGACGCCGCTCGCTCGGAGCGGGCGAGATCTGGCTGTACCACATCTCCGGCGGCGAGGGCCTGCAAGCGACGACCAAGGCCAACGACCAGAAGGACCTCGGCGAGCCCGCGTGGTCGCCGGACGGCAAGCACCTGTACTTCAGCCTCGACGCGACGCCGGGCGACACCTTCGAGTACTCGAAGGACGCGACCAAGGGCATCTATCGCATCGATCGGTTGGAGCTCGCCACCGGAGAGCGCACGACGGTGGCGGCGGGCATGGGCGGCGCGTGCGCGCCGACGCCGTCCCCGGACGGCCGCGAATTGGCCTTCGTGCGCCGCGACGACTTCAAGAGCGCGCTCTTCGTGCTCGACCTCGCGTCGGGCGCGGCGCGCAAGGTGTCGGACGCGGTCGAGCGCGACTACCAGGAGACCTGGGCGGTGCACGGCGTCGCGCCGCGCATGGCGTGGACCAAGGATGGCGCGGCGATCCTCGCGTGGAGCGGCGGCAAGATCCGGCGCATCGACATGGCGACGGGCGAAGCCGTGGTCGTGCCCTTCCGCGTCAAGGCCACGCGCATCGTCGAGGACGCGGTGCGCTTCCCGGTGGAGGCCGCGCCAGCGAACTTTCCGGTCAAGGTGCTGCGTTGGACGCGCGTGGCGCCCGATGCGTCGTCGGTGCTGTACCAGGCGCTCGGTTCGATCTGGGTGCTGCCGCTCGCGCCGGACGAACTCGAGCGCGCGGGCGACGATCCCGCCGCGCGCGCGGCGCGCGAGAAGCCGCGACGCCTGACGAGCGACGAGCGCTTCGAGCACTTCCCGAGCTGGTCGCGCGACGGCCGCTTCGTCGTGTACACGACCTTCGACGACGACGATCTGGCGCGCGTGCACCTGCACGAGGTCGCCAACGGCGCGACGCGGCAACTGCCGCTCGAGCAGGGCCATTGGGCTCGGCCGACCATGTCGCCCGACGGGCGCTGGCTCGTGTTGGAGAAGCGCGCGGGCGGCGGCATCGTTTCGCCGTTGTGGAGCGCCGAGACCGGCATCTGGCGCGTGGATCTCGCGGGCGGATCGAAGCCCGAGCGCATCTCGAAGACGGGCTCGAACCCGCAGTTCGGCGCCGGTTCGGAGCGCGTCTACTTGACGAAGTCGGAGGGCGGCAAGGACGGCGACGGCATGTCGCTCGTGTCGATCGAGCTCGAGGGCGGCGACGAGCGCGTGCACGCGACCTCCGATTGGGCGGTCGAGTTCGCCGTGTCGCCCGATGGTCGGTGGGTCGCTTGGTCGGAGCGCTACCGCGCCTACCTGGCGCCGTTGGTGGACGCGGGCCGCGCCGTGAAGCTCGCGCCGGGGGCCAAGTCGCATCCGGTGGTCAAGATCAGCGACAACGCCGGGGAGAACCTGCACTTCTCGGGCGATTCGCTGCGCGTGTTCCATTCGCTGGGGCGGGTGTTGTCGACGGTCGACTTGCGGCCCGTGCTGGCCGAGTTGGCGGAGGGGCGCGCCGTCGCCGAGGCCGAGCCCGCGCGGCTCGACATCGGCTTCGAGGCGCGCCACGCGACGCCGGAGCATGTGCTCGCCTTGACCGGCGCGCGGCTCGTCACGATGCGCGGCATGGAAGTGGTCGAGGACGGCGTCGTCGTCGTGCGCGGCAACCGCATCGCCGCCATCGGACCGCGCGCCACCACGCCGGTGCCCGCCGAGGCGCGCGTCTTCGATTGCGCCGGCACGACGATCATCCCGGGCCTCGTCGACGTGCACGCGCACGGGGCGCAGAGCGCGGGCGGCGTCGTGCCGCGCCGCAACTGGATCCACGGCGCGAACCTCGCCTACGGCGTCACGAGCATCCACGATCCGTCGAACGACACGAACTCGATCCACGCCGTGGGGGAGCTCGCGCGCGCCGGACGCGTGCTGTCGCCGCGCACCTGGTCGACGGGGACGATCCTCTACGGCGCGCAGGGCAACTTCAAAGCCGAGGTGGAGAGCCTCGACGACGCGAAGAAGCATCTGGAACGCTTGAAGGCCGTCGGCGCGATCAGCGTCAAGAGCTACAACCAACCGCGTCGCGACCAGCGCCAGCAAGTGCTCGCCGCCGCGCGCGATGTGGGCATCATGGTGGTGCCCGAGGGCGGCTCCTTGATGCAGCACAACTTGACGATGGTCGTCGACGGCCACACGGGCGTCGAGCATTCGCTGCCCGCCGAGCGCGTGTACGCCGACGTGGCGCGGTTGTGGGGCGCGACGCAGGTCGGCTACACGCCCACCTTGGTCGTCGGCTACGGCGGCATCTGGGGCGAGAACTGGTGGTACCAGGAGACCGACGTGTGGCGCGACGCGAAGCTCCTGCGCTTCGTCCCGCGCCAGATCGTCGAGCCCCGCGCCCGCCGCCGCGACAAGGCCCCGATCGAGGACCACAACATCCTGCGCAGCTGCCGCATCGTGAAGACCCTCGTCGACGCCGGCGCCCGCGCCCAACTCGGCGCCCACGGCCAACTCGCCGGCCTGGGCGCGCACTGGGAACTATGGCTCCTCGAGGCCAGCGGCATCGGCCCGCACCTCGCCCTGCGCTGCGCCACCTTGGACGGCGCCCGCTACATCGGCCTCGACGCCGACCTCGGCTCCCTCGAACCCGGCAAGCTCGCCGACCTGGTCGTCCTCGACCAGAACCCCCTCTCCTCGATCCGCAACTCGACCGCGATCCGACACGTGATGCTCAACGGCCGCTTGTGGCGCGGCGACGATCTCGCGCCGGCGGATGGCGGGGCGGGGGAGGCGCCGCGGTGGTTCCATGCGGGGTTGGAGACGGGGATGCCGGTGGGAAGTGCGGGGGGGGAGTGTGGGGGGTGTGGGGTGCATTGATCCCGATGCTGGCCCCTTTCGTTGTGCGCGGCTTGGCCTGAGACCTGCGACAAGCGCCTTCGGCCGAGCGTCCTGCTGAATAGCTGCCGCCCGAGTCTGCTCCGAGGCTAGGGGTGGTCAGCGGGCGTCGACCGCACTCTTGGCGTCCTGAAGCGTGTTTCCTCGCGCCCCGCGCCGGCTGGCGCGTGTGCTTGGCGACGATCTCCAGGCCGCGCGCTCGCGTGCTGGCGTGAATTGCACTCTGACCTTCGGCGCGGGTTGCGACGAGCGGCGGGGAAGGCACTCACGACACTTGGTGCATGGGAATCCCCGAGTGCACGCCACTGGCCGCACGGAAGGCCGTCCGATTCGAGGAGAACAGCCGAGAGTGGAGCTGGCGATCGTACGACCGACCTCCCTGGCGACCGTAGAGCGGTTCCAGATGCTTCTGGCCGCATTGGCTGCGGGTCGCAACCCCGGGGCGGTCCTTGGGTGCACGCGAACCGATCCAACATGAACGTGCGGAGGCGACTGCGCGTCGCACCTTCGGCCCGAGCTTGGCGCGGATCGCGCACAATGATCGGGGCCAGCATCGGGAGCGCTCAGTCCCTCAACGCCCTCTTCAACCTCCTCCACCCCACCCAAACAAACACGCCGAATCCCAGCACCGCCCCCGCCACCACCCACGGGTTCTGCGCGATTTGCTCGGCCCGCGCCCCGATCGTCGTCGCCAACCACGCGAAGGTGGCGCTGACCAGGGTGCCACCCAAGGTCACCGCTGCGACGGTCGAGCCACGCGAGAGGCCGACGAGTTGGCCGAGGAAGGTGCCGCCGATGGACCCGGACGCCGGGAGGGGGAGATAGACGAAGAGCACCGTGCCGAAGAAAGCCATGCGGCGGAGGCGCGGGTAGTCCAGGAGCACGGCTTCCGTGCGGTCGTGGATCGACTTCAACCGTCGCGCGGCGAAGGGCCAGCGCTCGAGCAGCCCGAGGAACATGGCGAGGCTCGTGGCGATCACGAGGTCGACCAGCACGGCGAGGGCGGCGAGGCCCCATGGCGCGAGGGGCGCGCCGGGGACGAGACCGGAGAAGATCACGTACTTGCCTGGGAGTGTCGCGAGCGTGAATGCCTGCGCCCACAGCGCGCCGGCGTGGGCGCTGTTGGACAGGAAGGGGAACGCGCATAGGAACGCGAAGAGCAGCATTGCGCTGCCGATCCACAACCACGGGAGGTTGCGCTCGAAGCGCGAGGGGACGCGGTTGTCCGCTGGAGCGGCCATGGGGCCACTACGATGGCGTGCGCAGGTGGCCGGGGAAAGGGGGCGGGGGCTGGAGGTCGTGGCGAGCCGGGCGCCGCCGACGCCCCCAAGCGCCAGTGGCAATGCGCGACCACCATGGTTCGCCCATGGGCGAATGGGGCTGCTTCGCCCGGAGGCGGATAGTGGCGGCGCGAGGGTGGCCCTCACGTCCGCATGGAGCGAACGGAGGCGCGCGTCCTCGCCAATCCGCCATGCAGCAGACACTCGCGCCCACGCTCGATTCCATTCGCACCCTGATCGGCCACGAGGCCGGGACCTGCGTGTCCATCTACCTGCCGACTCGACCGGGCGGGTCCGCCGACGACCGTGCCGCGTACGCGGGCGAGTTGCGCAAGGTGCGCGCCGAGCTGCTTGAGAAGGAACCGCGCGCCTCGGTCGACCATTTGCTCGCGCCCATCGAGCAGTTGAACACGAGCGACCTGTGGCAGCACGCCAGCGAAGGCCTGTGCGTGTTCCGCTCGGGCGCGCTGACCGCGCACTGGAGCCTGCCTGTCAAGTTTCCTGAACGCACGGTCGTGGCCTCGACCTTCCACATCCGTCCGCTGCTCGACTTCGTCCATTCGAACCAGCGCTTCTGGCTGGTCGTGTTGACGAACGAGCGGGTCGCACTCCTGAAGGGCAGCGCCACCGGCCTGTCGAACGTACCGCTGGCGAGCCTGCCGAAGAGCTGGGCGCAGGTGGTCCCCGAGCGCGAGCGCGAGCGCCTGCACGGCATGCACAGCGCTGGTCGCGGCAACACGGTCCACCACGCCGGCCCCGACGATCGCGGCCGGATGGAGGACGAGGCGCGTTTCGTGCGCGCCGTCGACCACGCCTTGCGCGAGTCGCTGCGCGACGAGCACGCGCCGATCCTGCTCGCCGGCGCCGATCGCCTGGTCCACCAACTCCGAGCCTTGTCCCCCTTCGACGGCGCCAGCGCGACGATCGGCAACGTCGCGCACGAGACCCTGACCGAGCTCCACGCACGCGCCTGGCCGATCGCGCGCCAACTGATGGCCGAAAAGGGCGTGCGCGTCAAGGACCGCTGGGGCGGACTTTGGCCCCGCGGCCGAGCGATCGACGACCTCGGCAGCATCGCCCGCTGCGCCGTGACCGGTCGCGTGCGCGACCTTCTCATCCAGGAAGGCAGCACCTTGTGGGGTGTGCTGGACCACAAGACGGGCGGCGTCGAGCTGCACGAGCATGCGCGCGTGGGACACGAGGATGACGTGCTTGACGACTTGGCGGAGGCGGTGTTGATGAGGGGTGGGGAGGTGCATTCGTTGGCGAAGGGGGAGATGCCGAGCGGGTCGGTGGTGGCGGCGACTTTGCGCTGGTGATCCCGATGCTGGCCCCTTTCGCTGTGCTCGGCCAAGTCGGCGCGGGATCCACGGCGCTTGCGATCGGCGCACGCGGCGTGCGCGCCTAGCCCGTCGCGGCCCACGCCGGGCGCGCGACGCGCGCCCGGAACACCCGCTTGTGCACGAGCTCGGCGAGGGCGAGCTTTCGCCGCTCGAGCCCCATCAGGCTCGCGGGCGAGTGCCACCGCTCCGCGTTGCTCGCCTGGCGCGC
>JBKDQQ010000191.1:0-3873 GCA_046341775.1 Planctomycetia bacterium
GCGCGCCAGGAAGGGCTCCGTCAACGACGCCGACCGCCTGCGCAAGTACCTCGCCAAGTTCGGCCTCGAGTTCGAGCGCGTGCGCGGCGCCTGACCGCCACGGGCCGGCCTTGCCTAGTCGGGCATGCAGCCCATCGTCGCTTGATCCGCGCGGGCGACCTCGATGGCGACGGCGATGCCGACATCCCGCTCGACAACCACGACGACTGCGACGGCGGCGCGTTCCTCTCCTGCGATTGGCAGCCGCGCTTCTGGCGCAACCGCGGCGACGGCATGTTTGACAGCTACGGGCCGGTCATCCGCCAGGAACCCGCGCGGCACGCGGTGCAAGGCTTCACGCGGTCCGGGCACGAGCTGCCCCTCGGGGGTCGCGTCCAGGCCTCCTGGTACGATCCTGCGCGATGGCCCGGACAGATCCCGGTCCCGAGGTCGTCGAGCGGGAGCTTGCCAGTCGACGTGCCCGAGCACATGTGGCCGAACGCCAGCCGCGTGCAAGCCGGCGCTGGCCGGCGGCACGACGCGCAGCAAGCCGACCATTGCGCCAGCTGACGGCGGGGAGCACCCACGAACGGCGCCACGCCGATTGACTTGATCCGTCGGTGTTGCGGCGGTCCCGCTCCTGGCGCATCACAAAGGTCGGCCGCACTCCTGGCAGAACTTGGAGTCCTCATCGTTCAGGTGGCCGCATCCGGGGCACTTGATCTTCACGACCTCCACGCCTCGGCCGCCGAGATCCACGCCGGCTTCGTCGAGCGCGTCCTTGACCATGCCGCCGGCCATGCGGCTGTGCGGCTCCAGATCCTGTCGCGCCCGCTGCGGATCCAGCAACAGCCCGGATCCGGCGAGGCCATGCCTGCCGATGGCCGTAAGCAGGCCGCCCGCGATCATGAGGGCCATGCCGACGATGGCCCGGACCCCCTCGGACCTCGTTCGTTCCTCGAAGTCGTCGAAGTTGCCGAAGTTCTGCGCGCCGCTGAGCATCACGGACCCGAACACGAGGAAGCCGATCACGATCAGCGCCATGCCCACGTAATAGAGGGTCTTGCGGCCCTCGGAGATCTCTCGACCCATGTACGACTCCTTTTCGCGCTCCAGAGAGCTCGGATGGCCTACCGCTGCGAGCCTTCGACCCGGTCGCAGCACCGGACGATGCGAACCCGCTGGAGACGGAAGGCGAGGAACTGGCGGCCGCGGCAGGGACAAGGCGTGCCGCGGCCTCGCGATCATCGTCGTTCGACGTGAGCCCGTCAAAGGCGCGCCTCGGCCTCTTCGGGCAGCCGGAAGAACGCGAGCAAGACGCCACCAGGCGTGGAACCAGCCGTGATCTGCACCCTCCGCGGCGGGCCTGTAAGATCCTCACCTCCCCGGATCCACCGGACCTGACACCGCCGGAGCGCCCCCATGACCCGCCTGCACGCCGTCCTCGATCTCGACTCGACCCTCGCCAGGAAGCACAGCTACGACTGCCTCGTCGTCGTGGCCCACGACCTCGCCGCGGCCGACCACAAGTTGGTCGTGCAAGCCTTCGCCGCGGCGCGCGCCATCGACGCCAAGGCCGCCAGCGGCTTGTCGCTGGTCGCGCTGGCCGGCGCGCCGGGCGGCCGCGTGGTGATCGCGCCCACCGGACCGGTGACGCGCGACCACGACGATGTGCGCCGCTACGCCGAAGCCGCCAGGAAGGGCCTGCTGCGCGCGCGCGACGCCGGCTCGATCGAGCCGCTCGTCGTGCTCGCGCCGCCGCCCGCCGATCCGCGCCACCTGCACGCGGCGCGCGTGGCGGCGCTGGGCGCGATCGGCGGCTTGTGGGAGCCGCTCGAGGCGCGCGAGGCGCTGGGCGCGAGCGTCGAGCCGGTCGTCGCCATCGGCTTCACCGTGCTGGGCGGCGGCTTCAAGGCCGAGGACGCCGCGTGGGTCGAGGCGACCGAGGCCGGCTTGCGACTGGCGCGCGACTTGTGCGGCACCGAGCCCGAGCGCATGGCGCCGCCGCGTTTCGCGCAGCATTGCGTCGACGCGTTCAAGGGCACCGGCGTCAAGGTGACCGTCGTCGACCAGCCCAAGGCGCTGGCGAAGGACTATCCGCTGCTGATGGCCGTGGCGCGCGCCAGCATGGAGGTCGAGCGCCATCGCCCCTGCGTCGTGCGCCTCGAGTACGCGCCCAAGGGCAAGATCGCGCGCACGCTGCTCTTCGCCGGCAAGGGACTGACCTACGACACCGGCGGCGCGGACCTGAAGGTGGGCGGATTCATGTCGGGCATGTCGCGCGACAAGGGCGGCGCCGCCGCGGTCGCCGGGTTCATGCTCGCCGCCGCCAAGCTGGGGCTGCAAGGCGTGAAGGTCGTGGCCGAGCTGGGCGTCGTGCGCAACTCGATCGGCGCCGAGAGCTTCGTCACCGACGAGATCATCAGGAGCCACGCCGGCGTGCGCGTCAGGATCGGCAACACCGACGCCGAAGGCCGGCTGGTGCTGGCCGATCTGCTGTCGCACCTGCGCGTGCGCGCCGCGAAGGAGCTCAACCCGCGCATCCTGTCGGTGGCGACCCTCACGGGCCACGCAGGCCGCGCGGTCGGCCCCTACAACATCGCGCTGGACAACGGCCCCGCGCGCCAGGCCGCGGTCAGCGAGTCGCTGGGCGTGCAGGGCGACCTGTGGGGCGATCCCTTCGAAGTCTCGCGCCTGCGCCGCGAGGACTGGGACTTCGTCGCGCCGCGCACCAAGGCCGACGACGTCTTGTCGTGCAACAACCTGCCGTCCTCGGGCACGGCGCGCGGCCACCAGTTCCCGATGGCCTTCCTGGCCATCGCCTCCGGCCTCGACAAGCACGGCACCGATTCGAAGCAGCCCTTGTGCTTCACGCACATCGACATCGGCGGCTCGGGCTGCGAAGGCGGCGATTGGCAGCACGGTCGGCCGTCGGCGCGTCCAGTGGTGGCGTTCCTCGCCGCCTTCGCCTGAGCGCGCCGCGCGCGAGCCGCGCCATAGCGGCGGGGCCGGCTGGTCGCATCCGACCGGCCGGCCCCGCCCTCTTGGCGCCTCGTGTCCATCACGCTTGACACGCCGCGCGTCATGAGCGCGACGCATGCGCGACGCTCACGGCGTCCACTGCACCAGGTACCCGTTGGTCAGGTTGAAGGTGCTCGCCGTGCAGTACGCGGCGGCGTTGCGGTACCACGCCTGATAGGTGCGGCTCGAGGCGGCCGCGACCGCGCCGCGCACGGAGATCGGCAAGTCGCCGCCCGTCGGGTAGCGCGAGTCGCCCGCGGCGTTGGTCTTCGAACCCAGGCGGATCACCGCGCCCGCCGCGCAACGCAAGCCGTCGCCGAAGACGGTCGAGGATTGCGTCGTGCCTTGGAAGTACAGGCAGCTGCTGTTCGGCATGCCCGAGGCCTCCAGCACGAAGGTGTCGTTCGACACGCTCGCCACCCCGCGCCCGCCGAGCCGCGCGCCGGTGCCGTTGACCGAGTTGGCGCAGCCGGCGCCCGCACCGCCGTTGTTGCCGCACGGGCAGCCGCTCGTGCCGAAGCAGTAGGCATGCCCCGGAGCCGGCGCGTCGCAGCCCGGCGCGAAGAAGCCCAGTTCGCCGCTGATCGTGAACCAGCCCCGGCTGGCGGCGGTGTTGGCATACCGCCCGAGGCGGATCATGTAGGTCTGTCCGCAGGTCGCGTAGAAGACGACCTTCGATGTCGCGTTGCCCGGCGCGCAGCCGTTGTCGTCGTTGCACGCGATGGGTGCCGCCGTGGGGCAGCCGGCGCCGAGGTACACCGCCAGCACCGTGTCCGTGCCGGAACCGGCGGCGAGACCGTCGCAGGCAGAGATGGTGACCATGTCGCTGCGCGGCGCGGTCCAGCGGAACCACTCGTCGTTGCCGATCGGCGA
>JBKDQQ010000192.1:0-16965 GCA_046341775.1 Planctomycetia bacterium
CACCGGACTCGACCCGCGGCAGCGCCGCAACCGGCGGGAAAGGAGCGAACCCCGTCGCGGGCCGCGAGGCGCGCGTCGGGGTTCGTGCAGTGAGGCTCGTGGAGCGCGAGGCTCGCGCAGCACGCGACGCAGGGTCGCGGCGGGCGCGCCAGCCTCGAGGCTCAGTGCGAGGCGTAGTGCGCGTAGGCCTTGTTGGCCTCGGCCATCTTGTGGACTTGTTCCTTCCACTGCACCGAAGCGCCTTGGCCCATGTAGGCGTCGGACAGTTCTTCGGCGAGGCGCTTGGCCATCGGCTTGCCCTTCTTCTTGCGCGAGTTGTCGACCAGCCAGCGGATGGCGAGCGACTGCTGGCGCGCGCGCTTGACTTCGCGCGGAACCTGGTAGTTGGCGCCGCCGACGCGCTTGCTGCGCACTTCGACCATCGGACGAATGTTGTCGATGGCCTTGGTGAACATCTCGACCGGGTCCTGGCAATCGGTCAGGCGCTTCATGGCGAGGTCGATGGCCTCGTAGAAGATGCCTTGGGCCGTGGACTTCTTGCCGTCGTACATCAGCTTGTTGATGATCTTGGTCGCCAGCATCGAACCGTACTTGGGGTCCGGATCCAGCAGGACGGCAGTCGACTTGTAGTTGCGCGGCATCGTTCGGCTCTAGGTGCTTCTAAGGCTCGGTTGTGTACTTCGTCGTGGTTCGGGGTCGCGAGCACCCTGTTCCAGGGGCGCGGCCTCGGCGTGGTCTGTTCAGAGCGGCAGGGTCGGTTCGCGGCATGTCCCGCCGCGGCATGTTCAACTCGGCAAGTTCAACTCGGGGGCCGCGTCACTTCTTGGGACGCTTGGTGCCGTACTTGGAGCGGCTGATCGTGCGGCCGTCGACGCCGGAGGAGTCGAGGGTGCCGCGGATGATGTGGTAGCGCACACCGGGCAGGTCGCGCACGCGGCCGCCGCGGATCAGGACGACCGAGTGCTCCTGCAGGTTGTGGCCCTCGCCCGGGATGTAGCCGGTGATCTCCTTGCCGTTCGACAAACGGATGCGCGCGATCTTGCGCAAGGCCGAGTTCGGCTTCTTCGGGGTCTGCGTCTTGACGATGAGGCAGACGCCGCGCTTCTGCGGGCACTTGTCGAGGACAGGCGACTTCGAGCGATTGGCGAGCTTCGTGCGACCCTTGCGCACCAGTTGGTTGATCGTCGGCATGGTTGCAGTCGTGGTCCCCGGAAAAGGGGGCGGCGCGGCGGAGCGCCGCGAGTTCAGGGGAGAACAGTCTACGGTCGGCGCAAGTGCCGTCAAGGGTGGAGGCGCATGAGGCGCTCGCGGCCCCCATGAGGGCCCCTGCGCCCCACCCCAACGGGCCCTCTCGAGCCTCGGCTCCCCCTCCGCTCGAACCGCGTGGCCACCTGGTGGCGTCGTGCCCCAGCCCGGCCCCGGCGCGCGCGCCCGTTGAACATGGCGCGAACTGTCCGGCGCCCCCCCCTTCGCGAGAGCCCCTTCGTCGGTCTCGGGCAGAGAGCTTGGTGCAATTGACTTGCCACCGAGGGCATCTCACCGACACCACCGGAGCATAGTAGGAGGTCGACCTCCCCCCCCCGAAGAAATGCGACCGGCCCGCGGTTTCCCGCGGGCCGGCGCCAGTCGCTCGGCGGCGCGCCGAGCGACCTCGAAGGAAGGTGATCAGACCTCCGCGTCCATGTCGGCGCCGCCGCCGTCCATGTCGCCCTCGACCTCCGCATCCATGTCGTCGTCCGCGTCCGACTCCTCCTGCGCGACGACGCCACCAGCATCGCCCATCAGGCCCTCGTCGGCCGCGTCGCGCGCGCTCAGGAGCGAACGCCCGCCGAAGCCGCCGTCGGAACCGGTCGCCGACAACGCGCCGGAGAGCAACGAGCCGGAGAGCAGCGACTCCCGGTCGGTGTCGGCGCTGGCGCCGAGGCCCGAGAGGCCGAGGCCGGTGCTGATCTCGCCGAAGTCGATGTTCTTCTTGACGCGCGTGCGGTAGTGGTCGCGGAAGCCCGTGCCCGTCGGGACCATGTGCCCGAGGATCACGTTCTCCTTGAGGCCGACGAGCTGGTCGCGCTTGCCGGCGATGGCCGCCTCGGTGAGCACCTTGGTCGTCTCCTGGAAGGAGGCGGCCGAGATGAACGAGTCGGAGGACAAGCTCGCCTTGGTGACGCCGAGCAGCAGCGTCTCGCCGTTGGCGGGCTTCTTCTTCTCCTTGCGGAGCTTCTCGTTCTCGCGGCGGAAGCGGAACTTGTCGATCACCGCGCCCGGCAGGAAGTCCGAGTTGCCCGGATCCTTGATCAGGACCTTGCGCGTCATCTGCGCCAGGATGATCTCGATGTGCTTGTCGTCGATGGTCACCGACTGGCTGCGGTAGACGTTCTGGATCTCGCGCAGCAGGTACTCGAGCACGGACTCCTCGCCGCGGATGCGCAGCAGCTCGTGCGGGTCCAGCGGACCCTCGACCAGCGACTCGCCAGCACGCACCTCGTCGCCCTTGTGGACGCGGATGTGCTTGCCTTGCGGCACGCTGTGCTCGATCTCCTGCAGGACCTCGCCCTTGCCGCCGAGGGCCTTGACGATGATCGTGCGCTTGTTGCGCTTCTTGTCGCCCAGTTCGACGATGCCGTCGAGCTCGGACATGACCGCCGGCTCCTTCGGGCGGCGAGCCTCGAAGAGCTCGGTCACGCGCGGGAGGCCGCCGGTGATGTCCTGCGTGCCCGCCGCCTCGCGGGCGGTCTTGGCGATCATCGTGCCGGCGGTGATCTTGGCGCCGTCCTCGACCTCGATGTAGGCCCGCTCGGGGATGGCGTACTGCGCCAGCACCTCGCCGGACTTGTTCTTGAGGATCAGCTCGGGGTGCAGGTCGCCCTTGTGCTCGACCACCTGCTTGCGCACGGTGCCGCGCCGGGCGTCCTTCTCGACCTTGAGCGTCTTGCCTTCGACGAGGCCCTGGTAGTGGATGGTGCCGGCTTCGGCCGCGAGGATCGGCACGTTGTGCGGGTCCCAGCGGCACAGCACTTCGGCGCCCTTGACCAGTTGCCCGTCCTTGACGAACAGCTCCGATCCGACCGGCACCGTGTAGCGGTCGGTCTCGCGGTCGCGGGCGTCGAACAGGATCAGCTCGCCGTTCCTCGACAGGACGACCGTCTTGCCCTCGGAGTTCACGACCGTCTTGATCGTGCCCGTGAAGGCGATGCGGCCCTCCTTCTTGGCCTTGCGCTCGTTCTCCTCGACCGAACGGCTGGCGGTGCCGCCGATGTGGAAGGTGCGCATGGTCAACTGCGTGCCGGGCTCGCCGATCGATTGCGCAGCGATGATGCCCACGGCCAGTCCCCGCTCGGCCAAGGTGCCGCGCGACAGGTCCATGCCGTAGCAGCGGGCGCACACGCCCAGCGGAGCCTCGCAGGCCAGCGGGCCGCGCACCTTGACGCGTTCGAAGCCCGCGTCGTTGAGGCGGTCGGCGATGGCCTCGGTGATCAGCTCGTCGGCGCGCACGATCGGCTCGTCGGTCTTGGGATCGACGAGGGTCTCGCGCGAGACGCGTCCGCGGATGGCGAGCGACAGCTTCACCGCCACCTTCTCGCCCTTGTAGATGGCGGCCTTGTACACGCCGTTCTGCGTGCCGCAGTCCTCCATCGTGATGACGACGTTCTGCGCGACGTCCGTCAGCTTGCGCGTCAGGTAGCCGGCGTCGGCGGTCTTGAGGGCGGTGTCGGCCAGGCCCTTGCGCGCGCCGTGGGTCGACGAGAAGTACTCGAGGACCTTGAGGCCTTCGCGGAAGTTGGCCTTGATCGGCGTCTCGATGATCTTGCCGGAGGGCTTGGCCATCAGGCCGCGCATGCCGCCGAGTTGGCGCACCTGGTCGATCGAGCCGCGCGCGCCCGAGGTGACCATGCACCAGATCGGGTTCACGTAGCCGGACTGGTCGTCGTAGTCCTCGCGCAGGACGCCCATCAGCTCCTCGCCCACCTTCTCGCGGGCGTGCGTCCACAAGTCGACGATCTTCAGGTAGCGCTCGCCGTCGGTGATGACGCCGCGCTGGAAGTTCTTCTCGACCTTGTCGATCTCCTTCTGCGTCGCGTCCAGGATGGCGCGCTTGCCCGGGGGCACCCGGATGTCGTCCTTGCCGAACGACATGCCGGCGCGCGTCGAACTGCGGAAGCCGACGTCCTTGAGGTCGTCGAGCAGGCGCAGCGTCGCGTCGCGTCCGAGCAGGCGGTGGCAGTCGGAGATGAGGTTCTGGATGCCCTTCTTGTTCAGCTCGTAGTTGTAGAACGGCATCCCCGGCGGAAGGATGTCGTTGAACAGCACGCGGCCGTAGGTCGTCTCCAGGTAGCCGCGCTTGCCGGCCTCCTCGATCTTGCCGTCGGCGCCGACCTCGACGGGCGGCCGGTCGGCATGCAGCTTGACGAGGCGGCCCGGCTCCATGCGCAGGCGCACCGGCTGGTGCGTGCGCACGTCGGCCTTGCCGTCGCGGTGGCCTTGCGCCAGGAACAGCTCGGAGGTCGAGCCGAAGGTGCGGATCTTCTTGCGGTCGCCTTGCGGCGACTTCGACAAGTAGTAGATGCCGAGCACCATGTCCTGCGACGGCGAGATGATCGGCGCGCCGTTGGCGGGCGAGAAGATGTTGTTGGTGGACAACATCAGCGTCGCGGCCTCGATCTGCGCCTCGTAGGAGAGCGGCAGGTGGACGGCCATCTGGTCGCCGTCGAAGTCCGCGTTGAAGCCGCCGCACACCAGCGGGTGCAGGCGGATGGCGTTGCCCTCGATGAGCACGGGCTCGAAGGCCTGGATGCCCATCCGGTGCAGCGTCGGAGCGCGGTTCAGCAGCACGGGGTGGTCGCGGATGACCTCCTCGAGGATGTCCCACACCTCCTCGTCGCGACGCTCGAGCATGCGCTTGGCCGACTTGATCGTGTCGGCGAGCTGCAGCTCCTTGAGGCGGCGGATGATGAACGGCTGGAACAGCTCGAGGGCGACCTTCTTGGGCAGGCCGCACTGGTGCAGGCGCAGCTCGGGTCCGACGACGATCACGGAACGCGCCGAGTAGTCGACGCGCTTGCCGAGCAGGTTTTCGCGGAAGCGGCCCTGCTTGCCCTTGATCATGTCGGTCAGGGACTTGAGCGGGCGGTTGCTCGAGCCGAGCACCGGGCGGCGGCAGCGGCCGTTGTCGAACAACGCGTCGACCGACTGCTGCAGCATCCGCTTCTCGTTGCGGATGATGACCTCGGGCGCGTTCAGGTCGAGCAGCTTCTTCAACCGGTTGTTGCGGTTGATGAGGCGGCGGTAGAGGTCGTTCAGGTCGCTCGTGGCGAAGTTGCCCGAGTCGAGCAGCACCAAGGGTCGCAGGTCCGGCGGAATGACCGGGATGACGTCGAGCGCCATGTGCTCGGCGTTCTGCCCGGAGTCGCGCAGCATCTCGACGGTGCGCAGGCGCTTGATGATGTCCTTGATGCGCTGCTTGCTCTTGGTGGAGACCAGCTCCTCGCGCAGCTCCTCGGAGAGCTTGTGCAGGTCGAGCCGGCGCAGCATCTTCTTGACCGCCTCGGCGCCCATGTCGGCGTCGAACTCGGAGCCGTACTTCGCGCGCTCCTTGCGGTACTCCTCCTCGGTCAGCAACTGGTGCTCCTCGAGGGGCGTGTCGCCCGGGTCGACGACGATGTAGTCCTGGAAGTAGACCACCCGTTCGAGGTTGGAGACCTTCACGCCCAGCAGGTTGCCGAGGCGCGAAGGCATCGCCTTGAAGAACCAGATGTGGGCGACGGGCGCGGCCAGGTTGATGTGGCCCATCCGCTTCCTGCGCACGCGGCTGTGCGTGATCATCACGCCGCACTTGTCGCAGACGATGCCCTTGTGCTTGATGCCCTTGTACTTGCCGCAGAAGCACTCCCAGTCCTTCTCGGGACCGAAGATGCGCTCGCAGAACAAGCCGTCGCGCTCGGGACGGTAGGTGCGGTAGTTGATCGTCTCCGGCTTCTTGACCTCGCCGTACGACCAGGACCGGATGTCCTCCGGGCTGGCCAGCGAGATCGTGACGGAGCCGTAGTCGTTGACGCGCGTGTACATCATGTCGCTCATGGTCCCGTCCCCCCTCAGATGGTCGCGGCCTTCTTGTGCAGTTCCATGTTCAGTCCGAGGCCCTTGATCTCGTTGGTGAGCACCTCGAACGACACGGGCGTGCCGGGCTCGAGGATGTTCAGGCCCTTGACCATCGACTCGTAGATCTTCGTGCGGCCGTCGACGTCGTCGGACTTGACGGTCAGCTGCTCCTGCAGGATCGCCGCGGCGCCGTAGGCCTCGAGCGCCCACACTTCCATCTCGCCGAAGCGCTGGCCGCCGAAGCGCGCCTTGCCGCCCAACGGCTGCTGGGTGATGAGCGAGTACGGACCCGTGGCGCGCGCGTGCACCTTCTCGTCGACGAGGTGGTGCAGCTTGAGCATGTACATCACGCCCACGGTGACGTCCTGCTCGAAGGGCATGCCGGTGCGGCCGTCGACCAGCCGGCGCTTGCCGGAGGTGGGCAGCCCCGCCTCGCGCAACATGGCCTCGATCTCGTCCTCGCTCGCGCCGTCGAAGGCCGGCGTGCTGCAGCGCACGCCAAGCTGGCGGGCGGCGATGCCCAGGTGCGTCTCGAGGATCTGGCCGACGTTCATGCGGCTGGGCACGCCCAGCGGGTTGAGCACGATGTCGACCGGCGTGCCGTCCTCGAGGTACGGCATGTCCTCGATCGGGCAGACCTTGGAGATGACGCCCTTGTTGCCGTGGCGTCCGGCCATCTTGTCGCCCACCGACAGGTTGCGCTTGGTGGCCACGTAGACCATGACCTTCTCGAGCACGCCGGTCGGCAGCTCGTCGCCGCGCGAGAGGCGGTTGACGATCTTGTTCTTGTCGGCTTCCTTGCCCTCGATGCGGGCCGTGTACTCGTCGATGATGGCGAGCGCCTTCTCGCGCTTGTCCTTCGACGCGTGCGACTCGGCCGTCTGGCGGCAGAGCAGCTTGACCCGGCGCAGCTCGTCGAAGCTCGCCGTGTCGTCGATCGCGGCGGGTTGGCCGGTGAGGTCGTCCGTGACCTCGCCGCCCAGCGCCGCGCGCACGTCCTTGAGCATCCCGGCCGTGAACTCCTTGAGCGCCGAGAGGAAGTCCTTCTCCGCGTCGCGGATCACCGCCAGCGCCTTGCTGCGCTCGGCGTCGGTCAGGTTGACGCGGCGCGAGTACTTCTGCGCGTCGATCACGACGCCGCGCGTGCCCGGAGGCATGGTCAAGCTGGCGTTCTTCACGTCGACGCCGGCCTTGCCGAAGATCGCGTGCAGCAGCTTCTCCTCGGGCGTCAGCTCGCTCTTGCTCTTGGGCGCGACCTTGCCGACCAGGATGTCGCCCGCCTCGACGAAGGTGCCGATGCGCACGATGCCGGCCTCGTCGAGGTTCGACAGCGCCTTCTCCCCCACGTTGGGGATGTCGCGCGTGAACTCCTCCTTGCCGAGCTTGGTCTCGCGGATCTCGACTTCGTACTCCTCGATGTGGATCGAGGTGAACACGTCGTCGCGCACCAGGCGCTCCGACACGAGGATCGCGTCCTCGTAGTTGAAGCCGTCCCAGGTCATGAAGGCCACGAGCAGGTTCTTGCCCAGCGCGAGCTCTCCGCCCGCGGTCGAGGCGCCGTCGGCCAGCAACTGGCCCTTCTCGACCTTCTGCCCCTCGACCACCACGGGGCGGTGGTTCTGGGTCGTGCGCTCGTTCATCCCGCGGAACTTCTGCAGCGGGTACTCCTCGGCGTCCACCACGATGCGGTGGGCGTCGACGTAGCGCACGACGCCGGGCTTCTCGGCGTACAGCGGCATGTTCGAGTTGCGCGCGACCTGCTTCTCCATGCCGGTGCCCACCACGGGCGTCTCCGGACGCAGGAGCGGCACCGCCTGGCGCTGCATGTTCGAGCCCATCAACGCGCGGTTGGCGTCGTCGTGCTCGAGGAAAGGGATGAGGGCCGCGGACACGCCGATGATCTGGCTCGGCGAGACGTCGACGTAGTCGACGCCCTCCGGCGGCACCTCGATGTTGTCGCCGTCGCGGCGCGCCAGCACGCGCTCGCCCGAGAGCGAGCCGTCCTTGGCGATCTCGACGTCGGCCGGCGCCATGACGAGCCCGGCCTCCTCGTCGGCGCGCAGGTACTTGACCTCGTCGGTCAGCTTGCCGTCCTTGACCTTGCGGTACGGCGCGCACAGGAAGCCGTAGGCGTCGAGGCGCGCGAACATGGCGAGCGACGAGATCAGGCCGATGTTCGAGCCTTCCGGGGTCTCGATCGGGCACAGGCGGCCATAGTGCGAGAGGTGCACGTCGCGCACGTCGAAGCCGGCGCGCTTGCGGTTCAAGCCGCCGGGACCGAGGGCCGACAGGCGGCGCTCGTGCGTCAGCTGCGACAGCGGGTTGGCCTGGTCGACGACCTGCGACAGCTCGCTGCGGCCGAAGAAGTACTCGACCGCGCTGCTGAAGGTCTTGGCGTTGATCAGCGTGCGCGGGCTGACGGTCTCCGGATTCTCGAGGTTCATCCGCTCCTGCGCCGTGCGGCGCAGCTTGAGCAGGCCCTTCCGGAATTCGTCGGCGGCCAGTTCGGCGATCGAACGCACGCGGCGGTTGCCGAGGTTGTCGATGTCGTCGATCTCGCCCTTGCCGGCGCGCAGGCCGACGATGTACTTGATGCAGTTGACGAAGTCGTCCGCCGTCAGCGTCTGGATCTCCTCGTTGGTGGAGAGCCCGAACTTGCGGTTGAGGCGGAAGCGGCCGACGCGACCGAGGCGGTAGCGCTGGGCGTCGAAGAACTTCTCGTGGAAGAGCTCGCGCGCCTTCTCGATCTGCACCGGATTGCCCGGGCGCAGGCGCGAGTAGATCTTGAGCAGCGCCTCTTCGTGGCTCTTCGTCGGATCCTCGTGCAGCGAGTTGAGGATCAGCGCGTCGACCTCCTCGCCGTCGACCACCTCGACCTCGGCCAGGTCGCCCGCCGCGATCTCGGCGGCCTGCGACTCGGTGATGGGCATGCCCGACTGGACCAGCACTTCGCCGGTCTTCAGCACGACCACGTCGCCCACGGCGATGCGGTTCGTGATCGCCTTGGCGAAGCTGGTGCCGGTCTGCGCCTTGCCGCGCTTCTCGACCTTCGTCGGATAGAACGCGCGCAGGATGTCGCGGTCCGTCGACAGCGAATCGGAGAGCGCGCGCAGCAGCGTCACGATCGAGAACTTGCCCGACTGGTCGATGCGGACCGACAGCGTGTCCTTCTTGGTGACGTTCAACTCGACCCACGAGCCGCGCTCGGGGATGATCCAGCAATTGTGCAGCTTGCGGTTGTCGCCGGCGCTGCTCGCCTCGAAGCTGAAGTCGACGCCCGGCGAGCGGTGCAGCTGGCTGACGATGACGCGCTCGGATCCGTTGATGATGAACTCGCCGCCGCCGATCATGATCGGCAGCTCGCCGAGATAGACCTCCTCCTCGACCGGCTCGGGCTTGATCAGGCGCAGGCGCACCTTGAACGGGTGCCCGTAGGTCAGGCGCAGCTTGCGGCACTCGTCGATCGAGTAGCGCGGTCGACCGAGGTCGTAGCCGACGTACTCGAGGCACATCGTCTTGTCGTACGAGTAGATCGGGAACACTTCGCGCAGCAGCGCTTCCAGCCCCTCGTCGGGGCGCTGGCTCTGCGGAGTGTCGATGGCCAGGAACGCCTGGTAGGCCTCGGTCTGGATCTCGACCAGGTTGGGGAGGTCGAGGATGGCCGGATACCGGCCGAACGTGCGCACGGGGACGTTGGTCTTGGTCATGGTCGCCTTGGCTTCGGGCCGAGCCGTCCCGCCATCCCCTCCCTCCGAGGAGGGCCCTCCGAGGAGGGCGCGGTGGAGGAAGGCGGAGCTGGGCCGTCTGCCGTGGGTTCGATCGTGGTGCTGGGGGCCTTTGGACCCGTCGCGCGCGCCGGGAGCAGGTCGCGCGTGGCCGGGCCGCCGGTTTGGTCTGCGTGCCGTGGACCTCGACGCGGCGGGCGGATGTCGCGTCGAGGCTGTCTGACTTAGGTTCGCGGCGGCGCTTTCGTGCCGCGAACCGTGCGGTGCTGTGCGAGCGTCGGAGAGTCCTGGTCCGCGCCCCCGTCCAGTGCTGGACTGGCCAGCGCTGCACCTGGGCAGGACCAGAGAGGCGACGGATGGGACGCGACCGTGGGGCGTTCCTCGCGATGGCCGAGGCGTTGGCGAGCGTCGACGGAGGCGCGCTTGCGTCGCGTGGCGACGAGAGCGCGCTTCGCGGCGGACTAGGAGCGGGACTTGCCCGACTTCGTCGCTGCTCGCGTGTGCGGCCTTGGAATCGTGACGGTTGCCTTGGCGTGCCTATCCAGCCTGCGTTGCCTCCTCGGCCTGGTTTGCGCGGCGACGCGCGACGATCCGAGGTGCGTCGCAGACGAGCTTCCCGGGCAGGGAGGCTTCTTCTGGCGAGCGCGCGAGGTGTCGTCGACGCGAACCGTGCCCGCGACTCCGGAGTGTGGTGCGCTCCAAGTCGAGACCGGAAAAGGTACGAAAGGCGGCACGCCGATTGCTAGTGCAAAACGGGGCGCCGCCCCGGATCGCGCAAAGCTTCGGTCAAGTCCACCCAACTGCCGCACGCCGCCCCCCCCGGATGCGAGTCCCAGGGAAGCGGCGCGAGCAGGAGTACCCTCCCCGGCCGGCACGACGGTCCGGCGCGAGCCGGACGCCTGCGGGACCGAGGCGGGCGAGGATCAGGCCAGCTTGACCTTGGCGCCGACGCCGTCGAGCTTGGCCTTGAGGGCTTCCGCTTCGGCCTTGTCGATGCCGGTCTTGACGGGCTTCGGAGCGCCGTCGACGAGGTCCTTGGCTTCCTTGAGGCCGAGGCCGGTCGCTTCGCGGACGACCTTGATGACGTCGATCTTCTTGTCGCCGGCGGCTTCGAGAATGACGTCGAAGGAGGTCTTCTCCTCCACCTTGGGGGCGGCGGCGGCACCAGCGCCCGCGGCGGCGGCCACGGCCACCGGAGCGGCCGCGCTGACGCCCCAGCGCGCTTCGAGGTGCTTGACCATCTTCGAGGCCTGCATCAGGGTCAGGCCGTCCAGCTTCGCGACGATGTCGGCGAGCTCCGGTTCGAGTTCGATCGTGTCGGACATGGGAGATTCCTTCTAGCTTTGTGACAGGGGTTGGAGGGTCGATGCGCGCGTTCGAGGACGCGCACCGTTTCAGGAGGCGGCCCCGCTGGCCTTCTCCAGTTGTTCGGCGCGCGCCTGGAGGACGCGAACCAGTGCGGACGGCACGGCGTTGAGCACGGAGACCACTCCGCGCGGCCCGCTGGCGAGCAGCGAGACCACCTTGCCGTTGAGGGTGTTGCGATCGGGCAGGTCGGCGATGGCTTCCGCCTCCTTGCCCAGGATGAAGCGGCCTTCGATCACGCCGCCGCGCACGGCGATCTTGCCGGTCTTCTTGGCCTCTTCCGAGGTCAGGATGCGCATGGCGTGGATCGTCGCCTCGGTCGAGCCGTAGGCCACGGCCACCTGTCCGGCGACCACGTCCTGCGCGAGCTCGATGCCGCGTTCGCGCAAGGCGATGCGCAGGAGCTTGCCGCGCACGAGCATCATGCCCGCGCCCTTCTCGGCGAGTTTGTCGCGCAGTTCTTCGTTCTGGACGGCGTTCAAGCCGCCCCAGGTGACGAGCGCCATGCCTTCGGCGACCGCGACGTCGCGGGCCAGGTCCTGCACGAGGAGTCGATTGACGAGATTAGGCACTGGCCACCTCCCACTGGATGTTGAGGCCCGGCCCCATCGAGGAGCAGACCGAGATCCGGCGGAAGAACGAGCCCTTCACCGCGGCCGGGCGCAGCGATTGCACATGCTCGAGGAAGGCCAGGAGGTTCGCGTTGAGGTCCTCGACCGCGAAGCTCTTCTTGCCGACCGCCGCGTGGACGTTGCCGCCGGCGTCGGTGCGGAACTCGACCTTGCCGGCCTTGAACTCCTTCACCGCCTGGCCGACTTCGGCCGTGACGGTGCCGGACTTCGGGCTGGGCATCTTGCCCTGCGGGCCGAGCACCTTTCCGAGCTTGCCGACGTGCTTCATCATGTCCGGGCTGGCGATGACGATGTCGAAGTCCGTCCAGCCGGCGAGCACCTTGTCGGCGAGCTCGCCCGAACCGACTTCGTCGGCGCCGGCGGCCTTGGCGGCCGCGGCCTTGTCGCCTTCGGCGAACACGATCACCTTGACCGCCTTGCCCAGGCCCTTGGGCAGCGACACGGCGCCGCGCACGAGCTGGTCGGTCTTCTTGGGATCGATGCCGAGGTGGATGGCCACCTCGATCGTCTCGTCGAACTTCGTGCCCGGCAGGCTCTTGATGAGCCGCAAGGCGTCGGCCGGGGCGAAGGTCTTCGTCGAGTCGACCTTGGCGGCGGCCTGCAGGTATCTCTTGCTGCGCTTGACCATGTTGTTCCTTGCTGGGGCGAGCCTGCGACTCAGCCCTCGATCTTGATGCCCGAGGACCGGGCGGTGCCTTCGACGATCTTGATGGCCGCCGCGAGGTCGCGGCAGTTGAGGTCGGGAAGCTTGGTCTTGGCGATCTCCTCGACCTGCTTCTTGCTGACCTTGCCCTTGGTCTCGTGGCCGGTGCGGCCGGTGGCGGCGTCGATGCCGGCCGCCTTCTTCAACAGCACCGAGGCCGGCGGGGTCTTGAAGACCAGGGTGAAGCTGCGGTCCTTGTAGACCGTGATCTCCACCGGGATGATCAAGCCCATCTGCGGACGCGTCGCGTCGTTGAACTGCTTGACGAACGCGGCGATGTTCACGCCGTACGAACCAAGCGCGGGACCGACGGGCGGGGCCGGAGTGGCCTGGCCCGCGGGGCACTGCAGCTTGATCTTGCCTGTGATTTCCTTTGCCATCGTGATGCTGCCCGCGGCGCGCCGCGGACTCCTGTGTGTGCTCTGTTCCGGTGTTTCCTGGCTAGGAGTGCCTGCTTGACCTGGTGGCTCGACGGCGCACCGCGCGCGATCGCGGGGTTGCGCACGTCGTCGGCGTGGAAGGGAGTGCCTGCGTTCGTTCCCGCCTCGTCGTCGCCGCCAAGCGGCGCTCCGGGGCGCGGAGACGGACCTCAGACGGTCTCCACCTCCCAGTACTCCAGTTCGACCGGCGTCGGGCGCCCGAAGATCGTGACGACGACCTTCACCGTGCCCTTCTCCGTGTTGACTTCCTCGATCGGTCCGTCGAAGCCCCCGAAGGCGCCCGACTTGATCTTCACCATGTCGCCCTTGGCGAGGCCGATCGTGACTTGCGGCTTGCTCTCGCTGTCGGACATGCGCGACAGGATCGTGCCGACCTCCGCGTCGGACAGCGCGGTCGCGTCACCGCGCGTGCCGAGGAAGTCGCGCAATCCGTCGATCTGGCGCAGCGTGTCGCGCGCGGCGAGGACGCGCGCGTCCTCTAGATCGTCGATGTCCGCCTGCACCATCAGGTAGCCCGGGTAGAGCTTCTTGTTCTTGACGCGCTTCTTGCCCGACTTGAGGTCGGTGACGCGCTCGAACGGCACGAGGACCTGCGGGATGACGTCGGAGACGCCCTTGCTGCGCAGGCGCGTGAGCGCGTTGCGGGCGATCGAATCCTCGCGACCCGACTGGCAACGTACGAAGTACCACTTCATGCCCATGGTCCTTGCCTCACGCGCTTCCCGTCAGGAGGTACATGGTCCACTTGCCGAGGATCCAGTCGGCCCCGGCGAGGAAGGCCATCAGGAACAGCACGGTGCCGATGACGACGAGGCTCGAGTTGACCGCCTCGCCACCCGAGGGCCAGGTGACCTTGCGCAGCTCGCTCTCGGTGTCGATCAGGAGGTCGGCGCTCTTCGGGCGCTCGAGGAAGCGGTACAGCAGGTACATCCCGCCGACGAGCACCACGGCCACGATCAACAACCCGGCGTCGAACTGCAGGCCGAGGATCGGGATCTTCGGCATCGACGCGACGAGCGGCCTGCCCAGCGGGGCGTAGGCCGACAGCGCCTCGCGCAGCGACATGCAGCCGTAGAAGAGCAGCAGCGCCAGCGTCCAATACGCGGCGAGTCGCGCGTAGCGTCCTTGATCCTGCTTGTAGGCCATGGGTCGGGTTCGTGGTGCGGTGGTCGAGGTCGTCCGCGCCGTGCGGAGGACCGGAGGGGTCGGCCTGGCCGCCGCGCGCCGCCCGTGGGGCGCGCGCGGGCCAAGCCCGCTGCTGGTCAGAGCTTCTTTTCCTTGTGGGGATGATGAGCCTTGCAGAAGCGGCAGTACTTCGACTTCTCGAGCTTGTAGGCGGCCTTCAGGCGCTTGTGCGTCGTGTAGTTGCGGTTGCCGCACACGGTGCACTCGAGGAAGACGTGTCGTTCTTTGACCTTCATGTCGCGTTCCATTGCCGGCCTTGCCACCCCCCCGGCCGCGCGATGGCGCGGCAAGCGGAGGCGCCCGTCCGGCGCGTTCGTTGTTCGTGGTGCGCGCTGCTGGCGCGCGGGGACGCCGCGGCCGGGGCGAGCGCGCCCCGGCCGCCGCGCAGCTTGTCGATCAGGCGAGGATCTTCGTGACGACGCCGGCGCCGACCGTGCGGCCGCCTTCGCGGATGGCGAAGCGCAGCTGCTCGTCCATGGCGACCTTGGTCAGCAGTTCGACCTCGATCTTCACGTTGTCGCCCGGCATGCACATCTCCGCGCCGCCGAGGAGCTTGACCGAGCCGGTCACGTCCGTGGTGCGGAAGTAGAACTGCGGACGGTAGTTCGAGAAGAACGGCGTGTGGCGGCCGCCTTCCTCCTTCGAGAGGACGTACACCTCGGCCTCGAACTTGGTGTGGGCCTTGATGGAGCCCGGCTTGGCGATGACCATGCCGCGCTCGAGCTGGGTCTTGTCGACGCCGCGGAGCAGCAGGCCGACGTTGTCGCCGGCCTCGCCCTGGTCGAGTTCCTTCTGGAACATCTCGACGCCCGTGCAGGTCGACTTCATGACTTCGTCGCGCAGGCCGACGATGTCCACCGCGTCGCCCACCTTGACGATGCCGCGGTCGATGCGGCCCGTGCCCACGGTGCCGCGACCCGAGATCGAGAAGACGTCTTCCACGCACATGAGGAAGGGCTTGTCGACGTCGCGCTGCGGGGTCGGGATGAAGCTGTCGAGCGCGTCCATCAGCTGGTCGATGCAGGCGTTGCCGGCGTCGTCCGTGCCGTTGCTCTCGAGCGCCAGCTTGGCCTGGCCGCGGATGATCGGGGTCTTGTCGCCCGGGAACTTGTACTTGTTGAGCAGGTCGCGGATCTCCATCTCGACCAGCTCGAGCAGTTCCGGATCGTCGACCAGGTCGACCTTGTTCAGGAAGACCACGATGTAGGGCACGTTCACCTGGCGGGCGAGCAGGACGTGCTCGCGCGTCTGGGGCATCGGGCCGTCGGCGGCCGACACGACCAGGATCGCGCCGTCCATCTGGGCGGCGCCGGTGATCATGTTCTTGACGAAGTCGGCGTGTCCCGGGCAGTCGACGTGCGCGTAGTGGCGCGTGTTCGACTCGTACTCGGTGTGCGACGCCGCGATGGTCACCGTCTTGTCCGACGAGCGGACGGTGCCGCCCTTGGTGATTTCGGCGTAGCTCTTGACCTTCGTCTTGTGCTTGTGGGCGGAGCGGGCCGCGAGGGCCGCGGTGAGCGTGCTCTTGCCGTGGTCGATGTGACCGATCGTGCCCACGTTCACGTGTGGCTTGGTCCGCTGGAATTTGTCCTTTGCCATGTGTGTCTGGGATCCGTTGCGGGCCGCTTGACCCTTGTCTGCATCCGCCTCCCCACCATGGGGCTGCGGCTGTTCTGTTTGTCTCTAGGTTTGGTTGTCGATTCCGATTGCTTCGCGTGCAGCCCCGCGCGCCGCCGCGGTGTCCCGCGTGGCGCGCGCGGCGACTGGCGGGCGAACCCGCCCGTGGTGCGTGCGCGCGGCGCAGGGCGTCCATGCAGGACGCCTCGCGCCACCCCCTTCCTCCTCCAACTTCATCCGCCAGCCGGGATCCGTGCGGAGCTCGGCGGTCGCCGTCGCCCTCGCGCCCCGCCGGCAGGCTCCGCCCGGCGACTCCGCCCGGCGACTCCACCGGGCGCGGCGCGCCGGCGGCGATGCGCGCGGCGAAGAGTGGAGCAGCTGAAGGGGATTGAACCCATGGCCTCTGCCTTACCAAGGAAGTGCTCTACCACTGAGCTACAGCAGCGTCGCCCGCGCGCCGCGCGCGCGGGTGTGCGATGCGATCCCGATCCGCCGGACGTCAAGCCGCCTTGACGTCAAGCAAACTGGACAAGCCGGCCGGGAACCGGGCAGTGCGCGGGTTGGAGCGGGTGATGGGAATCGAACCCACGCGTTCAGCTTGGAAGGCTGACGTTCTACCATTGAACTACACCCGCGCGTTGTTCAACGCCCGCGCGCCGAGCGGACCGCGAGCAAGCGCGACGACCAGATGCGGCCAAGAACCTGGGCAACGCGGCGGCCTGCGGAACGCGGCGCGCGCGAGCCGCAGGCCCAAGCGGGAGGGGCTCCCGAAGCAGCATGCTCCTCGGAACCATGCTCCTCAGGAGCATGATCTCCTCAGGAACACGATCACGAGAGAAGAGCATGACCACGCGAGAAGAGCATGACCACGCGAGCCGATGCGCCGAGTGCGAGCCGGCGCGTGCCTGGACGCGAGACCGTGCAACGCGCCATTCCGCGAAGCCTGGGCCACCGGCGGCACTTTGCCCGCCGGTCGATCCTGCTCCGTCCACATCTTCCGTTCACATATCCATCCACCGGCCCATGCCCGTTCGCCGGTGCACCAGACCCGACCGCCGAGGCCAGCCACCCTGCGCGAAGCGGGGCGGCGAGTCTTTGGCGTGCGCGGGGTCGGCGCGATGGCGAGGCGCGTGCGCGGCGACGGCGAAGTGGTGCAACGCTGAAGCCGGCACGACGTGGCGGGTGGCACGACGTGGAAGGTGGTG
>JBKDQQ010000193.1:0-6992 GCA_046341775.1 Planctomycetia bacterium
GCTTCTGGTGGTTGTACTCGAGCACGACCACCTCGACCTTGTCGCCCGACTTGACGAGCTCGCTCGGGTGGTTGATGCGCTTGGTCCAGCTCATCTCGCTGATGTGCACCAGGCCCACGACGCCGTCCTCGAGCTTCACGAACGCGCCGAAGTTGGTGATCTTCGTCACGTAGCCCGACAGCAGGTCGCCCACGTGGTAGTTCTGCGGGATCGAGTCCGTCCACGGGTCGGGCGTCAATTGCTTCCGGCCGAGCGCGATGCGCTTCTTCTCCTTGTCGACGGAGAGGACCACGCACTGGAGCTTGTCGCCCTTCTTCACCATCTCGGACGGGTGCGTGACCTTCTTGGTCCAGCTCATGTCCGACACGTGGAGCAGGCCGTCGATGCCCTCCTCGATCTCGACGAACGCGCCGTACGAGGTCAGGTTGCGCACCGTGCCTTCGATGACGGTGCCGAGCGGGTAGTGCTGCTCGACCATGTCCCAGGGGTTCATCTCGGCCTGCTTCATGCCGAGGCTGATCTCCTGCTTCTGGTGGTTGTACTCGAGCACGACCACCTCGACCTTGTCGCCCGACTTGACGAGCTCGCTCGGGTGGTTGATGCGCTTGGTCCAGCTCATCTCGCTGATGTGCACCAGGCCCTCGACGCCGTCCTCGAGCTTCACGAAGGCGCCGTAGGACATGATGTTGACCACTTCGCCCGTGTGCTTGCTGCCCACGGGGTAGCGGGACTCGATGCCGTCCCACGGGCTGGCGGTCTTCTGCTTGAGGCCCAGCGCGATGCGCTCGCGGTCCTGGTCGACGCGCAGCACCACCACCTCGATCTCCTGGTCGAGCTTGACCATCTCGCTCGGGTGGTTGATGCGGCCCCACGACATGTCCGTGATGTGCAGCAGGCCGTCGATGCCGCCGAGGTCGACGAACACGCCGAAGTCGGCGATGTTCTTGACCGTGCCGCGGCGCACCTGGCCGTCCTTGATGTCGGTGAGCAGCAGCTCCTTGGCCTTCTGGCGCTCCTCCTCGAGCAACTTGCGGCGCGACACGACGATGTTCATGCGCTCCGAGTCGATCTTGATGATGCGCGCGCGCACCGGCTCGTTGAGGAAGTCGCCCACGTCCGCCGTGCGGCGCAGGTTGACCTGGCTCGCCGGCAGGAACACGTTGACGCCCTCGACGTCGACGAGCAGGCCGCCCTTGATCTTGCGCTGGACGACCCCCTGGATGTCGTCGCCTTCCTTGTACTTCGTGCTGACGCGCTCCCAGGCGCGCGTGCGGTCGGCGCGGCGCTTCGAGAGGTTGGCCTGGTCGCTGTCGTCGAGGCCCTCGTAGTAGACCTCGTAGGTCTCGCCCGCCTTGGGCAGCACCTCGCCGAATTCGGAGATGGCGATCTGGCCTTCGGCCTTGCCGCCGACATCCATCACGACCATGCCCGAGCGCTCGTCGACCGAGTCGACCTTGGCGATCACGATCGAGCCGGGGACGATGTCCTTGATGGACAGCGTCAACAAATCGTCGAGCACGCTGTCGGTCATGCCGCCGAAGGCGGCGGCGAGGCGGGAGTTGAGCTCGTCCTGCGAGAGGTCGAACTGCTTGAGCTTGTTCCAGGCGGGAACCATTCGGGAGGTGGGATGTGTCGTCTACTGGGTCCGTGGGTGGCGCTCGCCCCCGGACACCGGGTGCGTCGCCTGCGAAGGCCTCGGCGACGCGTCGCCGACCCCCGGTCGGAGGGGCGGCGCGGCGCTAGGCAAGGCCGAACACTCTACCTGAGCGGCGCTTGCGCGTCCATGCGCCCTCCGGCCCGTCCTGGATGGCGGCCAGGGCGGCGCCTCGGCCGCGCGTGCGCGAGACTCGAGCCGCGCTCCTCAGGCGCCGGCGCGGCGCGTCTCGCCGGACAGCTCGCGGATGCGCTCCGAGAGCAGTTCCACCGCGCGCGGGTCCAGCGGATCGATGGGCGCGCCGCAGCGCATCACGATCTTCCGCGGCCGGGGCAGGGCCATGCCGCGCCCCCAGGCGCGGTGCGCGCCTTCGATCCCCACCGGGACGATCGGCGCTCGACCGAGGCGCGCCGCCATCAACGCGCCGCCCTTGATCTCGACCAGTCGGCCGTCCTTGGAGCGCGTGCCCTCGGGGAAGATGGCCACGCAGTCCTCGGCCTCCAGGTGGGCCACCATCGCGCGCAACGCGCCGCGGTCGCCCGCGCCGCGCCGCACGAGGATCGCGCGGCACTGCTCCATCGTCCACCCGAGCCAGCGCCAATCCGCCAGCGTGTCGCGCGCCACGAAGGCCACGTGGCGCGGCACGAGTCCGCCGAGCAGCAGGATGTCGAGCCACGAAGTGTGGTTGCTCGCGAGCAGCACGCGGCCGCTCGCCGGCACGTGCTCGAGCCCCTCGACGCGCACGCGGTGGTAGATGCGGCAGAACCAGCGCGCGCCGAAGCTGCAGGCGCGGTAGGTCGGCGTGATGTCCACGCGCGCCGGCGGTTCGCCGGCGGGCTGGCGCGCGGATCCGGCCGCGGAATCGGGCGTCGCGAGCGTCGGGCGCGGCGCGGACATCAGGAGGACGCCTCGTGTCGCAGCGCATCGCCCGCGCGCGCGCCGCGGGCAAGCCGCAGCAGGCGCTCGACGACCTCGTCCTGCGACAAGCCGTCGGTGTCGATCTCCACCGCGCCCTCGGCCTTGCGCAACGGAGCGTCGTCGCGCGTGGCGTCGAGGTGGTCGCGCCGCTCGATCTCCGCCTGGATGCGTCCCTGCGATTCGGGCTCCCCCACCTCGTTCGCGCGCCGGCGGGCGCGCTCCTCCACGGAGGCGACGAGGAACACCTTCACGTCCGCATGCGGAAAGACCACGGTGCCCATGTCGCGCCCCTCGGCCACCAGGCCGTGCGGATGCGCGAAGCGCCGTTGCAACGGCAGAAGCGCCGCGCGCACGCTCGGGTGCGCCGCCACCTGCGAGACGTTGGCCGTCACCTTGGGCGAGCGGATGTGCGGCTCGCCCTGGACTCCGTCGACGATCACCCGACCTGCCGAGTCGAAGGAAAGCGCCACGGAACGAGTGAGGGCGCCCAACGCGGCCGCGTCTTCCAGGGGCACGCCGCGCTCGAGGGCCGTCCAGGTCACCGCGCGGTACAACGCGCCGGTGTCGAGGAACAAGAGTCCCAACTCGCGCGCCAAGCGTCGCGCCACGGTGCTCTTGCCGGCGCCGGCCGGGCCGTCGATGGCGATGATCATCGCCCGACACTATGCCACAGCCGCCGGTCCGGCGTCACGCGCGCGGGGCGGTGCCGGCCGACAAGCCTTCGCCGTCGATGCGCAGCGCGTCCCGCGCCCCGGCGCCCCACGCGTCGAGGACGATCCAGCGCACGCCGCCGAGGTCGACGTCGCGCCATTCGTGCGCGTGCCCGCAGACGACGACCGGCACGGCGTGGGCCGCGGCCCGCGCGCGCACCGCGTCGGGCTGGATCGACTTCTCCTCGACCGGCTTGCGCGACACGGCGCCTGCGGAAGCGCGACGCAGCCGCCGCGCCAGCGGCAGGGTGGCCCACAACGGGGCGCGCCGGGCGAAGGCGCGCACGAGCGGGCTGCGCAAGACGCGCCGCAGGCGTTGGTAGGAGTGGTCGCGCGTGCACTCGCGATCGCCGTGCACCAGCAGCGCGGCGACCTCGCCGGCGCGCACCAGCACATGGTCGGGATGCACGCGCGCGCCGCACCCCGCCAAGGTCGCCTCGTCGAGCAGGAAGTCGCGGTTCCCGTGCACGAGGTGCACGGCCACGCCGCGGCCCGCCAGCCGCGCGAAGGCCTCCATCAACGTGCGCGCCGCGGGCAGGCGCGCATGCGCGGGCCCCACCCACGCGTCGAACAGGTCGCCCAGCACGACGAGGTGCGCGATGCCCCTCATGGCGTCGCACCCGCGCGCGAACGCGTCGCAGCCGCGCTCGTCGGACAGGTCGAGGTGCAGGTCCGCGACGACGAGCACGCCGAGACGCCCGTCGATCTCGTGCGCGGCACGCACGCCGTCCGTCTTCACGACGGATCCTCGTCGCCGCCGATCTGGTGCTCGCGCAGCTTCTCCCACAGGACCTTGCGCGAGATCCCCAGCAGTTGCGCCGCCTGCTGCCTGCGCCCGCCGGTCGCCGCCAAGGCCCGCTTCAAGTGCTCGCGTTCGTGCAGGTGCATCACCTCGCGCAACGGCATCAGCGCGCCATCGGCGGAGTGCGCCGGCACGGGACGAGGCGCGAGCGCTCCGGGCGCGGACGCCTCCGCGGCTGGCGCCACGGTCGCGGCCGCGGGCTCCGCGGCCGCGCGCGGGACGCCATCCAAGAGGTCCTCGAGCAGCAGTTCGGCGCGTCCGCCCGCCAGCGCCATGGCGCGCAGCAAGGCGTTCTCCAGTTCGCGCACGTTGCCCGGCCACGCATGGCGCTCGAGCGCCTCGAGCGTCGCGCGCGGGATGTGGTGGCGTCCGCCGCCGTGGCGTTCGAGGAAGTGCGCCGCGAGGATCGGCACGTCGCCCGCGCGCTCGCGCAAGGGCGGCAGCACGATGGGCACCACGTGCAGGCGCCAATGCAAGTCCTCGCGGAAGCGTCCCTCCTTCACGCGCGCGGCGAGGGGCACCTTCGTCGCTGCGACCAGCCGGAAGTCGACGGACAGGCTCGACTCGCCGCCCAGGCGCTCGATGACGCGCTCCTGCAGCACGCGCAGCAGCTTGACCTGCATGGCGAGCGGCAGGTCGTCGACGTCGTCGAGGAACAAGGTGCCGCCATGCGCGAGCTCGAAGCGTCCGCGCCGCTCCTTCTTGGCGTCCGTGAAGGCGCCCTTCTCGTGGCCGAAGAGCTCCGCCTCGAGCAGCGTCTCCGGCAGCGCGCCGCAGCCGATGGCGACGAACGGACCCTTGGCGCGCGACGACAAGGCGTGGATGGCGCGCGCGACGCGCTCCTTGCCCGTGCCCGACTCGCCTTCGACGAGGATCGTCGCTTCGCCCGGCGCGACGGTGCGCAGGCGGTGGAAGACCTGCGCCATGCGCGGCGAGGCACCCACCACGCCCGCGAGGCTGTGCGAACCCGAGGCGGCGGCCTTGAGGCCGGCGTTCTCGCGCTCGAGCTCCTGGATCCGCGCGAAGTTCCCCAGCAGGGCCACGAGCGCTTCGTTGCGGAACGGCTTCTGCACGTAGTTCGCGGCGCCCATGCGCATGGCCTCGACCGCCTGGTCGACCGAGGCGAAGCCGGTGGCGACGACGACGGGGCGCGCGGGATCCAGTTCCTTGGCGCGCGCGAGGACCTCCATGCCGCCGCGTCGCGGCATGCGGATGTCCGTCACCACGCAATCGATGCGCACGGAGGACTCGAGCAGCTCGATGGCGCGTTGGCCATCGGGGGCGTGCAACACCTCGTGGCCGGCGGCCTCGAGGGCGTCACCCAGGGTGACGGCGATCGTCTCTTCGTCCTCGGCGAGCAGGATGCGCATCTCGCCCTAGCCTAGTCTGGACGCGTCCGCGTGGCACGCCGTCTCGCCGGGAAGGACTCGTCCAGGCGCGGCCGGACTCCCTCAGGAAGCGACCGGGGGCTCGTCCGACCCGCGATCCCCGCCCGCCGCCTGCGCGCGCCGCAGGGCGCGTTCCGCCGCGCCGCGCAGCTGGTCCTGGTAGAGCACCTCGTCGCCCGCGAGCGTGGTGCGCCCGCACGACAAGGTCAGTCGTTCGGCCGACAGCGCGCCACCCGGCCGCAACTCGCGCGCGCCTTCGAGCATGCGCTCGACCAGGCGCGCGGCGCCGGCCGCGTCGGTGTGCGGGACGACGACGAGGAAGCTGTCGTCGGGCAGGCGTCCGGCGCAATCGCTGGCGCGCGTCAAGCCGTGCAGCAGCGAGGCCACGGCCGCGAACGCCGCCTCCTTGCCTTCCCACCCGTGGCGCTCGCGCAAGGCGGAGAGCCCGTCGATCGAAGCGTGCACGAGCGACAAGGGGTAGCGATAGCGCCGGGCTCGGGCGAATTCGACCTTGAGCACATGCTGGATCTGGGCCAGCGTGTAGAGGCGCGGCTCGTTGTCGGAAGGCGGCTGCATGCGGCTCCCTTCTACACAAAGCGCCACCCCCATGCACCAGCGCGTAGTCGCGACGCGGCGGGCGCACTAGACTCCCCTTCCCGGCGCAGGCCCGACGGCTCGCGCGCCCCAACCCCGAGTCGCCCCATGCTCATCGCCTTCCTCCCGGCCTTCTCCTCGGACTGGACTCGCGTGGACGCGCCCGCCCTGTGCATCGAGCGCCCCGCGGAGTCGCCGTGGACGCCGGCGCGCCACATCGAGACCTGGTGGCGCGGCGGTGCGCAAGCGCGCGCCGAAGGCCAGGCGAGCGCGCCTTGGCCGTGGGACAAGCACGCGCAACTGCTCGAGGCGCGCGCGCGCGCCGCCGGCGAACTGGAGGTGGTGCGACTCGATGGCGCGCTGCTGTGCCGCGGCGACGCGGCCGCCCTGCAGTCCATGGCGCAGGCGCGATCCGAGTTCGATGCGCAGGCCGCCCTGCTGTCGATCGAGCTGGATGCGCGCCTCGAGGTCGATGGCCGGCTGGTCGAATCCGCCAGCGGCAAGCGCCGCGTGCTGCCGGGCCAGGTCGCGCGCCTCGGCACGCTCGAATCGACGCCCTTCCTCGCGGGCTTCGACATCGAGATCGCCACGGACGCGGGCGCGGCCACGCCGCGCGTGGGCGCGGTCAACCACGGCACGCTGCTTTCGTTGTCGGCGACGCGGCTCGACGGGGGCCGCGTGGTGCGCATCGACGCGTGGCTCGACGCCGCGCGCCTCGTCGGCATCGAGGAGTTCGACGCGGGCAACGCCGACGTCGGCCGGCTGGAACTGCCGCGCGTGTCGGCGGTGCAGCTCGCGACCTCCGCGCTGGTCGCCTCCGGCGGCGAGCTCGTGGCGCAGCTCGCGGCGCCCGCGCTTGGGGGGACGGCGATCCTGCGCGTGCGCGCCACGGCGCGCCCCGACGAGGGCGACGGCAAGGGCTGGAC